>NZ_JACJVN010000049.1 GCF_014212015.1 Cohnella lubricantis | reverse complement strand
ACAATCTATTTTACAGACTCTCGATAGCATTCTTTCTCTACTTCAATCCTCAATGATGTATTTGAATCTTTGTACTTGACCGTATTGATGTTTAAATTATTACTACCCTTTCCTCCTTCTTGGTGGTGGCATCAGCTGAATAGGTTCATATGATTTCAAACCCGCGTCGCCAGTTAATATCTCTACTTGATAACTTTGTATCTTCGCATAATAATCTGCCACACTTTTAATAGTTGCATCACCTATAGAAATTCCTTGTGCAGCAAGAGTTGGCCACTCTTCCGTTAACCGGCTTACCTCACCTTCATCCCATAGAACCGACTGATCAGAGAAGGCAGCCCAGGGAGTCTCATTCTGAATTGCTTTTTTAATAATATCAATTAATCTCAGGGCAGTAGCATATCTGTCACCCGTTGATTGTGCAATATGGTTACCCGTTTCAATAATTGTCGCAAGAGGCAATACCAACGTTGCTCCTCTTTGAACCTCATCATTTATTTTCTTACTTGCTCTTTCAGAGTCCCACCTGTCATTTTCGCTTCCACAGTCCTCTTTTCCGGGAACATTAATCCAACAGCATAATATCGAGGTATCAATAATCAGTATTTTCTTGACTGACAACCTAGTTCCCCTCCTTGTCTTTCGAGAGGACTTCTTCGAGTCTCCCACTGGTGACTATCTTCCCAATAGGTCCGACTGCTAGTAACTTTGGTAAATTTTCTATATCCTCTAGCAGTGTAAGTTTGCTTTCACCAGTTTCTGAAGACCGATGTGCCGTAATAACAAATGGAACCATCTCAGGGCCAAGAGCATCCATTAGGGCAGGATTATGTGTAGTCATTAATATATCGATCTTTCGCTCCATACCAATCTCTTTTAACATCTTCAATAACAATTGTGCTCTAGATGGATGTAAGCCGTTATCAATTTCCTCTATAACAATCAATGTATTTTGGGGCCTGGTTAGTAACGCTGTGAGAATCCCAAGAAAACGTAGGGTTCCATCAGACATCCCCTTGGCATCCATTATTAATTCTTCTGATCCTGTACTCCACTTTTCCTCGCAATACAGCATGGCATCATTCTTGAATCTTCCAACCGATTCTGCCCATACTCTCCGTATATCCCCTTCAGGCAAGCGAGTAACATAACCAGATAATTGTTTCTCTAGTTCTCGTTGCTCTGAATCCGGATAGGCGGCAATAACACCGGCGATATTATGTGCGTTACTAGCCAATATATTAGATAACGAGGTGTAGTCCCGCATTAAAGCTGGTACAGGATCAAGTATAAATACATTCTCTTGAGTAGAAATTACAGTTTCTATACCCTTAATAACTTCGTCCTTTAATTCTTGGTTACGCATTTGGCTTAATATCGATACATTTCTTCTAAAGTTCCTTTTCTTAGGTCTTCCTTTCTGCCCATTATATAGGGTTACAAGTACACTTGGACTGTCGTCTTGTTCAACAGTGGCCGAAAATAACTCTGTCCGCTTCTCAGATCTCTTCTTATACTCTACTAATACTAGTGACTCTGACATTAACTCTACATGTGGTTCTGTTCTTACCTTAATTTTATATTCATAATCAAAATTTTCATTAATTGAGATTAAGGTTTCTAAGGAAAATACTGTCCCCGGCTTTCTTGCAGCCCACTCTACTCCCCCTCGAACAGCATTAATTTTCGAATCTAGGAGAATTGTAGATTCACCCATTAATGCGCTTTGCAGATCTTTACCTTGCGATAGTCCCTTAAGAAATACCAACCCATCTAAAGCATTGGATTTACCACTTGCATTTGTTCCAATTAGGATTGTTAAGGGGTCTATATATAAAGTCGATCTCTTAAAACTTTTCCAGTCGACATACCTTATTTCTTTAAGCATAAACTCTCCTCCTCGACTAACTTACCATCCCTACCTAATATTACTCAGTAACCAATCTTTCTATATAGAATTGCAACAGATAAGATTTCTTACTCAGAACAAATCCATATTACCTATATGATATCCTTTTTCTCCTTTACACAATCCAAAGTAGCATAACTTGACTTTCAAATGCCCCATGATCTAGCAACAGGACTGGTTAACACTTAACTTTTCAAAATTTTTATGGTCGAACTTTTATTTTTGAAGCTATCGGGCTATTTCTTTTATCGAATGCATCTTGAATAAATTTTTCAGGATTCGCCTCAAACTCATCCCATTTCACTAATACACAGTATCTATCTTCCTCGTACCAAACACATTTACTATTTGGAATAAAGTAATTATACGAGAACTCTTTAATTGTAGTATCATCATTAATTGAGATTGCATTGTGACTCTGGCCACATGTTGAACAAGTATATGAACCTAAATAAATTCTCTTGTACATGGAAGGGAGGACGACACCTAATATTCCATTACGAGTGTTTCCTTTCCCATTGTACAACGAAGCCTGCAGCTCCCTTTTTATAAACTTTTGTTCCTCATAACCTAATTTTTCAGAACTAACATTTCCAATTAGATGAATAGTAACTGTAGATGTCGAAAGGTAATCTTCTCTAATTTTTCTTAGAATATAATCTTCATCTTCAGAGTCAATCGCATCGTTTAGTGATTGATCGATCATATCGATATCCATATTCTTCTGAATATACTCTTTGTATTCAAGATCTTCCGTTTTGAAAGAAATAAAGCATTTATGCCCCATGCAATGCCTCCCTAACGTCATCCAATTTTCTAACCTGTTTGCGTACATATTACCTATTATCTAAGCTGTCCAGTCAATATTTTCATGCGCTTTTGAAATGCCTCGGCATAATTTTTGGGCTTGGCTGTATAGATAGATTTATTAATCTCCTCATTCAGCAATGTAGTCCTGTCTCGCTTAAGTAACATAATGTAATTGTTTAAATCTTGATCAGACTCTAACACAGGCCACTTCCATAAGTAGTCCGGTAACCGCTGTTTATCCCAGTAACTAACATAACTTGAAATAGGGTACTCTCGTTCAGTGGCTAACCCGATCTCAAAGGGGACCCACCAAGAAATCTTGGTATTGTTCGTTATAATAGCCAATAGGTGAGTGCATTCATTTAACTTATTTCTTAAATGATTAGTTAAAATTTCTCCACTTCCAAACAAGTTGTCGTCCAGTACATCCAAATAGTAAGAGACTCCTTGTCTCTGAAATTGTTGGCCGACCCAATATGCTTTTTGGGCATCCTCGGATTTATGTGAAATAAATACTCTAGTCAAAATTTTCACTCCAATATTTTCAAGATTGGTTCGACATTTGCTTGTTGATTTGTGAAATGTGCATATATTTGAATTTGTTCTGACGTTGCTCTTCTTTCAAAGGAAGTTGGATTATGGTTCTTCACTGCGTTTTGAAATAAATCTAAAGCAGGCTCGAGGTCATCCTGAATTAATTCAGCCTCTGCTAATGTAGAATCCATCCACCAGTCTTCACCTTTTCTGTGACCCCATGACTGGAGGATATATCCCGCCAATTTATTTCCTTTTCCAGCTTCCATGCCACCCATTAATTTGTATAGATATGCAACATTAATGGCAGGATAATATTCTTCAATGTTTAATCTAAATGCCTCCAAATATAAATCTCTTGCTCTTTCTAGAAGCTCCTTACGTATTTCATCGTATTTAAGCAACCGACCATTTTCAAATATTGCCCTTCTCTTGTACTGTGCTGCTAACATTGATAAGGTGTCAGAGTCTCTTGCACCTAATTGCCACAGTCCGTACACAATGTCGGCCGCACTTTCATATTCGCCTATCCTTGTAAGGCAATTTGCTTTGATCTTTAATAGCCTTTTTTGATGCTTAAAAGGGTAAACTTTAATTTCGTTTATGTCTAGAAAGTACTGTTCAGCCCTTTGAATATATGTAATAGCTTCTTCGTAAAAACCAAAAGACTTACATATGTCGGCCAGTTCAATAATATAATGTCCTGATTTCCCTTCTATTTGTTCGCTCTTAAGCGCTTGCTGTAATATCTCCTTATTTGGAGCGTTTTTATAGAAATTTATCGTTTTGCTTTCATCCTCTGACATTTTCGGGGCTTCTGGCAGAGCCCATGATAAATCTGTTCTCAAGATTCTATCAATTATCTGTTTGGGTTCATCATTTCGGTATAATCTATAAATTTCCTTCACTCCAAAGTTTTTCGCTAACTCAATCTCACCGAGTTCATCAAAACTTACTCTTGTCACCTTTTCAGGTAAATTTTCAATAGCTTCTTTAAACTGTTTCGAAACAAAAACTTCCCCGGGCCGGGTAATTGGTTCAATCCTTGCTGTGGTGTTTACATTTGTCCCAAGTACATTTCTCCTTTGTAACAAAGGATCATCAAAGTACTCAAATTCACCGTAATGCCCCGCTATTCTTGGATACAGTTTTGTTATACCTAATTCATGATATTTATATTCTTTAAACAAGTCTCTATACAGCAGGGCCATTCCAACTGCATCGTGACCTGACTCATATACGGCAACAACCGCATCTCCCCAGGTATTCCATACAGAGGCTCTTTCGATAAATGGCTTTAATCTTTCTGATAGTTGAGGCATAATTTCTTTATAAAAAATGCGGATTTCTGGTTCTGTTAATTTAGAAAAACCTTTTAAATCAGAGAAAATTAAATAACCGTTCATAATTCCACTCCTTAAATAGAATAAGCTCTAATGGCTTTTACAATGGATTCTGTATTCCAGCCAACGATTGTGTCCGCTGCATTTTGTACTTCGAGTGGCACTCTTTCTTGCCCCCAAGGTTTAATTCCTACTATAGGCTTGCCATACTTTTGCGCAAGGTCAATCTCAGTTTGAAGCCAGTAACGATGGGCTACATACATTCCCGCAATTATAAGCACACAGTTTACAGGTCTCACTTGCTTATCCAACAAACCTGTCAACTGTCTTTTTCCCACATCAGTATTAGGATTTACTAACGGGTCGTGCTTGGGGACAGAATAATTTCGATAATTAAATAAAGGGGCATTGTCTAACATTTCAACTACTTTGTAGTATTGTTCGTTGTATTTCCAAGCATGACTAATGAACAGGTCGTACGTTTTTAATAATGGCATCCTCGAGTCCCTCCTAAACTTTAATTAAAAAGGCATAGCTAAAAAAGAATTGCTTTTAGCTACGCCTGATGTCTGTTAGTATTTAAATTCTTCTGTCTCTGCCTGTGCCATTAACTCCGCTTGTTGAAGCACTAAGTCAATCGCCATTTTCTCAAGATCCGGTGGATAGCCGTATTTCTTCAAAAGTCTCTTAACCGTAATCCTCATTTGAGCACGAACGTTCTCACGCAGAGTCCAATCCACCTTAATATTGTTTTTTATAGCCTGGGTCAACTCGTGAGCGATCTGCTTGAGAACCAGATCACCCATAAGTTCCTTCGCTGTCTCGTTCGAAGCTAACGCATCATAGAAGGCGACTTCTTCCTTGATCAGACCAAGATCTTCGCCGCGTTTAACGGCAGCGTTCATTTCCTTGGCCATCTGGATCAGTTCTTCGATGACTTGTGTAGTCTCGATGGTGCGGTTGTTGTATTTTCGAATAGCTTCCTCAAGCATTTCGGAGAATTTCTTCGACTGAACGATGCTCGTGCGGGAAACAGCTTTAACCTTTCCTTGAAGGAGCCTTCTCAATAGCTCAACCGCAAGGTTTTTTTGCTTCAACCCTCGCACATGCTCCAAGAATTCATTCGACAAGATCGCAATATTCGGTTTCTGCAGGCCGACAGCTTCAAGAATATCGACAACTTCATCCGACATGATCGACTTGGAAATCAGCTGGTTCAGTTCCGCATCCAGTTCATTCGTCGTTTTCTTTTTGTTCTCCGTGGTGATGATTTTGACAATGCCGGATTTTACAGCCTTGTAGAAGCTAATTTCCAAGTTCACCGATTCCGCTGCTTCCGTCGTGGCGCATAGAGCATAGGCCTTCGCAAGTTCAGTCGTCCAGTTTACAAAGTTGCGTTTGCCTTGATCGCCTAACCCAAGCACATAATCCACCGTCTCGACGATTGCTTTCATGCGCTCGGAGGCTTTTTCCGATGCATATTTCGAAAAGTCGTGTCCATGCAACTGTTCCCGGATGAGTTGGATTCGCTCCAGCATGAAATCAACGGCTTGGTCTGTGTCAATCCCCGCAGTTTTGCGATCATTTTCCGTATATTGCTGGAGTGCCGACTTCAACATATCTGCAATTCCGATGTAGTCGACGATAAGACCACCAGGCTTATCACGGAAGACTCTGTTGACACGAGCAATAGCCTGCATTAGGTTATGACCTTTCATCGGCTTATCAATGTACATCGTATTCATACTCGGCACGTCAAACCCAGTCAGCCACATATCACGCACGATGACGATCTCTAACGGATCATTCAGATCCTTCATTCGTTTGGCCAAATGCTCCCGGCGACGCTTCGTACCAATATAAGGTTGCCAATCAGCCGGGTCGCTTGAACTTCCAGTCATGACGATTTTGATTTTGCCTTCATTGTCGTCATCGCTGTGCCAGTCAGGGCGAAGGGCAATGATCTCTTTATAGAGATCGATGGCAATGCGCCGCGACATCACAACGATCATCGCTTTGCCGAACATCGCACCTTTACGTTGCTCATAATGTTCAACCATGTCTTTAGCGACCTGCTTGATACGCCTCTCCGAACCAGCAAGTGCTTCTAGCCGCGCCCATCGGGACTTCAGCTTCTCTTGTTGAGTGTACTCTTGATACTCGGTAATCTCTTCGTACTCCTCGTCGATAACCGGACGCTCAGTGTCCGACAGCTCCAACCGTGCGATACGGCTCTCATAGTAAATCTTGACGGTCGTGCCATCTTCCACAGCCCTAGTCATATCATAGATGTCGATGTAATCACCGAAAACAGCTGGAGTGTTCTTATCCGTCAACTCCACCGGCGTACCGGTATAGCCAATGTAAGAAGCGTTCGGTAATGCATCACGCATATATTTTGCATAGCCGTACTTTATACTTGCTTCGTCCTTGGAAGTGACCATCTCAGCTTGAAAGCCATATTGACTGCGATGTGCTTCATCCGCAATGACAATGACATTACGGCGATCTGTGAGCACAGGGTACTCCGATTCGCCATCTTCGGGTGTAAACTTATGAACCGTTGTGAAAATAATCCCGCCCGACTCCACCGAAAGTAGCTGTTTTAAATGAGCGCGGTCTTCGGCATGTTGCGGAGTTTGGCGGAGCAAGTCTTTTGACTTGCTAAACGTAGCATATAACTGATCATCGAGATCGTTACGATCCGTTACCACGACAATCGTTGGATTATCGAGCGTTAGAACCAGTTTGCCGGCGTAAAAGACCATGGACAGACTTTTACCCGATCCCTGTGTATGCCAAATGACACCAATCTTACGGTCGCCATCCTCCAGCGTCGCTCTTTCCGTAGCGGCAATCGCCTTATTAGTGGCATGGTACTGATGATAACCGGCTAGTATTTTGAAAAGACGTTCACCATCCGTCTGAAACAGAACAAAATGCTTAATGATGTCCAGTAGACGTCTTTTCTCGAACATGCCTTTAATTAACACTTCGAGCTGTGGCAGGGAGGAGGAGGCCACATCCTCACCGTTAATGGTCCGCCACATCATGAACCGTTCCTCGTCAGCCGTCAGCGTGCCTACTCTGGCGTTGACACCATCACTGATTACCATGAAGGAGTTATACGTGAATAGGGATGGAATCGCCTTTTTATAAGTTTGCACCTGATTGTAGGCATCACTGATTCCCACTTCTTCATTGGAGGCGCTCTTCAGCTCCAGAACCGCAATCGGAAGGCCGTTGACGAACACCACAACATCCGGCCGCTTATCAACTTGGTTCTCTATGACCGTAAACTGATTCACAACAAGAAAATCGTTATTGTCGACGCGGTCTGGATGCGTGTCAAATAACCATACTTTTTCGGTCGGATAATCACCACTGGCATTCCGATATTGAACATCAATGCCGTCCGTGATCATTTTCTGGAACGCTTTGTTGTTAATCATCAAGCTCGGGCTACGAGGCACTTCGATGACACGAATGGCTTCCTCGATGGCTTCACGCGGCAGCTGCTTGTTGATGCGGATAAGCGCTTCACGTAGGCGTTCTTTCAGAATGACGTCGTGATAGAACTGTCTTTCCGGATATTCTCCTTCAGGTGAAATCTCGGGACCGTAGGCTTTGTTGTAGTGTAGTTCTTCGAACCATTCGAGAGCAGCTTGTTCCAAGTCACTCTCGGTGTACGATGTGGTGTACAGGGCCATGGGTGCACCTCCTTTGTTTAAGTGGTGGTGTATTGAGCTTTGCCTTCGGCTACCAGTGACCGGTCTAACATCTGGTCTAGCGAAAACTTATTATCTTTAGGCACTTGTAACTCTCCGGACATGAGTTTAGGGAGGAGGGTATCACGGATTTGAGTAAGTTGTTGATTCTCAAAGAAGTTGGTTTGCATTTTGTTAACAATGCCTTTAAAAATCCCTGTAAAATCACTTGTCACCTTAGCAGTTGGTATGACTATTTTATATCTACTAATATCGTTCCAATTTGTTCTAGGCATCTTCGTTCCATTGGAACACTGAGTTACATAGTCAACTAGCCGTTCGCTAAATAAGTGTGATACCAAATATCCATAATAAGTTTCTTCAGTTGCGTTCAATGCAATAATATCTGTGGAGCACACACCACTAAAAGGGGCAACGGACACCTTATGAAAGTAAGGCCTTAACTTTCCGAAGAGTACATCACCGTTTTTAAAGCATGTTTTGTTGCTCTCTAGGTTGTCAGATATACCAAAGCTATCTAAAGCTAACTTCTTTCGTGGTACATGTTCGAGTCCCACATAAACTGTACCATTTGGAATATCTTCTGGCTTTATTGTATCCTTTCTATGAGTCGCAATGTCACCGATGGACCCGAGTTTCCACCCATTCGGGATCAACCCCATTTCACTTTCCTCAAACTCCCCGCCACTGGACTTATACGGTTCACCATTTTCATTAGGGAACTCAAAATCAACAAACCAGCGTTTGAAAAGAGCTAAGGCCATTTCTTCAAGGTTATTGTTAATGGCATTGTTAAGTTCTAGTTTATTTTCGATGGAATGAAGAATCTTAGATATCCCAATTTGAGTTTCATAATCAGGCATGTTGATTTGAACTAGCCTTAACTCTGATTGCTTAATTCCAGTTACTGTTGTACCCGATTCTCTTTCTTTAAGCCTAGATTGACCTATATTAGACATTAGATAATATTTAAGGAATCCGTTATCTAACACATTAGCTTTGCCTCGTAAAGTAACAATTCTCTGAGCCAATGCGACATTACTATTACTTAATTGTGCTACTTCCCCAAGAGGCGCTTCTGTAGTCAACACCACATCGCCCACCTTTGGTAGACCTCTGACCATCCATGAATCATAATCTTTTTCATCAATAAATTCATTTGGAGGAAGTATCGCGCCGTTTTTAACTATTTTTGCAGTAATTAGAGGAATACCGGTGTCAGTTTTCTTAGGTGTTTTCCCTCTATAATCAATTAATATTTCGAGAACTTCCTCTAATATAAATGTCTTCCACCCAGAATTAGAACTCAAACCCAATCCCTCCAAGCCGCTTGCGAATCTCGTCTTCCAGGTGTCGCGATTTAGCAAACTGCTCAGCCAACTCCGAGGTCAACCGAGTCATCTTATCCTCAAATGGCTCGCCATCCTCTTCGACATCCTCAATGCCTACATATCGTCCTGGAGTCAATATATATTCATGTTCTTGTACTTCCGTAAGTTTCGCAGCTTTGCAGAAGCCTTTAACATCCTCATATGCTCCAGCTTCAGCCTGCCCTCTCCAAGCGTGGTACGTATCTGCAATTTTCTTGATATCGTCCGAAGTCATCTCGCGATGCGTACGATCAACCATTTGACCCATTTTCCGAGCATCGATGAACAGAATCTCTTCGCGGCGATCGCGAAGCCCTCTTGGGGCCTTATTCTTCGCCATAAACCAAAGGCAGACTGGAATTTGCGTCGAGTAGAATAACTGCCCTGGCAACGTTACTATGCAATCCACCAAATCTGCATTGACCAACTTGCGCCGAATTTCAAGTTCCGCTGTTGTACTCGTCGACATAGAACCGTTCGCCAAGACAAAACCGGCCACACCGCTTGGAGCCAACTTGTTTACCATGTGCTGAATCCAGGCGTAATTGGCATTGCCTGCTGGCGGAATTCCGTACGACCAACGGGCGTCTTCCGTTAACCGTTCGCCGCCCCAGTCACTAATGTTGAACGGAGGATTGGCCAGTATGTAATCGGCCTTCAAGTTCTTATGCAGATCGTTATGGAACGTATCCGCATGATGTTCTCCCAGGTTGCTGTCAATCCCACGGATCGCCAAGTTCATTTTACACAACTTCCAAGTCGTTGGGTTCGACTCTTGGCCATATACGGCAATATCTCCTAGTTTGCCTTGGTGCTCTTCGACGAATTTTTCGCTCTGAACAAACATTCCACCGGAACCGCAGCAAGGGTCATAAACACGTCCCTTATATGGCTCAATCATCTCAACGAGCAAGCGAACAACGCTGTTCGGCGTGTAGAATTCACCGCCGTTCTTACCCTCAGCGCTGGCAAACTTGCTAAGGAAGTATTCATATACCCGGCCAAGAACATCCTTGGAGCGGCTATCTTCATCCCCAACCTTGAACGAGAACAAGTCAATGACTTCGCCAAGGCGCGTTTTATCAAGGGCAGGTCTGGCATAATCCTTTGGCAGAACACCTTTCAGCGAACCATTTTCCTTCTCGATATCGATCATTGCTTGGTCAATGATTTGGCCGATTTCCGGTTTCTTGGCATTATTCTTAATGTGGCTCCAACGTGCATCCTTTGGTACCCAGAAGATGTTCGCAGCTACGTATTCGTCCCGATCTTCGGGGTCCGCATAGGGCTCATTCTTCAGTGCTTCGTATTTCTCTTCAAAAGCATCCGATACATATTTAAGGAAAAGAAGACCTAACACGACGTGCTTGTACTCAGCAGCATCCATGCTGCCGCGCAGCTTATCGGCCATGCTCCATAATTTTTCTTCAAAACCCAAGTTTGCTGTTGCCATTCTCAAGCTCCTCTTCAGTAAAGTTCACTGTATATTTTGTTTTTCACTTGCTCCCAGCGAGCCGTTGCCTCACGAATCGCTGTTTTATATCGTTCGTTTTCCTCGTTATATCGGTTGATTCGGACAAGTTGCTCATCTTGAGGGAGGAGAGGCAGTTCGATCTCGCCCACATCTGATGGATTCAGATTCATTACTGTTGTACCTCGTTGGAAACTCTGAATAAGTGCCGTTCCTACTGGACTTTCCAGAAAGATCTTTGCAAAACCACTTAAGATTGAAGACTTGAACCGAATTACTATAATATTGGCGGATGCAATAACCGTACCTTCCGTTTCTGGAAATACTGCGAGCTTATTCACTGTACCACGGCATGTCATGACGAGATCCCCCGGGAGGATCTCATAACGTTTGACTTTCCTTACTTCCTCATCGATTGTCTCCAACTGTTCCATTCTTACCTCGCCGTCTTCAAGGTTGGAGATATTCAACACCTTGATGTTTCCAGCTTTCAAGTCCTGCTTGAGAATGGATTTCCCGCGGAAAATGTCCGCAATATCACGCAGCTTCACTTTTGGAATAGGCGCTTGTTGGAAAGAACGAAGCGTGTCTTGATCTTCATCAAGAAGCATATCGATTCTCCAGTTATCGAGTTGTGCTAATGCCGCAGAATTGACCGCAATTTCTCGGTCTGCGACCAGGGAAGTCTTCTGAAGCACCAATCTTCCAAGAATCACTTCGTCTGATGGTGAGACCCGAAGTTCAACTTGGTAAGTCTTTACCGACGTGTAGGGGCGGAATATTCCGTCCGGGAGCACGTGAATGGATTGTACAGGGTACAACTCGTTTGTTTGTTCCCGCCATTTTGCAATACTTCCCGATTGAAACATCATCCTTGCAGGGAATGTAACGCTAATTCTCCCTGCATCCTGTAGCAAAGGGAGTAAATGATTAACGGCCACACCTTCCGAGTCTCTAATGGTCGCTTCTTCACTTTCGTCCAACTTCAGCCCGAAGTTCGGAATGGTTAAAATAGCATCAAACTTCTCTGTTAGAGGCAAGGGTTGATAAATCGAACCCTGAATGACTTGTACGTTCGGATACGCCTCAAAGTAGATTTTTAAAAGTTTTGCAATGATGTAGCTCTCCGTTAGAAGCGTTATTATAAATGAAGACTGCTTGTAAATTTGTGTTTCGACTAGCCCTCGCAGATACTTTTCTGTTTCCGCTATGAGCAGATTGCAATAATCATTGCGTTCACACATCTCTATAAAACGAGTCATTATTCCGGAGTGAACGATAATACCGCCTGTGACTCGATCTTGCTGAAGTGTCTGCAAAGCGTAATCCAACAAGTCTATATCCTTGCCGACCTGGTACAGCCTATAAAATAAATCCCGATCACCCGGAAAGTGCCCTAACTCACGCTCACCGATGTGCTGCTTCATCATTTGGAACAACTTTTCCGGTTCTAAGGCTGCTTCATGCATTGATCCCTGTAGTTCTAATGTCTTTCTCGTCTGAACAACTCGAACCGCTTCCCGAAGCAGCTGATCCCGGGAGCTGATGTCATGGAGTAAGCAAATGTTCCAGAATGTCTCGATCAATAAACCACCCTCTAGCACTAGGAACTTACTCCTAAATAATACCACGCACAAATTAAGTATTGCAATACTAAAAAACGAACCAGCGTAATGTCGGTTCGTCAAATTATGAATTTACCCGCAAGGCGGAACGCCCAATCAAGCGTTGTATCACTTTGATAATGCTTTAATTTCTGAATATCGACACCCTTGCATTGATTTAGAACGTTCTGGTCCCAATGCCCACTTTTCTGTACAAGACCATCTAGGAGTTGCTTAATGACTTGTTCAACGGTCTTAATTGTAGTTTGGCTTGTTGGTTGAAGAATAAGTGTTGATATGGACCAATCGTCAGGCCTCGCAACCTCCATAACATAGAACAGCAGGCTCCCGTTGCTCACCTGCACGATTGCACAAGTTCTACGGGAACCATTGGGACAAGTTGAGAACCGTTTACCTGGAGGTACACGCAAGACAGACATACGGATACTGTAGGGAAAAGTCCGCTTCATTATTTGAATCATTTCAAAAAAAGCTTCTAATCCGACGGCATCGGAATAAGGAATGGTTTCGAGCGTTTGAAAATCAATCGGCGGAGTATCTCCGCCAACCACTGAGTCTTGAACACTTACTTCCTGCATTCCCGTGTTCTTTCCGCCCCTCCCGGTAGTAATTAGTACTTCATCCCCTGTATGGGTGTGCCTGATACGTTCTCTTCGGGTGGTGACAACGGGATAATTAGTAAACCGCATATATGTTGGCGGTGCCTCCAGAACATCTTGGTTCGTGTCCTCTTTTGCGTTTTCACTTTGGTCATTGATGACGTAATCGTCGTTCCTCGATTTTGCAGAGAGTCGTACTTTCTTATCTCCATAAATTGATTCATGACGTTTTTTTGAAGGATGCCAAAAAACAATATCTCCTACAGGATGCCGGAACCCACTGATTGCAATGATTTCTTTTACCAAGACATGATTAATGAACTGAACTCCTCTACCATGTAGTTCGAGCTGACCCACTGGTGGTAAGTCAACTTCTAGAGGAACACCTTTCCTAAATGCTGCGGTTGGGTTTTGCGGGAAGAGTTTAACTGCTTGCCTGAATAATCTGCGATAGACCGAGTCCCACATGGAACGTATCCCGGGGTCCATATGAATCCATGATAAGTGTCTTGCATTCGTTTCGTTAGCCAGCTTCGCAGGCACACGAGTGCTTAAATCAAGAAAGAGGGTGTTATTTTGAAACTCGCTTCTATCAATTAACATTTCAAGTCCATGAGGTTGAAGCATGTAGTAGGAAAGGTACCGAGAGTTAATAAACAAAGCTCGGACCAACTCCGTTACAGGTATACAATAGGTTAAACCGGCAGAACGATATTGAATCACTTTCTGTAACCCAAGCTCCGGATTCTTGTGAAAATCAATTAGCCGTTTAGGAAGTGTAAATCCAGTTTCGACTGCTCCTTGATCCATACCACCGATGGTGAATTTATAAGCTGAACCTGTTAATGGCCTCACTTGATCAACGACTCCGTCAGTATAGATCTGACCTAGTCGCAAATAGGGGAGCAAGCCCCAAGGATACGATATAACCTTAAGTTCCCCGGTTGTCGCACGGAAGGCCACACGCAGCCTCCAATTCCCCCTATAATCGGTATGCGGAGATCCAAACCAAACTAACTCGGCCTCTTGACCTTCCGGATAGGGCCACGTCTTAATTTTTAGTGAAGCCAAGATTGATTCACCTCGTTCAATCCGACAACATGTAATCCGATGCAGCGATCGATCTCTTCTGAAACCTCTTTATCATACTCCCGCCACAGTCCAGCCTTCTTAACTAACTTCCACTTCCGTAACGGCCATTCGCCGGCCATTTGATCGGCTGCCCAACGAACTCTTCGGATTTGAAAGTCTTTTACCGATTCTAGATAGCGTGACAAAACCTGCATTGTAATCGGTATTTTCTTTTTTCTTTTCTCCAGAAGACTCAACTTACCAACTTTCTTTCCCACCGCAGAAAGGGTAATCCGGGTTGGTTTGCGCGTTTCGTCTGACAACATTGCCTTGCATGCTTCCTCGACTAGCCAACTCAACTCTAAATCACGTTTTTCCCAATTCACGCGGTCGTTATATTGCCTTTGGGATTGTTCTAAACGGCCCGGCTTTTCGGTTCCTTTTTGTTGGGGCGTTTCCGTACTGTTGTTTTTAAGGGAGTCAACAACTGCCCCTCTTGCATATTTGATAACGGTATTCGAGTCCACACCTAGTAAATCCGCTATCGTTCGAATGGATTTCCCTTCATGAAGTAGTTCCCTTAGCTTCTTTGCCCACACTGGGCCGAACGACTTGATGCGACCTCTCCTATACTTATCTTCGTTACATTGATCCGGTCCGCGCCTTGAGTACGAGAACCCACAGTTGCAAGTAAACGTTCCTACGGGCTGGCTCGTATCTGTACAGCGAGTAACCTGAAGGGAGGTAACTACAGCCCTATGATAGTGATCTGAAGCCTTATTAAGACAAGGCCAAGGCCCGAGCCCAAATGGAGTATAGGAACTGTCTGGCACACTCAGAAACTGTTCTAGAGAGCCATACAGGAATCGGACAAGCAATAGACTCCGAACCGGATGGACCACATAGCGTGCCTTTCTCACAGCCGTTGCCGTCCAGCTATTCACCTCGCCAGAAAGAGTGCTATCCATAATTCTAAGCAGTTCCTCGCCAAACGTAATTGTGAATTGCTCATAAAACTTTCGCTGTCTAATGCGGGCTCCTGCGGTTACATAGCCGCTTTCGAATAACCGTGGGAGGACGTGATCTCTTAGATTATAGAGATTGGTGAGACTCTCTGAATTTTCTATTAACAACCGAACATCCTCAGCGATTTGGCAGAGGATCGTTTTTATTTTCTCTGATGCCATCTTCATGACAGGTTCAGAACGAAACATTGACCTTGCTATCGGAAGAACCGTTAATCCATGACGATCGGAAATAGGTTCAATTATTCGGTGCAAATCAACCTGGTGAAGTGGGCACACCCACACACCCGACATCTGATGAAGCCGATGCCAGTAGGGCTCACCGTAATGTTGAATATCGCTTTCAAAGCAGCTAGGGCAGTACCGCAAATCATTGCTTCTCTCAACCGTGCTCGCTGTGATTCCGATAAGCGCATGAATGCCCGACCCATTTGTACTCTTCATAAGAGCTCGGACTCGATAAGCACGATCTTTCGGCAGAAAAGGGGCGTAGTATGGATACAGGGTGTGGCGATCAATCCATTGGTTGGCCGTCAACCCTTGGGTCAAGTTCCTACTTACTAGACTATCTAAATGGCTTGGAAGATCTATCGTAGGAATTACGTTTTCCGTCCCGAACACTTCCCTGAGCGTCCATTTTGGGCTTTCGTTATTCATCCTTACGTGGTACCGAGCAATCACGCTGTATAATAACTCATCAGGGTATGGGTTTGGTAATACACATCCTGTATCCATCATCCCACCTCCTTAAACGATAAACTCTAATGGATCCTTTATGTAACCGACGGTCTTCATCGCTTGATATGCAGACATTTTCCTCTTTCGGCCCTGAGCTACAATGACACGGAGATCATCCGGGGCTGTAGGTAACGCTTTGGAATTACTATTACTCCGCTGTTGCGGCGTTTTCGTTGTTTTATTGCTTCGTCTCTTCAGTGCTATTTTTAGTGCCTCTTTGTGAAGGTCTACAGCGTCCAGCTCCTGTAGATGGCTTTTAACGACTTCCTTCGCTGCCTGTTCGGCAGTCGCCCGATCAATCCCTGCCTCCACCAACCAACCACAGACCTCATTTTCGGCTTGTTCAACGAGGTCGTAACCAAGTTCGTTCTTAATAATTTCTAATCGTTCGGCCTGCCGTTGTTCTGCTTCGATCCGATCTATATAGTCATCTATGGAAACACTATCGTATATGTCCGCAAACTTCTGAATTTCCTTCTTCTTCCCTGAACGCAAAGCCTCTAGCGCCGGTCGAATCAGAGTCAGTCTATCCTTCGCTACAGATCGAATAAGCCCCGTTGATATTTGAGGGATGCCTTTGTCCAACGCTCTCCATTGCGTCAGCATAAATAACTTGATCGCAATATCCGAGATCCCTTGGGACTCAGCGTGCATAACATCAATGAAATCTTGATTCAATTCCGACTTCTGATCCGTCCACTGATACTTCCACAATCCCTGAAGCAGCCACTCCCATTCCTCATCGTCGTTCTTGAAATGGTGCCAAGTTGCATCGCCTTGCCCACTGTTACGTCGTGCATTCCGAAACTCCGCATTGAGGGCGGGGAGGGCTTTATACGTTCCGACGAGAATAACAGGCAACCCGATCGTGTTCACCAACTGAACGAAGAAATTTAGCATCTGAGCAGCTCGATCGTCTTTAGCTTCTTGTAAGTTTTGGATTTCATCGATGACGAGTACTCCCAAGCAGTGGACTGCTGCCGCTTGTGCCATCAGGGGAAGCAACTCTTCCGGATTTTTCGTTGCATTCTTCTTGTAATATTTCGTCCCGACCAGGCTATCCACTGCGAGAAGAAAGTTTAGGCATAACCCTCTGATCGAACCGTCATGAGGACAGTCCATCTTCAACCAAACGATCTGATAGGGCGCTGGCATATCCTGTCCTTGATACTTGCGATGCAAAATGACCTGTGGATACATCTGCAGAATACGCAATAAGCTACTGGACTTTCCAATCCCCGATATCCCCACTAATGCGAACCCGGCTGAAGTGGGCGTATTTACCGGATAACCGCTTGTATTTCCCTTCATGATTAGCTCATAGGCATCTCTACGCGCCCGAAAGGCATAGTTAGGTGTCAAAGGGTTACGACCAACGTAACCGTCCCTTATGAGCCTGGATATGCTTTGCTGCAACTCAAGATGTCTCGATAACGGTCGGAAGAAGTCCCTCGAGATTCGTTGAACGCAATGCAGACGAAGATGTACTGGTAATTCGCGCTCCGAGGCATTAAAGATCGGTTTAGAGGCCAGCTTGTTAACGACTGTCCGATCGTCCCAAATTGGAGGGAGCGCCTCCAGTAATGGGTTATTTCGGTAGTCCTCGAGCAACGGATCTTGATAGTCGGCTTCCACAAACTCCCCCCGACTGAAATGAAACAACGGAACATCGAAATCATTCATTCATCATCACCATCCTCCTGCAAATAAGCTTTGATGCTGGACAACTTGTTCGCCGGTGGTATGTAGGCCTCTTTCTTCTCATTGTTTTCGTTCCGACTTAACGAAACCACGTTATTCTTCGTTGACTCGTTAACTGAATTTTTGTCTGACAGTTGAAAAGCTTCTTGCTCTCGGTTTAGTGCTTTCTCCGTCGAACGGTGTTCTCGAGTGCCTTTTACCCGTTTGCTAGCAGACACTTCGCTATGTTGAATGGCTTCATTCGTCTTCTTGGTTGCTGTATCGACAATAGCCTTCGTATGGGCATCGAGGTCGATCTTAGACAACATGTTGTTAACCTCTTGCTGTCGTCCTTGGTGCCTTTCAATTTCAAGGAGATCTTCCACTTCCTCGAATCTCTTGTTTAGGTACCGTTCTTCACGTTCGAGAAGGGTACACGGCTCAAACCGACGTCCATGGTCAAGCCACAAGTAAATTTCATTCGTTGAGCGGGGATCATAGCTCACCTTGACCCGCCACGTCTTTCCTGCACGAGCCTTAATAAACCATTGTTCGCGCATCGCCGATTCGCACGAATAGTGCATACCCTTGAACTTTATTCCCGCAGCCGTTACAGTTGCTTCTCCTCGGTTCATGAGATTTAACTTGACGATGTGCTCCGGCTGCTTCTTTAATCGACCATTTCGGTTTACGATGCCCCAATGCCATAGATCTCTTGGAATAGGTGTCACGTCGTCCGCGACCATAAATTCGTTGAGGTCGTACCACAACATATGATGATGGTTGTTATGGTACAAGACATTACGAATCATAATCTGCGTGAATTCTCTTAACGTAAGCTTGGCATCTAATCGATAATCGCGCTCGCCGCGCTCCCGATATCGCTCCTTTATCGCGCCCGGAATAAAACGAATACTCCTAAGGTTCGTTAAACGGAATTGCTGCTCCACGATCCCTTTCCAATCGGCACGATAGGGGGAAGCATTCTCTACATCCACACCTAAAACATCAATCAAATGGCTAGGCTTCTCGCCTTCCAGTTCGCCGCGGTCTGCCGTTAATTTCTGAGGAAGGTGGCTGCTTACCCATTCTTCCGCTTCAATGTGAATGCCATAGTGTGCGCAGAACTGGACCTTATCTGTCGTTGTATTTGCTAAAGCCATCATCGCGCCGATCCAGCTTGGCCCTTCCAGACCGATATAGATACCCGCTATGTAACGACTAAAGACGTCAATCACAATATAGATAATCGGTCGTCCGATGATCCAATCTCTTCGATACTCACTTACTAGATAAACGTCGGCAACCGTTGCATCCACTTGAAACCTTGAACCCGGACCAAAGCTTTCATACGTAGAACTACCGAGGATGGGACGATACTCTAAGGCAAACCGTTTCTTCCCATGCCTGCTCTTTAGGGTCTCTTCTAAGTCCATCTCCTTGTTAAACCAGTACTTGTACTGACCGAAGGTAGGCAGTTTTTCAGGAGGAGGAAGGACGGGAATTACGGCAAGTCCATCTTGTCGGAATCCTGTAGCAAAGAACTTCTCAAGTGTCTTCTGATACGCATGTTTCAATGGAGCCTTATCCTTATTGTTATAGAACAATCGAATGCCCGAGCGGAGTAATTGTTTTGTCTCCTCGTCAATGTTAATCCCCGTAGGTGCATCTTCGAACTTTCTCGGCCGTCCTCGCTTTTTCCCTTTCGGTTCCCTTTCGTTACCGTAACCTCCTGAATTACTGTAATGGGGTAACAAGGCGTTTTTAAGCTTCCCGCCTTGCCAATACCTTCGTAAATACCGGTAGATCGTGCTTTTATGTAGTCCTGTTCTCTCTAGTGCTTCCCGCACCCTTGCCCCTCTATAGGACTTGTCGTAGCAATGGGGCTCGTCTTGTACGACTTCCTTGATTGCATCCCACGATTTATCGCGTATATGTAAGTCCAAACTATCGATTTCCGACTCTATTAGAGGAATATTCCCATTGATCCATTCCACATGTTTACACAAGTGCGATTCAAAACCGACAACGTATTCCGAGTACGTCTTCATGACTGGGAATGCCTTGTCGTCCTGCATCGCAATACTAAAAACAACGTCTTTTGAGGGCGATATCCAGAGGATTCGCTCGATAAACCGTTCTTCCGAATCAGACACAGTCCATTCCACTACCATGTTTTCGTAAAGGGGTTGCATTGAAATCACCCGCCTTTAGCAAGGCTAACTACCGTTTCATTCACCGTGAAATCTTTAGCGGCAAGTGAAGGTATAATTCTCTCATTCATATCTACCGACCATATCTTCCTGGCGATAAAATGCCTAAACATCGCCAACGATGTCCCGATCTCCAAGCCAAGTTGTTCATCGCATGCCAAGCACGCGGTAGAAATCTTTTCCCCATCGTACAGACGGGTAGCAAGTATCCTCTGCAAGTTTTGCACGGCAAAGTGACCTAACTCCGGAACGTCTTCGTTATGATACTCTTTATGCACCCATTCAATATTACGAATCAGCGGTTCAGGTAAATCCTGATACGTTATGATCCCCCAGTCGATGTTTCGTGTTTCCCAGTACACTCTTTCGATCTCGAACTTTTCGATGGTCCGATCATCTTCCGTCTCGCTAAACGGCTTAACCGTTCTTGCATATTCTTTGTCCTTATAAGTAACTAAGAAATCAGTCGTCATCACGACAGGCACTCCCGTTTTCGGATCGGCCGGATGTTTAATTCCGAGCTTCTCCGCGATCATCAGTGTTTCTTCAAGGGGGAGAAGGGGAAACTGCTCCCGGATATCCGTTACATTGTCTGAGTAGTCCAAGAGGTAACAGTAGTCGCGTTCAATATCCGACATTAGTTCATGTCTTCGCCCAGTCGTCCATCCCACACCGCGTGTTGCCCTTCCTTCGGAAGGGACATCCTGAATCTTAAGCCAAGGGAGGTAGTCCTTGCCCGTACCCTGACCTCGGCCTTCCTTAATGAAGCGTTCGATCTTGGCTTCAGTGACTTCCCGTTTTCGCTTGGCCATGAACATACACCCCCGTTATACATAAAAAGAAGGGACTGCCCGAAGGCAGCCCCATATGGAGTCACGGTGTTATTCCTGATGTCGATTCTGGAGACGATTGAGAGTACCTTAGTTGCAGTATGATCAAATCAAGTCAGTCTAATACTTTATTTTCTCAGTCTACAACTTTATTTTCCTAGTCTAATACTTTATTTTTCAGTCTAATACTTTATTTTCTTCAGACAAAATTCACTTTTTACGCAATACCCCTCACTCCACCGTCACGCTCTTCGCCAAGTTCCGCGGCTTATCCACGTCATGGCCGAGCGCCAGCGAGGCGTAGTACGACAGCAGCTGCAGCGGCACGACGGACAGCGCCGGCGTCAGCAGCGGCAGCGTACGCGGGATCGCGAAGCCGCGGTCGACCGACTTCGCGACTTCCTCCTCGTGCCCTTCGTTGAAGATGCCGAGCACGTGAGCGCCGCGAGCCTTCGTCTCCTTGATGTTGCTGACCGTCTTCTCGAACAGGTCCTCCTGCGTCAGCAGCGCGATGACCGGCACGCCTTCCTCGATCAGCGCCAGCGTGCCATGCTTCAGCTCGCCTGCGGCGTACGCTTCGGAGTGGATATACGAGATCTCCTTCAGCTTCAGCGATCCTTCCAGCGCCACGGCATAATCGACGCCTCGGCCGATGAAGAACAGGTTGTTATGCTTCGAGATGGACTCGGCCAGCTCCTTCACCGTCTCCGCCTGCGCGAGAATCTTCTCGACCTGCTCCGGCAGCGCCTGCATGGCCGCCAGCATCTTCGCGACGAACGCCTCATCCTGCGTGCCGAGCGTCTGCGCGAGATGCAAGCCGAAGAGGTAGAACGCGATCAGCTGCGACGTGTACGCCTTCGTCGAAGCGACGGCGATCTCCGGCCCCGCCAGCGTGATGATCGCATCGTCCGCCTCGCGGGCGACCGAGCTGCCGACCACGTTCGTGATCGCCAGCACGTGCGCTCCATTACGCTTCGCTTCGCGCAGCGCAGCCAGCGTATCCGCGGTCTCGCCGGATTGGCTCACGACGATGACCAGCGTCTCAGGCGTGATGATCGGCGAGCGATAGCGGTATTCCGACGCGACGTCCGTCTCGACCGGAAGGCGCGCGAGCTGCTCAATGATCGTCTTGCCGACGAGCCCGGCGTGCAGCGCCGTGCCGCAAGCAACGATGTGCACGCGGTTGATCCCGCGAATCTGCTCCGGCGTCAGGCTCAGCTCGCTCAGCGCGACGGAACGGCCGTCCTCGCTGACGCGTCCGCGCATCGTGTCGCGATAAGCCTTCGGCTGCTCGTGAATCTCCTTGAGCATGAAGTGGTCGAAGCCGGCCTTCTCCGCGGTCATCAGATCCCAATCCACGTGGAAGATATCCTTGGAGATGAAGTTCCCCTCGATCGTCATCAGCTCGACGCTGTCGCGGGTCAGAACAGCCATCTCGCCGTCGTTCAGAATATAGATGTCGCGCGTATGCTCCAGAATGGCCGGAATGTCGGAGGCGATGAACTTCTCGCCGTTGCCGACGCCAATGATGAGCGGGCTCGCATAGCGAACCGCTACCAGGCGATCCGGCTCATGCTCGGTGAGCACGCCGAGCGCGAATGCGCCGCGCATTTTCCGAACGGCCTTCTGTACGGCCTTAACGATGTCGCCCTCATATTCCACCGCGATGAGGTGCGAGATCACTTCCGTGTCTGTCTCCGACAGGAAGCGGTGGCCTTGCTGCACGAGCTCTTCCTTCAGCTCCAGGTAGTTCTCGATAATGCCGTTATGCACGACGGAGAACTTCAGCGAGTTGTCCGTATGCGGGTGCGAGTTCACGTCGGACGGCTTGCCGTGCGTTGCCCAGCGCGTATGTCCGATGCCGACCGTGCCGCGCAGCGGATCGCCCGACAGGCGTCCTTCCAGGTTCGCGAGACGGCCGACCGTCTTCGTCACTTCCAAGCCGTTCTCAGTGAACACGGCGATGCCTGCCGAATCATACCCGCGGTACTCCAGCTTCTTCAAGCCCTCCAGCAGGATCGGCTGCGATTGTCTTGCTCCAATATAACCAACAATTCCACACATCGTGAAATAGACCTCCGTTTCGGATTCACATCGTCCGGGTCGGGCGAAAGTCCGAAACTAAGCCGCAAGCAGCCTTATGTTCATGTCGAATCAAACAAGTCCGCCAGCGGCCACCTTCGGGCCCGCCTGGACTTCATCATAGTTAATCATGTATACATCAGCATCGTACCGGAATATTGTCCACCCGGTTGCCCTGAGCGATTTGTCTTCCGGCTGTCGGCCCCGATGCGGGCCGGGAGGTCCCCGCCGAACAATCCGAACACCTCCACCTCGTCAACTTGCCGCTTCATGCGGTTGCTCAAGCCGTCGCTCCTGTCCATGTCTCGCAACAGGATGCCTGCTTCCTCCCTCGTGTCCTCGAATCCATCTTCTCCGTCCCGATTCGATTCACAATTCGGCTGCATTCGACTTGATTCGCTCTTCGGCCGACAAGTTCTGGCGCTTGGTCGAGCTATAATTCCCGCTTCCCTGCCTTTCTATCCTCGAATGTCCTTCTATCATATTCGGTTTCCCTTCCTCTTGCAACTGCGGCATCGCATTTCCCGGGAAATGACAAATACCTCCAGGATTTCTCCCGGAGGCATGCATTTTCTACACGATTAGACCAGCTCTTGGCGAATAACGTCGGCGATCTTCTCGACATGCATCTCGATCTCGCCTCGATCCGGCCCTTCCGCCATGACGCGAATGAGCGCTTCCGTACCCGACGGGCGCACCAGCACGCGGCCATTGTCGCCTAGAGCGCTCTCCGCCGTCGCGACGGCGTCCGCGATCGCCTGGTTGCCCGGGTACCGCGATTTGTCCGCCACGCGCACGTTCACGAGCACCTGCGGATACTTGCGCATCAGCTGCCTCAGCTCGCTGAGCTTCTTGCCGGACGATCGGATCGTATCCGTCAGCTGCAGCGCCGTTAGAATGCCGTCCCCCGTCGTATTATAATCGAGGAAGATCACGTGCCCCGACTGCTCCCCGCCGAGGTTGTAGCCGCCGCGCACCATCTCTTCCATGACATAGCGGTCGCCCACGGCCGTCCGCGCGGTATTTAAGCCCAACTTCTCCGCCGCTTTGAAAAAGCCGATGTTGCTCATCACCGTCGTCACGACGGTGTCATGCTTCAGGCGGCCGTCCCGCTTCATCGCATCGCCGCAGATACAGAGCAAGTAGTCGCCGTCGACCTCTTCGCCGTTCTCGTCGATCGCGATCAGCCGATCCGCATCGCCGTCGAACGCGAGGCCGAGATCCGCGCCATGCTCCTTCACTTTAGCCGCCAGCAGCTCCGGATGGGTCGAGCCGACGCCGTCATTGATGTTCAGCCCGTTCGGCTCCGCGCCGTAGGCGATCACATCGGCGCCCAGCTTGCGGAACACTTCAGGCGCCAGCTCATAAGCGGCGCCGTTCGCGCAATCGAGGACAATCTTCATCCCGGCAAAAGAATTCTTCACCGTCGAGCCCAAGAACTCGACATAGCGATGCTTCGCCTCCAGATCAGTCGATACGCGGCCGATGGCGCCCCCGATCGGACGCGGCAGCGTATCTTCCGCGGTGTCCATGAGACGCTCGATCTCCGCTTCCGTCTCGTCGAGCAGCTTGAAGCCGTCGCCGCCGAAGAACTTGATGCCGTTGTCGTTCACCGGGTTGTGCGACGCCGAGATCATAACCCCCGCGTCGGCCTTGAGCAGCCGCGTCAGATAAGCGACTGCCGGCGTCGTGACGACGCCGAGCCGAACGACGTCCGCGCCGATGGACAGCAGTCCCGCGATCAGCGCGCTCTCCAGCAGCGGCCCCGATATTCTCGTGTCCATGCCGATAACGACCTTAGGCCGCTCCGCCCGTCCCGCGAGCACCACGCCGCCGCAGCGCCCGATTCGATAAGCGAGCTCCGGCGTCAATTCCGAATTCGCGATGCCTCTAACGCCGTCAGTTCCGAAATATTTCCCCATATCTATTGTATCTTCCCTTCATGCTGTGTCCCGCAGCCGCCAACCGCGAGCGAATTACCCCGCAGTTGGCGGCTCGTCGGCCTTGCGGCCGCTTCAATCCGCGCCGGATCCCGCAGCCTGCCCATTCGCGCCCGCTCCGCCGGACGCTTCAGACCCGGCACCGGCGGCATCTCCCGCTCCGCTGCCTGAGCCTGCGCCGCCCTGACCGCCTGCGCCTGAATCCGTGCCTGCGCCGGAACCGCCTGCGCCAGCCGTGCCGTCGCCGTTCGCCCCGCCGGACGAATCATCGCCCGGCAATGCCGAAGCCGGTTGATCGTCTGAGATCTCAACCGTAATGCTCATATTGCCGCCCACCTGATCGATGAAGCGCGGCGAATTCACCACGATCGGCACCGTGTATACCCCAGGTCCCCGGCCGCTCAGATCGGCGACGACGTCGACATCTCCCGGCTGAAGCGCGTCCAGCATCGCCGGCGCGCCTTGCATCGTGATGTCGACCTTCTCCGTCGCCGGATCAGTGATTTTCGCCGACAACCCATCGCCCAAGCCTTCGATCGTCACCGGCAGACCTTGAATCGTCCGCGTCTGCGAGAGCACCACGTTGACATCCACGACGACGGTCGCCGGCGAATATTCCGTTATCTGATCCACGCTGCGAAGCTGGATCTCCACTTCGCCCGACTTCGTCAGCGAGCCGAGCAGAACATCCGCCTCGACGAATTCCACGCTGTCGAGAACGGCCTGCGGACCGTAGATCGTCACCTGCTCCGTCTCCGGCTTGAACGAAGAGATGCTCAGACCCGCCGGCATCTGTCCGACCAGCTTGAATTGGATCGGCACCGTCTTGTACGGATTCGTGATCGGCACATCGACTTCCAGCACGGCCGGATTCAGCACCGCGCCTTCGATCGTTTTGCCCTCTGCGTCGTATGCCGCGAGCTTCACGCTCTTCCCTTTCACCGATTCGCTTAGCCCTTCAATGGATAAGTCTCCGCCGACACGCGCTACCCGGGTCAACTCGCTGGATGGCAGCGTGACGTGTACCCGGTTGGTCGGCTTCAGCACCGGTATGCCGGCCTTGAAGCCTTCAGCAGGCGTCCCGCTCGTCTCGATCTCAACCTCGAATTCCTTCGTCTGCATCTCCTCAACGTCCACGGTCACCGTATCCGGCGTCATCGATACAAAGTTAACCCCGCGCGGGAGATCCGCCTGTAGTTTTAACGTATGCCGGCCTGCCGTGACGGTGCTTAGATCGACGCGAACGAGGTAGTCCTCCGTCGTCGCCTTCAGCAGATCGATCGGCGTGCCCTGCACCACGAGCTTGACGGATTCAGGCTCTAAATTCCGCAGCACGTAATTTTGTTCATTAAGGCCATACGCTTGAACCTTAACAGCATTAAACGTCTTGCTCTCGATCGTCGAACTGACGATTGGCGTCGGCGATTGGGAATCGTCGAAGTGCACGACCGTCCACAGAATGAGGCCGAGCGCCAGCGCCACCAGCTTCATGACGGTCGGGTGACTCAGCCACTTATCCAAGGCCGTCACCGTCCTTCCGCTTCCAGAAGTCCCACTCCAGCTTGCGTCCTTTGTTCTTCGGCCGCAGCTCCTCGAACAGCTTCGAGATGAGCGATTCTTCCTTAATGTCGCGAACGATCTGCCCGTTCATGGCCAGGGAGACTTGTCCCGTCTCCTCCGAGACGACGACCGAGATGGCGTCGCACACCTCGCTGATCCCGATCGCGGCGCGGTGCCGCGTCCCCAGTTCCTTGCTGATGAACGGATTCTCCGACAGCGGCAGGTAGCAGGCAGCCGCCATAATCTGCGATTCCCGCACGATGACCGCTCCGTCATGCAACGGCGTGTTCGGGATGAAAATGTTGATTAGCAGCTCGGAGCTCATGCTCGATTCCATCTTGATGCCGGACTCGATATACTCGTTGAGTCCCGTCTTCCGCTCGAACACGATCAACGCGCCGATCTTCCGCCGCGACATATAATTCACGGCTTTAATCACTTCGTTGATCTGCTGATTCACATCCTGATCGTTCGCGCTGCGGCTGAACAGCTTCCCGCGCCCGATCTGCTCCAGCGCGCGGCGAAGCTCCGGCTGGAAGATGATGACCACCGTCACGATGCCCCAAGAGAACATCTGGTTCATGAGCCACTTCAACGTATACAGATTCAGCCAGGTGCTGACTGCCCACGTGACGACGATCAGGAAGATGCCCTTAAGCAATTGCACGGCGCGCGTGCCGCGCACGAGCTGGAACACTTTATAGATGAGATAACTAACGATCAGTACATCGGCAGCGTCCTTAATGGCGCCGCTCCAAGTTAATGTTTGAAAGTAGTCTTCCAAGACGCACCCCCCGTTTGGCGTCTCGATCGGGAAATCCCGAATCTTGTCATATTACGCATTAGGATATATCTTTATTGAATTCTCTACTCCTACGCCATAATCCTGTCTCCATAAGCAAAAAACCTCCCTAAGTCCCAGGGAGGCGGCCCGCGGCGGTTATGCTGCAGGCCATCAATTGCATCAGGAACCGTAGGCGATGGTGTCGAACCATGACGTCACCTTGTACCAAGCCCAATCCACTGCGCGGTCGATCGTCTTGATCTTGCCGGCGATATGGGCCGTCGACGCGAGCGTGACGTTGCCGTCGATGATCGTCAGGTTCCCTTGCACGTCGCCCTCTACTTGAGCGGTGCCGTTCTCGATCGTCAGATCGCCGGCAACCTGCTGACCGGCAGGCACGATCACCGTATTCCCGCGGATGACGACATGATCAAGATCGCCGCTGACCGTCAACTCCTGGCTCTGATTCCACATGGCGACGAAGCTGGATACCATAATAACAAGGAACATAGCTGCGGCCGATAACGCCGGATGACGGCGGACCCACGTGGTCCACGTCTTCGCGTTGCGTGACTTGGGCAGCGACTTCATGATGCGATAGGCCAAATAATCCGGTGCACTCTCCGGCTTCGGAGCCGATCTGAGCAGCGCGTCCGTCTTCTCCAGCGAATCCAGACGATTGCGGCAGCCCGCGCATTCCGCCAGATGGTGCTGAAGCTCCGCCGTTTGCTCGCGAGGCAGTTCCCCGTCCAAATAATCGTGCATATATGCGATGGCGGCATTGCATTTCATCGTAGAGCCATCCCTTTCTCATCGGAGGTCTATCTCCGTAGCGATTGCTTCTATAAAGTACGCTGCGTAACCGTCGCGGTTTCACTATTTAAGCGGGCAGGCTTTAAAGTTTGTTCTCCAGCTTCTTCCGCATGTACTCGCGCCCCCGATGCACCCGGGTCTTCACCGTCGTCACCGGCATGCCCATCACTTCCGAGATCTCCTGCAAGGACATGTCCTGCAGATAACGCAGCACGATAACCGACTTGTACTTCGGCGGCAGCGTCTCGATCGCTTCCCGGATTATCCGCTGGGTCTCGGACAGGAGCATCTCGCTCTCCGGCGTGCGATCGTCGCTTGGCATCATCGCATAGCCGTCAAGCCCTTCGTGCTCCGAGCTCTCCGCGTCGAGCGAATATGTCGGCTTGCGCTTGCGCAGCCTATCAATACATAGATTAGTAGCAATCCGATAGATCCAGGTGGAGAATTTCTGGTTCTCGTCGTATCGGTCCAAGTGCTTATAGACTCTAAGGAAGCACTCCTGCACAATATCCTCGGCTTCCTGGCGATTGTTCATCATCCGGTAAGCGAGGTGGTACAGCTTGTCCTTGTACAAATCCACGATCTCCGCGAACGCCCGCTGGTCTCCCTTCCGGGCTAACCTCGCAAGCCGCGTCTCTATTGGCTTCAAGATTCTTCCTCCGATAACGATCGCATAAATTCTCCCCAGCAAGAACGCCTTCGGCGTCAATTTAAATGGTAATCGACACTGTTGCAAAATGCAAGGAGGCTGCCCGCAAGTCCGCGAAGACTTGCATGACAGCCTCGTAACGGCCTATCTTGTTCCCTATCAGCCCGTATTGCGCAGGCCGGCCGCGATGCCGTTAATGGTCAGCAGCACTTCGCGCAGCAGCGTCGCGTCGTCCTCGTCCTTCGCGCGGATCGCGCGAAGCTCGGACAGCAGCTGCACCTGGAGATAGCTGAGAGGATCGACATATGGGTTGCGCAGCCGGATGGATTCTTGAATGACCGGCACGTTATCCAGAATGTCCTCCTGGCCCGTAATATCCAGAATCATCTGCTTCGTCAGCTCGAATTCTTCTTCGATTAAGGCGAAGATCCGCGTCCGAACGGCGTCGTCCTTGATCATCTCCGCATACTTGCGGGCGATCAATAGATCCGCCTTGGCCAGCGCCATCTGCAGATTGTCGATCAGCGTCCGGAAGAAGGAGTATTCCCGATACATCGTCCGCAGCGTCTCCAGCTTGGCGGGGTCGCCCGCCACGTAACGCTCGAAGGCCGTTCCTGCCGCATACCACGCCGGCAGCAGGTAGCGGCTCTGTGTCCAGGAGAACACCCAAGGAATCGCGCGCAGATCCTCGAACCGCTCGCTGTTCTTCCGCTTCGACGGGCGAGAGCCGATGTTCAGCTCGCCGACTTCGCTCAGCGGCGTCGATTCCTTGAAGAACGTCATGAAGCCTGGATCGCGGAAGATCAGATCCTGATACTTCGTCTGCGCCGTCTCCGAGATGACCGGCAGGATCTCGTTCCACTTCGCTTCGTCCGTTGACTCCTTCGCCGGGTGCCGCGCCAGATAAGCGGCCGTGATCAAGGCGCTCGTCGCCTGCTCCAGGCTTCGATACGCGATGCCTTGCATCGAATAACGGGAGGAGAGCACTTCCCCTTGCTCCGTGATCTTAATGCCGGCTCCGACCGTGTGCGGCGGCTGTGCGAGAATGCTGCGATTCAGCGGCATGCCTCCGCGGCCAAGAGCGCCTCCGCGGCCGTGGAAGAACTTGAGGCGAATGTCGTATTCCTTCGCAGCTTGCGTCAGCTCGTTCAGCGCCAAGCGCAGCTCCCAGTTCGCCGTTACCATGCCGCCGTCCTTGTTGCTGTCCGAGTAACCGAGCATGATCTCGTGCTGGTTGCCCATAACCTCTACCATCTTGCGGTAGACCGGCAGTTCGAATAGCGTCTTCATGATAGCCGGCGCCTCATGCAGGTCGTCGATCGTCTCGAACAGCGGTACGGATTGCACCGTGCACACGATCGATCCGTCATGCTCGTAACGGAACAGTCCGGCTTCCTTCGCGAACACCATCACTTCCAGCATATCGCTGGCGCCGCGGGTCATGCTGATCAGATAGCTGGTGATGCAGTCCCGGCCGAACTCCTGCTGAGCGCGGTAGATCGTGCGGTATACATCCAGACATTCCTTCGTGCTCTCGCTCAAGGTCGCATTCTCGTGCAGCAACGGCCGGGAATCCGAGAGCAGGCGATGCAGCAGGCTGATCTTCTCTGCTTCGGACAGAGCCGCATAATTCGGTGTGACGCCTGCCTTCGCGAGCACTTCCGTCATGGCGTTCTCGTGTTCTTGGCTATGCTGGCGCACATCCAGCGCCGCGAGGTGGAAGCCGAACAGCTCCGCCTGGCGGATGAGCCGCTTCAGATACGTATCCGCTACGAAGTCCGCATAATGATGGCGCAGGCTCCTATCGATCAACTGCAAATCAGCGATGAACTCCGCAGGCGCGTTGTAACGCTGCTTCGTGCCTTTGAATTGCTCGCTTCTCATATTCTGAAGCTTCTGAATCATATAAGTCATCTTCACGCGGTAAGGCTCGTGCTCGTTCGTCCAAGCGTCGACCGTCTTCAATACCACGTCGGCCCGGTCCTGTTCGATCGAGTCGAGCAGATCGGCACTGACCTCCACGATCGTCGTGCAGAAGCTCATCTTCCGCATGAGCGATCGAAGCAGCGTCTCGTACTTATGAATGACAAGACTGCGCTGGATATTTAACGTACGCCAGGTGATAGAGGAAGTGACGGATGGGTTCCCGTCACGGTCGCCGCCAATCCACGAGCCGAAGCGGAGGTAAGTCGGCACATGCCAGTCCTGCTCCGGGTAATAGCGGTTCAGACAACGCTCCAGCTCCTCGTAGACGTCGGGAAGCACATCGAACAGCGTCTCGTTGAAGAAGTACATGCCGTTGCGGACTTCGTCGATGACCGTCGGCTTGCGATCGCGCAGCTCATCCGTCTGCCATAGGGTCAGCACTTCATTCAGCAGCTTCTCGCGAAGCTTCTCCCGCTCGCGGAACGTCAGCGTGGGGTTGTCCAGCTCCATCATATCTTCGGCGATTCGCTTATGGATATCGAGGACGGCACGGCGCATCGCTTCTGTCGGGTGAGCGGTCATGACCAGCTCCAGCGAGATGCCTTGAATCATCTCCTGCACTTCGGCAAGAGGCGTCCCCTTCTCCTGCAGCTTCTGAATCGCGCTCTCGATCGAGCCCGGCTGAACAGCTTCGCCCGCGGAACGTTCATAATCGCGCTTCCGGCGAATCCGGTGATTCTGCTCGGCGATATTCACCAGTTGGAAGTAAATCGCGAAAGCTCGTATCACCTGGTGCCGAATATCCGGCTTCAAGTGACTAATCGCATTCAAGAATTCATCATACAGCTCCGGAACAAAGTCCGCGCGCAGCGCCTTGCTAGTCTCGCGGATCTTCTCCACATGCTCCAGCAGCTCGCGCCCGCCTTGATGAACCAGCACCTCGCCGAGAATATTGCCCAAGAATCGGACGTCGCGGCGAAGCAAATGATTGGATGACGGACGGTTCGCAGTGGCTAGTTCAGTCAACTCTCTCACCTCACGCGTTGCTTCTGTCTCTAAACACTTTCTAAATATCATACTACAATTAACCCTGAAAATCTGCATTCGTATCAAATAATGTGACTTTTCTGGGAAAGGCGGCACAGAGATTTGCACATCGAATTGTTACGTTATGTATCATATTGTGCTATAATTAACTTGTCCATCCCCGTCTATGGCTATTTCCGCCAAGCCATATTGTATCGCAATCCATTTAAGCGAGGTTCCGAAAATATGAAGGGGTTCAGCGTCCACACCTCCAGCCTTCCAGCAACCGCCGGCAAGCGGTCAGCCTCCGCGAACGCATCGCCTCCGCTTCGCCGTTCTGCCCGCCTCCGGCTGCGCCTGCTGACGGGCGCTTGCCTCCTGCTTGGCATCGCGATCGCTTGCCGCGTGCTTCCGCAGCTTTTCAACACGCCGCTTAGCTCCGGTTCTTCCGCTCACTTGCTTGGCTATCTGCTCTCCGGCATTCCCAACGGCCTCTGGCTATGGCAGAGCTTGGCGCTTGTCTTGTCGGCAGCATCCGTCTGGATGCTGATCAGCGTTGCCTACCGGGGCAAGCGCTGGCTGCCGCGTCTGGGCATGATCGCCGCTGCGCTGGCTATGCAGCCTCTATACCAGGATCTGCGCGACTTTGGCGTTGTCTGGCTGGCTCTCTTCTTCCTCTCGCTGTCCATTCTGCTGCACGACCGCCAAATCCACTACGGAGCCGGCCTGATGCTTGCCGTCGCCATTCTGCTTCAGCCAAGCGCGGCCGCAGCCCTCGCCTGCTTCCTATGGAGACGCCGTTTCGTTTATGCCTTATCCGCGATCGCCTCAGTGGCGGTTATGACGACAGCATCTTGGCTTCTATACGGCGTGCCGATAATAGGCAATCCTCTAGAGTTAATACGCGTGTTGGCCATGTCTAATTGGACTCTTTGGCATTCCGCAGGGCTGAATGGGCCATATGCTGTCATCGCAGCAGCGATGGATGCCACGCTCCTGATTCTCCTGGTCGTATGCTCACCAAGCTTCAGTCAGTCGATACGGAACCGCTTAGACTATTTGATCGCGGGACTATGCATCGTTTGGTTTATCCCTTCGGCGGAAGTTGGCCAACACCTTCTTCTGCTCGCGTGCTATCTGTTGATGGCCGGGATCGTGACGGAGAAATATGCCGAAGCCGCCGCCTCCCTGCGCTTCGCATCTCTGGAGCGCTGGGCAGCTGTCTTCGCCGTCGCATCTTATCTAGGCACTATCGTATCCGTAATCCCGTTCAGCGCCCGCCTAGAAGCGCTCATCAGCCTGCTCAGCGTCAAGCTGTTGTTCATTCCCGTGTGCCTTCTGGCCTGGCGCCTCAGCAAGCATCAGAGAAGCCGTACCGTCCGTATCTCCGATTACCGGCTGCGCCGGGAGCCTATTTGAATCATTGATGGATAAATGCAAAAAAGAAGCCTTGGCTCTAAGCCGAGGCTTCTTGCGATTGTCATATGGAGCGGGTGATGGGAATCGAACCCACGCCATCAGCTTGGAAGGCTGAGGTTCTACCATTGAACTACACCCGCATGGGTCAACTTAAGTTAAGTGGTGGTCGGGACGACACGATTCGAACATGCGACCCCCTGGTCCCAAACCAGGTGCTCTACCAAGCTGAGCTACGTCCCGACGATGATATGAACTTAAGTGGCGCGCCCTGAGAGATTCGAACTCCCGGCCTTTAGATTCGTAGTCTAACGCTCTATCCAGCTGAGCTAAGGGCGCATTATGGAGCGGAAAACGGGATTCGAACCCGCGACCTTCTCGTTGGCAACGAGATGCTCTACCACTGAGCTATTTCCGCATGTTATGGTGCGCGTGGAGGGACTTGAACCCCCACGGTTGCCCGCCAGATCCTAAGTCTGGTGCGTCTGCCAATTCCGCCACACGCGCAAGTGACAAAGACTGGTGAGCCATGAAGGACTCGAACCTTCGACACCCTGATTAAAAGTCAGGTGCTCTACCAACTGAGCTAATGGCTCTAAAAGTTGGCTGGGGATCAAGGATTCGAACCTTGGAATGACGGAGTCAAAGTCCGTTGCCTTACCGCTTGGCTAATCCCCAGCGATAAGATAAATGGTGGAGGCTGAGGGGATCGAACCCCCGACCCTCTGCTTGTAAGGCAGATGCTCTCCCAGCTGAGCTAAGCCTCCACAATATCTCTATGCCCTCGAACGCTGCTTGCTATACGTTCTAAGGAGAAAATGGTGACCCGTATGGGATTCGAACCCATGTTACCTCCGTGAAAGGGAGGTGTCTTAACCCCTTGACCAACGGGCCTTGATAAGATTTTACTGGAGCTCTCAACCGGGATCGAACCGGTGACCTCATCCTTACCATGGATGCACTCTACCGACTGAGCTATGAGAGCATGCAGCTTTCGGCTCGGCAACGTCCTACTCTCCCAGGACCCTTCGGTCCAAGTACCATCGGCGCTAGAGGGCTTAACGGTCGTGTTCGAGATGGGTACGCGTGGAACCCCTCTGCCATCACCACCGAACCGAAATTACAGCAGCGAATAGCATGATATCATGTATTCACTAAGTTGTAAAGCGGTAATTACTTCCACTTCAAGGACTTGCGCCTTGATAACCGGATACGAAACGATTTGCGCTTGAAACGTTCTAACCTTACATTTGTGCTGATCCATACGCCTTCCGTTTTCTTCGAAAACGGAGGGTGGGTTAGGATAAGCCCTCGACCGATTAGTACTCGTCAGCTGCACGCGTTGCCGCGCTTCCACCCCGAGCCTATCAACCTGGTGTTCTTCCAGGGG
>NZ_JACJVN010000005.1 GCF_014212015.1 Cohnella lubricantis | reverse complement strand
ACTGTCTACTTGACGGGGTGAAGTTCAGACGGAGGAACGGCCCTAGCTAGATTCACGGTTTGTTTTTATGGAGCATCCGCGTCACTTTAGGGGGGGCGCTTAGATCGCCCAGTTGCCTTGGCGGAAGATTTGCTCTTCTTTGCCGTCCGCGGTGACGCCGTAGATGTCCATCTCGGCCGAGCCGATCATGAAGTCGACGTGCGTCATGCTCTTGTTGAGACCGCTCTTAGCCAGTTCTTCCTCGGACATCTGCGTGCCGCCTTTGAGGCAGAACGGATAAGCAGCGCCGATCGCCAAGTGGTTCGAAGCGTTCTCGTCGAACAGCGTATTGTAATACAGGATGCCGGATTGCGAGATCGGCGAGAAGTGGGGGACAAGCGCCACCTCGCCGAGATAATGGGAGCCTTCGTCCATCTCGACGAGGTTCCTGAGCGTATCTTCGCCCTTCTCTGCCTTCACATCGACAATTCGGCCGTTCTCGAACGTAAGCGTGAACCCGTCGATGATATTGCCGCCGTAACTGAGCGGCTTCGTGCTGGACACATGGCCGCTGACGTCCGAAGCGAGCGGCGCGGTGAACACTTCCTCCGTCGGCAGGTTCGCCACGAATGGCGTGCCCTTCTCATTCGCACTGTCGGCTGCGACCCAGATATGGCCTTCCGGCAGCCCGACGAACAAGTCGGTTCCTGGAGCGACATAGTGAAGCCGTTTATATTGCTTGGCGTTTAAGTAGTCGGATTTCTGATTCAAAGTCTGAATATGTTCTTGCCATGCGGCGACAGGATCGTCGCGGTCGACGCGGACAGCGGCGAAGATAGCGTCCCACAGCTTGGCGACTTGCTCTTCCTGCGGCGCATCCGGGAACACTTTAGCCGCCCAAGCGGCGGAAGGATTGGCGACGACGCACCAGCTGAATTTGTTCGAGAGCGTATATTTGCGGTACAGGCTCATCGTTTTCCCGTACGTCTTCTGGTGGTTGACAATTCGCTCCTGCGGCACGCCCTTCAACAGATCCGGATCCGAGGAGACGACGCTTACGACCGCAGCGTTCTGCTCAGCCAGCTCGACCATCTCGCCGGCATACCACTTCGGCTCTTCGAGGAACGCGCCTTCATCGGCGTGATCGTAGCGCAAGCGGGAGACCGTGTCGTCGTTCCAGTTGACCTTTACGAGATAGGCGCCGGCCTCGTAACCCTTGCGCGCGATGGCGCGAACGAGGTCTACCGAATCGGTCGTTGCGTTAACGACCAGCTTCTGACCTTTCTGCAGCTGCAGGCCGATGTTGACGATCAGGTCTGCGTAACGATCTAATTTTTGCTCATGTGTTGCCATAAGAACGGATCCTCCTCCGCTAATTAGAAACTTTCCTGTACATTCCTTTACTATAACACAATCGGCGGGTTCCAACCCAAACGGATAAGGTCGAAAAGTCATAACTGCAGCAATCCCTCGAACTTAGCCGGCGAATAGTGTGCCGCAGAACGGGTCTACTATTTGACCGTCTGTTCGATACCAAATCGTACGGTTCCGGTCTTCAATTCGGACGCTATCCGGGTACGCGTTCATGTCAACTGGATTGCCGTATTAATAGAATGTCAGGTGCAGTACAGGGGAGGAGATTGTCGCCGGCGGTTTAATCTGCTGCTTCTCGTGAAGCAAGAAGACTTTGGCGGCAGACCTCACTCTGAATTCTGAGAAGCAGTAGTATGGATTGTTCTCGGCCACTGAGACTCGAAAGTCGATCCAATCGACAACAATGGCCAATATCGCTGCGAAGGTGCCGAAGAAGTCGATCCAATCGACTACAATGGCCAATATCGCTGCGTAGGTGCCAAAGAAGTCGATCCAATCGACTACAATGGCTAATATCGCTGCGTAGGTGCCAAAGAAGTCGATCCAATCGACAACAATGGCTAATATCGCTGCGAAGGTGCCGAAGAAGTTGATCCAATCGACAACAATGGCCAATATCGCTGCGTAGGTGCCGAAGAAGTCGATCCAATCGACTACAATGGCTAATATCGCTGCGAAGGTGCCGAAGAAGTCGATCCAATCGACTACAATGGCTAATATCGCTGCGAAGGTGCCGAAGAAGTCGATCCAATCGACTACAATGGCCAATATCGCTGCGAAGGTGCCGAAGAAGTCGATCCAATCGACTTTATCCGCAGCCGTCCATCGCGAACACTCATCCAAGCGCAACAAGGCCCGCCTCTAAGCTATGTGAATAGCTCAAGAGACGGGCCTTTGCTATAGAGCGAACGGTGCAGAGCGAACGGCTAGCAGCCGCATGTCTGCTCTCGTATTAACGCCCCGCCGTCAGCTGCTCCATCTGCTCGATCAAGTCCTTGAAGACGCTCATCGCCTGTGCGATCGGCTCCGGCGTGGACATGTCGACGCCGGCCTTCTTCAGGATGTTGATCGGGTAATCGCTGCCGCCGCTCTTTAGGAAGCCCATATAGCGGTCGACGGCCGGCTGGCCTTCGTCGAGGATCTGCTTCGCGAAGCTCGTCGCCGCCGAGAAGCCGGTTGAGTATTTGTACACATAGAAGCTTGTGTAGAAGTGGGGAATGCGCGCCCACTCCATCGCGATCTCCTTGTCGACGACCATATCCTTGCCATAATACTTGACGTTGAGGTCGTAATAAATATCGCACAGATCCTGCGGTGTGAGCGATTCGCCTGCTTCCGTTCTCGCGTGCACGATCTTCTCGAATTCCGCGAACATCGTCTGGCGGAACAGCGTCGTCCGGAACTGATCGGCGTAGTAGGTGAGGAGGTACATTTTCTCCTTCGGATCAGTGGACTTGTTCAGCAGATAATCCATCAGCAGCGCCTCGTTCAGAGTCGAAGCTACTTCCGCGAGGAAGATCGTGTACTGCGCGTCGCGATACTCCTGGTTCTCGTCCGAATAGTACGAATGCATCGCGTGACCCATCTCGTGCGCGAGCGTGAACATGCTGTTCAGATTGTCCTTGTGATTGAGCAGCACATACGGGTGAGTGCCGTACGCGCCCCAGCTGTATGCGCCGCTGCGCTTGCCCTGATTCTCGTACACGTCGATCCAGCCGTCCTCGAAGCCGCTCTGCAGCGTCTTGCGATACGATTCGCCCAGCGGGACGAGCGCGTCATAGACCGTCTTCTTCGCCTGATTGTAGTCGATGTCCATATCGAACTCCTCGACGAGCGGAGCGAACAGGTCGTACATATGAAGCTCATCAACCTTGAGCAGCTTCTTGCGCAGCTCCATGTAGCGGTGCATGAGCGGCAGATGCTCGTGAACGGTCGAGATCAGGTTGTCATATACGCTCTGCGGGATGTTATCGCCGAACAGAGACATCTCGAGCGCGGACGGGAAGTGACGGACATTCGCGTAGAAAATGTTCTTGGCCACATTGGCGTTCAGCGTAGCCGCCAGCGTATTGCGCCATTTGCCGTACGTGTCATACACCGCTTTGAAGGCTGCTTCCCGAACGCTGCGATCACGGCTCTCGAGGAACTGGATGTAGCTGCCGTGCGTCAGCTCCACTTCTTCGCCGTTCTCGTTCTTGACCTTCGGGAACTTCATGTCGGCGTTATTCATCATGCCGAAGATCGTGCTTGGCGATTGGGAGATGTTGCCGACTTGAGCAAGCAGCGCTTCCTCGTTCTTGGACAGTACATGCGGCTTCTGGCGGAGCATCTCTTCGAGCGTATGCTTATATGTACGGCTCAGCGACGGATCTTGAATGAACGATTTCAATTGTTCTTCGGAGAGTGACAGAATCTCCGGCGTGATGAAGGACAGCGCTTCGTTCACCTCGACGCTCAGCTTCTTCGACTTCTCGGAGAGCGCCTGATTCTTGCCTTCCGCCATATCTTCATGATGGCGCATGTTGGCGTACACGTAGAGGCGTTCGGTCGACAAGGACAGATCGTCCTCGAGGGCGAAGCACTCGGCGATTGCCGCCGCATTCTTCAGCTTGCCTTGATAGGCTGCGATCTCGCCGATCTGCTTGCGTACTTTGGCGTATTCTGCATCCCATTCGGCTTGGCTCGCGAACAGATCCTCGAGCTTCCAGTGATAGTCCGGCTTGGATTCGCTTCGGGTCGGTACTTGGTTCATCGTCTCGGATAACCTCCTATTCGATATATGAGCGCTGCTGCCTTGCGCCGGGGCCGCGGCTGCTGCTGGAGAGCGCGGGACGGGGGACAGCGCGATGGAGCCTAGTAAAGATAACGCCGCCAGAGCGGCGGCGGACGGCAGGACATACGATCTCATTGAGCGAACCTCCATAGGTGACGGTAACGTTCGCTCCTAGTATGTCCTGCGGCGCTAAATTTTACCTCTAAGCGCCTGCGGCGGCGAAGAAGTAGACGATCAGGAAGAAGGCGAATGCGACCAAAGCCAGGGCGGTGATCGCCATGCCGCGGCGCAGGCGGTCGGGAATCGACTGCCGCTGCCAGATCAGCACGGCGCCAAGGCCGAACGAGGCGATGGCAAAGATGAGAATGGCGTTAGCGTCCAACCGGCGGCAACCTCCTCGGGGTTCGTAAAGGGTTGTTAGATGGAGCGAAGGTTGTCTAGCGTCTCGCGCAGCTGCTCTTCGCCTCGCGGGAAGTTCTTCGCATCAAAGTGGTTCTCCGCCCAGTGCATCATCTCGGCGCGGCTGAGGAACTTGTGGCACTCCTCGCCCCATTGGTCGGATATCTCGCGGACGACAAGCGTCTTGCCTTGCACTTCGACGGTCAGCATGTTGTAATTGTCGTGTTTGTAAATGACGTGTTTGGCGAACATGGTTCATATCTCCAAGCGTAACGCCGATTTGGCGATTTTTTCTTAATCATAGAAGAGATGGGCGCAGAAATCAATGTTCGGCGAAGCGGAAGAGCCGACCGGGCCGAGCTAACGACGATATTGAAATGGGACATATGACCATATATTAGGGATATTATGGAATGGACTCGCCGGATCGCGGCTGCGTCTTATGCTGTTGGAAAATGCCCGATTGCCGCGGTCTCCAGCCGAATTCCAGCTCACTCGCTATTTTGGTTCGACAAGAATAATTCAGAAAGTTCACATATTGCGTCCGGACATTGAATCGGTTATAATCAGGTTATTCGCCGATGACGGCGAGATTTTAGGAGGTTTTTCATTTGAGAGGAACAGTTAAGTGGTTTAACGCAGAGAAAGGCTACGGCTTCATCTCCGTAGAGAACGGCAACGATGTATTCGTTCACTTCTCTGCTATCCAAGGCGACGGCTTCAAGACCTTGGAAGAAGGTCAAGCGGTTGAGTTCGACATTACGGAAGGCAACCGTGGCCCGCAAGCATCCAACGTGGTGAAACTGTAAGTCACGCTTAAGCGCGGCTTCTGAAATATCACGAACGTGCGCGAACGAACCTCCGGCCTTGGCCGGGGGTTCGTTCTTGCCTTAAGCGGGCTTCGCTAATGCAGCCGAAATTATAGATAAGCCCCCCGCTCGTGAAGAGCGGGGGGCTTATTGGCGGTCTGGCAGCTTATGGCGGTTGCTGCTCAGGCTTCCGCGCCTACAGTGCCGGCGGCTGCTGCGCCGCGCAGCGCATGCTCGATCGTGCCGCCGCCAAGGCAGGCGTCGCCATCGTAGAAGACTACGGCTTGGCCGGGCGTGATCGCCTTCTGCGGCTGGTCGAAGTCGACGCGCATCGTACCGTCCGGCTGCGGCGTCACGGTGACGCCTTGATCGGGCTGGCGATAACGGAACTTGGCCGTGCAGCGGATCGGCCCTTCCGGCTTGTTCGGACTGATCCAGTTGATGGAATCCGCGGTCAGTCCTACTGAGTACAAGCTCGGGTGCTTATCGCCTTGGACGACGTAGAGCACGTTGCGCTCCAGGTCCTTGCCGGAGACGAACCAGGGGTCGCCGTTGCCGGAGCCGCCGATGCCCAGCCCTTGGCGCTGGCCTAGGGTATAGTACATCAACCCATCGTGGCGGCCCTTCACTTCGCCGGTGCGAATATCGACCATGTCGCCGGGCTTAGCCGGCAAGTATTGGCTCAGGAACTCCTTGAAATTCCGCTCGCCGATGAAGCAGACGCCCGTGCTGTCCTTCTTCTTCGCGGTGGCAAGGCCGGCTTCTTCCGCGATGCGGCGCACTTCCGGCTTCGGGAGATGGCCGATCGGGAACATCGCGCGGGAGAGTTGATCTTGATCGAGCGCATGGAGGAAGTACGTCTGGTCCTTGTTGTTGTCGACGCCGCGAAGAAGCCGGTACTCGCCGCCGGCCGTGCGTTCGACGCGCGCGTAATGGCCGGTGGCGATGCAGTCCGCTCCAAGATCAAGCGCCTTCTGCAGGAACTCGCCGAATTTAATCTCCCGATTGCACATCACGTCCGGATTCGGCGTGCGTCCCCGGCGGTATTCCTCGAGGAAATATTCGAATACCCGGTCGTAATATTCTTCCTCGAAGTTAACTGTATAATAAGGAATTCCGATCTGGTCGCAGACGCGCCGCACATCTTCGGCGTCGGCATCGGCGGTGCAGACCCCGAATTCGTCGGTGTCGTCCCAGTTCTTCATGAAGACGCCGATCACATCGTAGCCTTGCTGCTTGAGCAGCAGAGCCGTGACAGAGGAATCGACGCCGCCCGACATGCCCACGACAACGCGCGTGGAAGCGGGGTCGGATGGTTGGTAGTTCATGGCATTCACTCCTTGAACCTGAGGGTTGACCCGCAGGTACCCCTCATTGTAGCATAAATGGGCTTTCTTCTCACGTTCATGGCGGCAACGGCTTGTCTGTAATTGAAATGACATGAATATGTTACGTATTTTTTGACCACAAAGAGAATTGTTATGATAACATATATGTGATATGGGGATACTTCTCTTTTTGCCGGATGATACGGACAGAAGATAGATATAGCAATGACTTGTGTGGAAAAGAGGTGCGGTTGTTGAAGATTTCGACGAAGGGCCGTTACGGGCTGACGATCATGATGGAACTCGCGGCCAAGTTCGGCGAAGGCCCGATCTCGCTGAAGAGCATCGCCGAGAAGAACGGGCTTTCCGAGCATTATCTGGAGCAATTAATCGCGCCTTTGCGCAATGCGGGCTTGGTGAAGAGCATTCGCGGGGCGTATGGCGGTTATATTCTGTCCAATGAGCCGGAGGGCATTACGGCGGGAGACGTTATCCGCATTCTGGAAGGCCCGATCAGCCCGGTGGACTTCACCGAGGAGGACGACCCGGCGAAGCGGGACCTGTGGCTGCGCATCCGCGACAGCATCGCGGAGGTTCTCGATTCGACCACGCTTCACGATCTGATCAACTTTAAGGAAGAAGGTACGCCCGACAGCTACATGTTCTATATTTAAAATCGGCGGAGAAATGCGAAAGAACGATCTGTTACAACGCAAAGAATTCGCCGGTTTGTGTAGTAGAGGGCGAGCAATATGAGCAACGACTTGATTTATTTCGATCATTCGGCGACGACGCCGATGCATCCGGAAGCGATCGCGGCCTATGCCGAGGCGGCTTCCCAGGGGCCGTCCAATCCGTCCAGCCTCCACGCGGCGGGCCGCGCGGCGAGGGGACGGATTATCGCCGCCAGGGACAAACTGGCCGCCATTCTCCGCTGCGATCCGGCGGAGCTCGTCTTCACCGGCGGCGGCACCGAGAGCGATAATGCCGCCTTGTACGGTGCGGCGAGAGCTCAGCGCGCGCGCGACCCGAAGCGGACGCGCATCGTCACGACGGCGGTTGAGCACCACGCCGTCTTGCACGCATGCGAGAAGCTTGAAGAAGACGGCTTCGAGTTGTATGTACTGCCGGTTGACAACGCCGGACGCGTCAGCGTAGACGACGCCGACAAGGCGATCGGCGAGACGACGGCAGTCGTCAGCGTGATGGCGGCGAACAACGAAGTCGGCACGCTTCAGCCGGTCGGCGCCATCGGGCGCATCGCCCGCGAACGAGGCGCCGTCATGCACGTCGACGCCGTTCAGGCGTTCGGCTATGAGACGCTCGATCTTCGCGAGATGCCCGTCGACCTGCTCAGCCTGTCCGCGCACAAGGTGAACGGGCCGCAGGGCGTCGGCGCGCTGTTCATCCGCAAGGGCGCTCCGTTCGAGGCGACTCAGCGCGGAGGTTCGCAGGAGCGGGGGCGCCGCGCCGGCACGGAGAACGTCGCGGGAATCGCCGCGTTCGTCCGAGCGGCGGAGCTTGCGGCGGAAGAGCGAGAGGAGCGTCGCGCGCATGTGCGCGCGATGCGCGAAGCACTGCTGGACGGCCTTGCCGAACAGCTTGGCGCAGACGCCTTCGCCGTGAACGGCGCGGAGGAGGAGAGCATGCGGGTGCCGCACATTCTGAACGTCAGCTTCTTGGGCTTGTCGAACGAGACGATGCTCATGAATTTGGACCTGGCGGGCGTAGCCGCATCGGCAGGATCAGCGTGCACCGCAGGCTCCCTTCAGCCGTCTCATGTGCTGACGGCGATGGGGCTCGCGGAAGAAAGATGCCGTTCGGCGATTCGATTCAGCTTCGGTTTGGGCAATAATATAGCGGAAGCGGAAAAAACCGCAAAAATCATTGCAACCATTGCGAAGCGTTTGCGTAATAGATAACAAGCGTCTCGCATAAGAGGGGCCCAGACTTTTGAGAAATGTGCAACAAATGATCGGTTTGCCCGTCTATTTAGAGAGCGGGAAGCAAATCGGCCGCGTTCAGGATATTGTGCTAGACGAATTTTGGCGGATTTCTTGCCTCGTACTCGATACGAAGATTTGGTTTCGGAACGCCGTCCGCATCGTGAATTGGGCGGACGTCTCGACTCGAGGGGAAGACGCATTCTTCGTTCGGGACCGTTCCGCAGTCTCGACTATTCACCGCAAGCATCTGCTTCGTTCCTTCCATACCGGGCGAATCCGGTTGAAGGAGCTGCCGGTCTATACGGTAGATGGACAAGAACTCGGACGTGTCTCCGACGTTTACTTCGGTAAGTCAGAGGGTATACAAATAATAGGTTACGAATTGACGGACGGTTTTCTCGCGGATGTGTTCGAGGGCAGACGCCGGCTTATATTGCCGGAAGGACCTGAAGGCGTCACCCTGGGCGAAGATGCTATCTTGGTTCCCGCTTCGTGCGAGCGGGTGCTGGAGAGAGAACCTTACGCGGAAAGTGACAGGTGATGAGCGATGATGATGAGATGCCCCAATTGCAACTCCAAGGATATAGGCAAGATCGGTTCGCACCAATTTTATTGTTGGAGCTGCTTTATTGAATTGACGGTCAACGGCGACAAGATGTCGGTGTACCAAGTCGAAGAAGACGGAACGCTCAGTTCCCTCGATGACTTGTTCTTCGGCGAGCCGATTCCGCCGCAAGTGCAAGCGAACGGCATGTAATTTCCGTGCTGTAACTCCAATATGAATTCCATTGCCCCGGTCTGCTCGCGCTATGCGAGCGGCCGGGGTTTATTCGTGATCAACGTTTACGCTTGGGGGCAAGTACGCATACTGGAGGAGACCGGCGCCTGAAGGCCAAGCGAAGATGGAGGTGGGGCGTCTTGTTCCGGTTTGCCCAAAGTCGTCTTTTTACCATATTGGTCTATGTCATTCTCGGGCTTCTGGCTTTATACCTGCTCATCCTCGTTCGTCCGCTGCTCGCATCGGTCTTCCGGTTCCTCAAATCCGTATCCGCCCCGTTCTTCGTCGCGATGATCATCGCATACGTCCTGAACCCGGTCGTCGGACTGCTGCACGGCCGGAAGGTGCCGCGAACGGCAGCGGTGCTGCTCATCTACGCGGTCTTCATCTGCAGCTGCGTGGTCATCTTCGTCAATGTGACGCCGATGGTCGTCGGGCAGGTGCAGGAGCTGAACGAGCACGTGCCGGAGATGACGATGAAGGCGCAGAGCCTAGTGCATCATTTCAATCATAATGAGATGCTGCCGGAGAGCGTCAGAAGCGGCATTAACCGGTCGGTCGCAGGTATCGAGAAGCAGATCTCCGAGCGCGTCGCCGCGTTCATGCACAACATCGGCGCGGTCGTGAACGTCTTTTTTCTCGCGATGATCGTTCCGTTCCTGGCTTTCTACATGCTGAAGGATATGGATGTCTTCGAACGTGCAATCTTCAAGTACGTGCCGAGAGCCCGCCGACAAGGCGTCGTGCGGCTGCTGAAGGATATCGATGAAGCGCTGGGAAGCTACATACGGGGGCAGCTTCTGGTCTCGGTGTGCGTGGGGGTGTCGGCGTACATCGGCTACTTGCTGATCGGCATGCCTTACCCGCTGCTGATGGCGCTCTTCGTGGCGCTGTTCGACATTATCCCTTACTTGGGCCCGTTCCTAGGCGCGCTTCCGGCGATGGTAATGGCGCTAACGATCTCGTGGAAAATGGCTTTGCTGGTTGCCGTCGTGAATACGCTGTGCCAGTTCCTGGAGAGCAATATCATCAGCCCTCAGGTGGTCGGCCGGTCGATGCATCTTCACCCGATGACGATCATCTTCGTGCTATTGGTCGGGGGTGAGCTGGCGGGCATCGTCGGGCTGCTGCTGGCGGTACCGGTCTATGCGGCTCTGAAGGTAATCGCGCAGCACGTCTCCGCCTACTATATTCGGAGAAAAACCGTTTGACAGCGAGGGAAAGCGTTCACTATAATCAATAAATAGCAAAGCGTTGACAGGACAAGAGTACCTTGCAGACCGTGCTGCAGAGAGAGGATTCCGACGCTCTTCCCTCGGGTGAACCGATAAGCCTAACGGCGGGAAGATGCCGGGGTGGAAGAATCCTTGCGCGAAGGGCGGGGGAAGCCGGTTCTGGAGCTCGATTCAACATCGACGGGTGGGCCCGTTAACGCCCGATGAGGCGATTGCGTTGCCGCTAGGAGGCGCGCGATAACCAGGGTGGTACCGCGAATTCGATTCGTCCCTGACTTGTCAGGGGCGTTTTTTATTTGCCGGGCTGCCGAGCGAGATGGTTAAACCAAACCCATTTTTGGCCCAAATAGAAGGAGGACCCCTAATGCAACCGTTAAAAGCCGCGGATATCCGCGAGAGATGGCTTCGCTTCTTCGAGAGCAAAGGCCACCATGTCGAGCCGAGCGCTTCGCTCGTGCCGCATAATGACCCGTCCCTGCTGTGGATTAACGCCGGCATGGCGCCGCTTAAGCAATACTTCGACGGACGCGTGAAGCCGGAGAACCCGCGCATCACCAACTCGCAGAAGTGCATCCGTACGAACGATATCGAGAACGTCGGCAAGACGCGCCGCCACCATACGTTCTTCGAGATGCTCGGGAACTTCTCCATCGGCGACTACTTCAAGGAAGAAGCCATCACGTGGGCGTGGGAGTTCTTGACCGGCCCGCAGTGGATCGGCTTCGACCCGGACCGCTTGTCCGTGACGATTCATCCGGAGGACGAAGAAGCGTTCCGCTACTGGAACGAGAAGATCGGCATCCCTGAGAACCGCATCATCAAGCTGACCGACAACTTCTGGGATATCGGCGAAGGCCCATGCGGACCTTGCACCGAGATCTTCTACGACCGCGGCGAGAAGTACGGCGATCTGTCCGACCCGGAATGCTACCCTGGCGGGGAGAATGAGCGTTTCCTCGAAGTGTGGAACCTCGTGTTCTCGCAGTTCAACCATAACAAGGACGGCAGCTACACGCCGCTGCCGAACAAGAACATCGATACCGGCGCAGGACTCGAGCGCTTCGCTTCGATCGTGCAGGACGTCGATTCCAACTTCGACACCGACCTGTTCCAGCCGATCATCGCGCATGCGGCCAAGATCGCAGGTGTAACGTATAAGGCTAACCCGGACCACGACGTCGCGCTGAAGGTTATCGCGGACCACATCCGCACCGTGTCGTTCGCCGTCGGCGACGGCGTCCTGCCTTCCAACGAAGGCCGCGGCTACATTATCCGCCGTCTGCTCCGCCGCGCCGTTCGTTACGGCAAGGTGATCGGCATTGACCGCCCGTTCCTGTGGGAGATCACGAAGACGGTCGGCGGCGTTATGGGCGGCCACTACCCGGAGGTTGTGGAGAAGCGCGAGTTCATCGAGAAGGTCATTCGTACCGAGGAAGAACGTTTCCACGAGACGCTCAGCGACGGTCTGGCTATTCTCGCCGACCTGTGCGGCAAGGCGAAGAGCGAAGGCATATCGGTCATCTCCGGACCGGATGCGTTCAAGCTGTACGATACGTACGGCTTCCCGTTCGACCTGACGGAAGATTATGCAGCGGAGCAAGGCATGACCGTCGACCGCGAAGGCTTCGACGCTTCGATGGAGGAGCAGCGCGAACGCGCGCGCTCCGCTCGCCAAGAGACGGATAGCATGAAGGTGCAGGGCGGCGCGCTGTCGGAGTTGACGGCGGAGAGCGAGTTCATCGGCTATGAGAGCTTGACGGCGGAAGCGCGGGTCGTCGCTATCGTATCGGGCGACAAGTTCGTAGACGAGGCAGGCGCGGACGAGACGGCAGCGGTCGTGCTCGACCGCACGCCTTTCTATGCGGAGAGCGGCGGCCAGGTGAGCGACACCGGCACGCTGACGGGCGCGGCTGGACTCGCGGTTAGCGTGAACGGCATGAGCAAGGCTCCGCTTGGCCAGCACGTGCACCACGTGACGGTCACGGCAGGCACGCTGAAGGTTGGCGACGTCGTGGCGGCCAGCGTCAACGCGGCGGACCGCAGCGACATCGTGCGCAACCACACGGCGACGCACCTGCTGCACAAGGCGCTGAAGGAAGTGCTCGGCACGCACGTCAATCAAGCGGGCTCGCTCGTCGAACCGGATCGCCTGCGCTTCGACTTCTCGCACTTCGGCGCGATTACCGCCGAAGAGCTTGCGGATGTGGAGCGCCGCGTGAACGAGCAGATCTGGCTTGGCACCGAGCTCGACATCAGCTACAAGCCGATCGCGGAAGCGAAGGCGCTCGGCGCGATGGCGCTCTTCGGCGAGAAGTACGGCGACATCGTCCGCGTCGTGCGCGTCGGCGACTACAGCCTCGAGCTGTGCGGCGGCTGCCACGTACGGAACACGGCGCAGATCGGCCTGTTCAAGCTCGTCAGCGAGAGCGGCATCGGCTCCGGCGTCCGCCGGATCGAAGCGCTAACCGGCCGTCACGCTTACGCGTACATGGACGAGCAGCTTGGACTGCTGCGCGAAGCGGCCGGGCTGCTCAAGTCGGGCGCAGCCGACGTGCCGAAGCGCGTCGAAGTGCTGCAGGCGGAGCTGCGCCAGGCGCAGCGCGACGCAGAGTCGCTGCAGAGCAAGCTGGGCCGCCTCGAAGCGGCAGACCTTGCCGGCCAGGCGAAGTCGGTCGGCGGCGTGACGCTGCTGGCGGCGCAAGTGAACGCGGGCGGCATGGATGCGCTGCGCGGCGTCGCGGATGAGCTGAAGGAGAAGCTCGGCTCGGCGGTGCTCGCGCTTGGCGCCGTAGACGGCGACAAGGTGCAGTTCGTCGTCGCCGTGACGCCGGATCTGACGGCGAAGGGATTGCACGCCGGCAAGCTGATCAAGGAGCTGGCCGCGATCTGCGGCGGCGGAGGCGGCGGCAAGCCGGAGATGGCGCAAGCCGGCGGCAAGGACGCGTCGAAGCTGGCCGAGGCGCTCGGCGCGGCGGAGAAGCTCGTGCTGGCGCAGCTGCAAGGGTAAGGCTAGAGAGCAGGACTGCTGCGGCTGGAGATGCTCGCGAATAATCGAGTATCTCCAGTCTAAATTGGGCTAACTTGGGGAGAGATATCGATATAATCGAACATCTCGCTTGCCCCGTCAGCATTCGCGTCTGACATAGCCGAAGCCGCGTCGATTATCGGCGGACTCGCCCGAGCGCTTACATTTCCTGTCCGTCCGAGAATGTGATATGATGGATAAGAATGAGAAAGCGAGGTGCTGGAGATGAGCTCGTCGGACAAGAATCATCTGGACCAGACGGTTAAATTCGACGTGGTGCCGGATCCTGAGGAAGTATCGGCCAAGGATATTCTGTTAACCGTGCATGATGCCTTGGTGGAGAAGGAATACCACCCGATCAATCAGATCGTCGGTTATCTGTTATCCGGCGATCCCGCCTATATTCCTCGTCATAACAATGCGCGCAGCCTGATTCGGAAGAAAGAACGCGACGAACTCATCGAAGAGCTTGTCCGGTTCTACCTCCACCATCACCGGTAATGATGAGAATCATGGGGTTGGACTACGGAGACAAGCGGATCGGCGTCGCGATGAGCGATTTGTTCGGTTGGACCGCGCAGGGCGTGGAAGTGATCGAACGGAAGAAGGAAGGCGACTATCTGGATCGCATTCGCGAGCTCGTCCGAGAGCACGAGGTCGAATCGATTGTCGTCGGCTTGCCGAAGAACATGAACGGGACGATCGGTCCGCGTGGCGAAATTTGTATGGCATTCGCGGAAGAACTTAGGCAGACACTATCGATGCCCGTTCATCTCTGGGATGAGCGGCTGACAACCGTCGCCGCCCAGCGTACGTTACTTGAGGCCGATGTCAGCCGCCGCAAGCGCAAGCTGGTCGTGGATAAGATGGCTGCGGCCATTCTCCTGCAGAATTACTTGGACTCCCGTCAGAATGAGAGGTTATAACAATGGCAGACGAGTTGAACCGCGAAGAAGAAGCGGAAATTATTTATATCCCGGACGACGAGGGCAACGACGAAGCATTCGAAGTCATAATGCGATTCGAGCCTGACGACGGCACCGGCCGGAAGTATATCATGCTCATCCCAGCTGACGACGAAGAGGAAGAGCAGGAAGTGTTCGCTTTCCGTTACGAGGAAGAGAACGATGAGATCAAGCTATTCCCGATCGAAGACGAAGCGGAATGGGATATGGTTGAAGAGACGTTCAATACGCTGGCGGGCGGCATCGACGACGCCGAAGACGCCGGTAAGTAAAGGCGGACGGAGGCAGTCATGACGCAAGCGAACGAGAGCATCTTGAAGTTGCTGTTTGGCGATCAGGTAGAGCTGGAAGGCCAGGGCGGGAAGCCCGAGCATTTCAAGATCATGGCGGAGCTGTCGCTCGGCGGACGCGATTATGCGGTGCTTCAGTCGGATGCGATGAAGGCGGAAGGGGATATCGAAGTGTTCCGCGTCGTCGTGGATGGCAATGGAACTCCTCAGCTGGAGACGGTCGAGGACGACGAGGAGTGGGAGAATGTCGCGGAAGCCTACGACGATCTCTTGTTCGGGAGCGAAGATAGGCCGTGACCGGCATTACGGGGATTGCGAATGCGGCATCAGGCAAGGATAATGTGGCCAAAAGAGCGGGCAACCGCTCTTTTGTGCGAGAATCGGCGGCAGGAGGTTAGGCATGAGCAACGATAGAGACGATGACAATCCGATCGGCTGGAACTCGATCTATCCGAACGATCGGGACTCTTCCGAAGAGGAAGAACAGAAGGGCCAGCCGGAAGAGGAGCGTCAGACGAAGGCGGCCGAACTGGGCGAGGGACGCGAAGCGAGCTTGAGCGAGCCCGCCAAACAATCGGCGGCAGCCGCACAGCCGGACGTCGGCTATCCGCGGGATTTCCCGTCCGCACTGGAAGAAGGGAAGCCGCGCAGGCGTCAGCAGCCTATCGCGGATCCATCCGAAGAGGAAGAGGAGAAGACGCCTTCGCCGGTTCGCTACCGGAGGAAGAAAGGCCATCCCGTTCTGTGGTCGTTCTTTATTGCTCTCGGTCTCGTTATCATCGCTGCCGGATCTGTGCTCTTCTATGTATGGAACGGTCTACGTCCAGCGCCTGCATCAACCGAGCCGGTGCGCGTTACCATCGCGAAGGGGATGGGCGCCAAATCGATCGCGGAAGAGCTGGAGCAATCGGGCCTTATTCGTAATGCATTTCTGTTCAGCGCTTGGCTCAAGTATAAGAATGAGGGCGCGGGCTTTCAGGCCGGCGATTATGATATGATGCCGGGCTTGACGCTGGAAGAGATCGTGGCTAAGTTGAATGCGGGCGACACCATCGCCGCCGAGACTGTGAAGTTTACGATCCCCGAAGGCTTCACTGTGGAGCAAATTGCCGATCGGCTGGTGAAGGAAGCCGGCATTAACAAGGATAAATTCCTGCAGGAGATGAAGGACCCGAACGTGCTCGGCGCCTCCATGTGGACGAAGGAGATACCGGAGAACGCTTCATTGAAGTATCCGCTTGAAGGGTATCTGTTCCCGGAAACGTACGAGATGAAGAAGGGATCCTCCGAGGAAGATATCATCGACCGAATGGTCGCCGAGCTGGACCGCAAGCTGGGGCAACTGCCGGAGGATTGGCAGACGACGATGGAAGAGCGCGGCCTGAACCTGCATCAGCTGCTTACGATCGCCTCGCTGGTGGAGCGGGAAGTCATGCTTGACGACGAGAGGGCGAAGGTTGCCAGCGTCATCGAGAATCGGCTGGAGAAGGAGATGCCGCTCCAGATCGACGCGACGATCCAGTATGCGCTCGGCAAGCAGAAGGAGAAGCTGTCGACGGACGATTTGAAGATTGACAGCCCGTACAACACGTATTTGAACCAAGGACTGCCGCCGGGACCGATCGCAAGCCCGAGCCTCAAATCGATTGAAGCGGCGCTGTATCCGGAGGATACGGACTATCTGTATTACGTGACGAAGAAGGATGGCAGCAATCAGCATCTATTCGCGACGACATATAAGCAGCATCAGAAGAACATCGAGACAAGCGAGAAGAATGCGAAGCAATAACAGCAAGCAATAGCAGACAGCGGTGCTCACGCGCCGAATGACCACGCATCGACCCGGCGCCAAGGATACAGACCAGAGCAAGGAGGTCTGCCGGCTGCGCCGGGTCGGTCTTTGATTACTGGAGGTGCAGGACAATCGCGAACCAAGCTGCGGAGCTGCTCATATCGGCAGGCTCGATCGAACAGGTGGCACGTTATATAGAGGCGGGAGCGGATGCAGTGCTTATCGGGGAGTCCCGATTCGGCATGCGGCTTCCTGGAGACATTGGCGACAGCGATATTCGCGGAGCGATCGCAAGAGCGCATGAGCTTGGAGCGAAAGCGTACGTATCGGCAGACAAGCTCTTCCGCAACGATGAGCTTGCAGGTCTCCCCGATTATTTGAGGCTGATAGCGGATGCAGGGGCCGATGCCGTCGTCTTCGGCGATCCGGCCGTGCTAATGTGCGTGCGGGAGGCCGGGGTGGAGCTTAGGCTTCATTGGAATGCGGAGATGACGGGAACGAATGCGGCCACGGCCGGCTTCTGGGGACGCAGAGGGGCCGTACGAGCGGTGTTGGCCAAGGAATTGAACGAAGAGGAGATAACGAGCTTCGTCCGGGAATCTTCGCTTGAGGCGCAAGTGCAGGTACACGGCATGACTAACATCTATTATTCGCGCCGGAATTTGCTGCAGAGCTATATGGATCATATTGGACGCGAAGCGCACATCGTCGATCTCGGCCCCGATCGCGGGCGGTTTCTTGCAGAGGCGGAACGGCCTGAGGAGAAGCTGCCGATCTACGAGGATGCGAACGGCACCCATGTCATGAGTTCGGACGATATATGCTTGCTTGAGGCGCTGCCTGAGCTTCTGGCTGCCGGCGTCCGCAGTATGTATATTGAATCGTTGCTCAAGACGGAAGCGTACAATCTCGCAGTAATTCGCGGCTATCGGGCTGCCATGGATGCTTGGGCAGCCGACCCGGAAGGATATGTCTTCCGCGAGGAATGGCTGGAGGCGATTCGTGAGCATCAGGATCCGTTGCGGGAGCTCAGCTTCGGATTCCTCTATAAGGAACAAGTGTATTGAGTCGATAGAGCTGAGTTACGCGATAAGCGTATGGAATACAATTGCTGCAAGGAGGGGTTAGGATGACCAACGCCGTCTTGGATACGGCCGCCCGAGGAAGAACAGGCAAGCGTTACCGTCTGGACAAGCCGGAGCTGCTGGCTCCTGCGGGTAATCTGGAGAAGCTGAGAATTGCTGTTCATTATGGGGCGGACGCCGTCTATATCGGCGGACAGAAATATGGTCTGCGCTCGAACGCGGACAACTTCAGCATCGACGAGATGCGCGAGGGCGTTGAATTCGCTGCTCGTTACGGGGCGAAGGTGTTCGTCGCGACGAATATTTACGCTCACCAAGAGGATCTGGAAGGGGTGGCGGACTATCTTCGCCAGTTGGAGAGCGTCGGTATCGCGGCCATCATCGCAGCTGACCCGTACATCGTGGAGACGGCGCTTCGCGAAGCGCCGGGGCTGGAAGTTCATCTGAGCACGCAGCAGTCGACCATGAACTGGCAGGCGGTCAAGTTCTGGAAGGAAGAGGGCCTGCCTCGCGTCGTGCTCGCCAGAGAGACATCGATGGAGGAGATCCGGGAGATCAAGAAGCATGTAGATATTGAGATCGAAGCATTCATCCACGGCGCTATGTGTTCCTCGGTCTCGGGCCGCTGCGTCTTGTCCAATCACTTCACCGATCGCGATTCCAACCGTGGCGGCTGCTGTCAATCTTGCCGTTGGAAGTATGATCTGCATGAAGGCGGGCTGGCCGTTGCGAATGCAGATGAGCATCAGTTCACGATGGGCAGCAAGGATCTATGCATGATCCGGCATATTCCGGACCTAATCGAAGCTGGCGTGGACAGCTTCAAGATTGAAGGCCGCATGAAGAGCATTCATTATGTGGCTTCCGTCGTGAATGCGTACCGCCAGGCAATCGACGCTTATATGGCCGATCCGGAATCGTATGCGTTGAAGCAGGAATGGATTGACGAGATCGGCAAAGCAGCCAACCGTCCGCTCAATACGGGCTTCTTCTATTCGAAGCCGGGCGCTGGCGAGCATATTTACGAGCCGGAGGAGAAGCCCGCTCCTTATGACTTCGCGGCGATCGTGCAAGAGTATGACGAAGCCTCCGGCATCGCAGTCGTGCAGCAGCGAAGCCCCTTTAAGCCCGGCATGGAGGTCGAATTTATCGGACCGGGCGGACGAGCTTTCACGCAGCGGATCGATGAGATGACGGATGAAGAAGGCAATCCGCTCACAGTTGCGAGACATCCGATGCAGCGCATTCGTCTGCGGACAGATCAGCCCGTTCGGACATGGGACTTAATGCGCAAACGATTGTTGTAAAATATCCCAAGTAAACTTGTAAGATATTCTAAATATGAGGGGTCATACAGGATTCTGTCGAGGGCCTGTCGAAATTCCTCTGGTAGAGTAAGCTATTGCCGAAACACGGCAACGTTTTACTCCGACAGAGAGATTCGACAGGTCTTTTGTCTGTATTAATTCGAGACATTGAGCCGGAGGGATAGCATCGAATGAAGAAATCAACATGGCGCGAACGAGTGCAAGCTGGCAGCTTGAGGAAGCTGATAGGCAAGTCAGAAGGCGGGGAACGCCGGATTCAGACCAGTCGTCAATGGATAAAAGGGGCTAAGATCGAGAATCCGATTCGTTCCGTCGGTCTAAAGCTATTCATCTTGATCTTCTGCGGGATTCTTGTCTGCGTTATCTCATTAGGTCTGTTCTCCTTTAATAAGTCCAAATCCATCATCGAAGACAAGGTCTCGGTGTCGAGTATGGAGACAGCCAAGCAAACTGCGGGACGCCTGGATCTCCTATTAGGTTCTTACGAACGCAAGACGATGGAGCTGCTGTCCGATCAGGACTTCATATCACTGCTATCTGCATACTTGATCACGACGGACGACTATGAGCGGTTCGACAGCGAAAGATCGATCGATGGGAAGCTGAATGCGATCTTGCTCTCAGACAGCGCGATTACCGGCATTTACTTACTTCCATCCGATTCGAACGGGAAGCCGATCGGTTCGGTCAGCTCGGGAGGAATCCCGGATATCTCCAGCAATCCGCCGTCCTTCATCAATGAGATGCTCGAAGCTAACGGCAAAGCGGTATGGGTGCCGACGATGAAGAAGGGAATCGCGGATCACGCGAAATCTCCGACTATCGCGGTTGGCCGGGCGCTGTTGAACACGAGCAGCAAGGGCAAACCATATCTGCTCGTCATTGAGATTAACCTGAAGCCGTTGCAAGAGATGTTGGAGACCGTTCAATTCGGCAAAGGAAGCTTCACGTACATCGTGACGCCGAACAATAAAATCGTGTATTCGCCCAGCGAGGAACAGCTTGGAACTGAATACCCGCATACACTTCCCGGTGAGAGCGGCAGCGAAACGAGCAATCAGAGCGGTGTAAGAATGCTATCGGTGAGCGCGGCGGCGACATCCGGCGGATGGCAGGTTGTCGGGAACATTCCGGTGTCCAGCCTTGTCGACGGAACGGAAGCGATCAGCACGCTGACTTGGATTATGGTCATTGCGTCCATCGTAATCGCGGCGCTGATCGGCGTGATCGTGCTATTCTCGATCGCCCGCCCGTTAGGACAGCTTCGTACGCTCATGAATGAAGGAGAACGCGGCAATCTGACTGTTCGCTCCAGCATTCGAAGGAAGGATGAGATCGGGCAGCTGGCGGAGAGCTTCAACCGGATGATGGAGCAGATTACCGGACTCGTGCTGAAGACAACCGAGTCGGCGGCTGAGGTGCTGTCCACCGCATCCTCCCTGTCAGAAGCATCGCGCAAGACCGCGACGTCGGCTAAAGAGATCGCAGTTGCGACGGAGGAGATCGCAGGCGGAGCCACCAATCTGGCGGCCGAATCGGAACGCGGCACCGCGATCACTGGCGAGATCGGCGCGAAGATTGAATCCGTCGTCTCGGCCAATGCGGAGATGGGGACTGCTGCTGCGGAGGTCCAGCAAGCGGGGCATAAGGGAACCGAGTACATGGGGGGACTCATGAGCAAGACGGGTCAGACCGAAGAGATGACCCGTTCGATGGTCGAGAAGGTAGATAAACTGAAGGAGAGCACGGGCTCGATCCGCAAGGTGCTTGACGTGCTCGGCAATCTGACGAAGCAGACCAATATTCTCTCGCTTAATGCGACGATCGAAGCGGCGAGAGCGGGTGCAGCGGGCAAAGGCTTCATGGTCGTCGCCGATGAGATTCGCAAGCTCGCCGATCAATCCCGTCAATCGATCGGGTTGGTTGGAGAAGTGGTGGCATCCATTCAACGCGAGATCGATGAGACGGTTGCGGTATTGTCCGACGCCTATCCGCTCTTCCGTGAGCAGATCGAATCGGTTCGCGACGCTAATGAGATTTTCCGGGACGTCCAGAACCATATGAGCGGCTTCGTCCAAAGGCTGGAGTCCGCTACAGGCACGATTAACCAACTTGGCGAAGCGCAATCGACGTTGACGCTCGCCATGACTAACGTAAGTGCGGTTGCCCAAGAGGCTTCCGCGACTTCCGAGCAAGTCGCGTCGCTTAGCAATGAGCAGTTGAATATCAGCGAAGGGCTTGTGGAGTTGTCGAACCGGCTGGAATCCGTCTCGAACGAGCTTCGTGAATCGTTGTCTAAATTCAAAGTGGATTGATACCAGCAGCATTATTGCAGGATCAAAGCCCTCTCTGCGGGAATTGCGCGGGGAGGGCTTGCTTTTTCGAACAGCCTGGTGTATCATTATCTCAGATTTAAGATATTTAATTTAAAGTTAGTAGCTGCATAGCGGATAAGAGTTCTTTTTTTAAGAATTATATCTTAAATTAAAGATAATTATGGAGGCGGTTATGATGCAACAATCAGCAGGCATTCATCATATAACTTCGTTTGTTAGAGATCCGCAGCAGAACGTGGACTTCTATGCCGGAGTGCTAGGGCTTCGGTTGGTGAAGAAGACGATTAATTTCGATGCGCCGGAAGTGTATCATCTCTACTTCGGCAATGAGCTTGGCAGCCCGGGAACGGCGGTGACGTTCTTCCCGGCGCCGGGAAGCCGTCCGGGCCGCGTCGGCGGCGGGCAAGTGGGCTATACGAGCTATGCGGTTCCGGCCGGTACGTTCGACTTCTGGGAGCAGCGGCTGGCGAAGTTTGGCGTGGAGACGGAACGGTCCATACGGTTCGGGGAGACGTACTTGTGCTTCAAGGATCCCGACGGCTTGCTGCTGGAGATCGTCGAGCGTGAAGAAGGCGCAGCCAGCCAATGGGCGTTCGGCGGCGTGCCTGCGGAGAAGGCGATCAAGGGCTTTGGCGGGGCGCTGCTCTTCAGCACGGCGCCGGCACAAACGATGGCTGTCCTGCAGCAGGTGATTGGCCTTAAGAGAATGGCGGAAGAGAACGGATTGGTCCGCTTCCGCGCCGCAGGCGACATTGGCAACGTTATCGACATTAACGCTGAGCCGATGCCGTGGGGAGCGGGCGGCGCAGGCACCGTTCACCACATCGCTTGGCGGGCGAAGGACGATGAGGACCATGCGCGCTGGCGCGAGCTGGTGGAGCAGAACGGGCTGCATCCGACGCCGATCGTCGATCGCCAATACTTCAACGCGGTCTACTTCCGCGAAGCCGGCGGCATTCTGTTCGAGATCGCGACCGATACGCCGGGATTCGATAATGATGAGCCGTTCGAGGCGCTTGGCGAGAAGCTGATGCTGCCCGAGTGGTACGAGAAGCACCGCGACGCGATTGAACGCAACCTGCTGCCGATTGAGGTGCGCGTACTGAAGGAGGATGCTTAAGTGAAGATGAAGCACCTGTACCATCAAGGGAATGAAGCTTTCGCGCCGACGCTTCTGCTGCTGCACGGAACGGGTGGCACCGAGCGTGACTTGATCCCGCTCGCCCAGGCGATAGCGCCGGAGGCCTCTTATTTAAGCGTCCGGGGCAGCGTGCTCGAGAATGGCATGCCGCGGTTTTTCCGGCGGCTGGCTGAAGGGATTTTCGACGAAGAGGATCTCGTTCTCCGTACAGCGGAGCTGAACGAGTTCTTGGAGCAAGCCGCCGAGCAGTATGAGTTCGACCGGAGCCGCGTCGTCGCGCTCGGGTATTCCAACGGGGCGAATATCGCGGGAAGCTTGTTGTTCCATCATGAGAATTCGCTGGCGGGGGCGATTCTGCACCATCCGATGGTGCCTCGCAGAGGCGTTCAACTGCCTAGTCTAACAGGCGTTCCTGTCTTCATCGGGGCTGGCACGAACGATCCAATCTGCCAGACCGCGGAGACGGAAGAGCTGCGCTCGCTGCTGGAAGGCGCTGGCGCCGAGGCGACCGTGCATTGGGAGCGGTTCGGCCATCAATTGAGCGGCGGAGAAGTGGAGGCGGCGGCTAATTGGTATCGGGAGCATATCGGGAACAAGCTATAAGTAATAAGCTTGCGAGCTGATCGCGCGGGTGCAAAGTCCTTTGGGCGCTGCAGGTGTTGACCTTGTCCAAGATGGCAACAATGTCCATTGAGGATGAGGCTGCGGCTGCGAGAGAGGGCTAAGGAATGGATCATCGAGTGGGCAAAAGGTTATTGGTCGCGACGCTGGCTCTGGGAGCGGCGTTCGGCATCGTGATGCTGCGGCTCGCCTGGCTGCAGTTGGCGGGCGGCCAAGCCGTCAGGAGCGCTGGAACGTCGGCGCTCGCTTTTCTCCAGCGATCGGACAGCTTGGTGCTGGACAGCGGCCGGGGGCAGTTCTATGACCGCGCCGGGCGCAAGCTGACCGGGGAGACGGTATGGGCGCTGACGGCGTTCCCGGAGCCGGGACTGCATCGAGTGCAGAGCGGCGGAGAGAAGGAGGAGCAGCAGCAGTTGGCTCGGTTGGCAGAGATCGTCGGCGCCGAGCCGGCCGAGCTGAAGCGCTGGCTTCACTCGATCCGCGAGGCGGACGTCTGGCGGCTGCCGGGATCGAAGCAGGCGGCGGGGTTGACGGACGAGCAAGCGGAAGCGGTCGGCAAGCTGGACTTGGCCGGTGTGGCCGCGCTGCCCTATCGCAACCGCTACCCGGACGGGCTGCCCATTGCACCGCTGCACGCGATCGGCTACATCTCGCAGAATCCGGAGCGGCTGATGGAGCTGTACGGCGAACAAGTAGCGGCGCATGAGATGCGCGTCACAGATCGGACGGGCGGGGCGGGGCTCGAGCTGTCGCTGGACCGGCTGGTGAAGGGTGTCGGACGGACCGAGGCGATCTTGATGACGGATGCGGCGCGCCGTCCGCTGGAAGGTCTCGGGCTTCGAGTCACGGCGCCGGACAATCCGCACTATCCGCTGCGCGTGAAGACGACGATCGATCTGAACGCGCAGCTTGCGGTTGAGCAGACGATGGCGAAGCACCGTATTCATCAGGGAGCCGTCGTCGTGCTGGATACGGCCGACGCCGATGTGCTGGCGATGGCTTCGCTGCCGCGGCTCGATCCGGATCGCATCGGCGATCCTGCGACGGACGCGAGGAATCATGCGCTAATCGCCGTCCCGCCGGGTTCGGTGTTCAAGACGGTGACGCTGGCGGCGGCGCTTGAGGCCGGCGTCACGACCCGGCAGGAGAGATTCCGCTGCACGGGCGAATACGGCCGCTATGGGCTGCATTGCTGGAAGACGGGAGGACACGGCATTCTGACGCTGGAGCAGGCGTACGCCGATTCGTGCAACGTCGTGTTCGCGGCGCTGGCTGAGCGCTTGCATCCGGAAGCGCTGCAGAAGACGGCGGATCGGCTCGGCTTGGGCCGCCGGATTGGCTGGAACACCGGCAGGTTCATCGACGGCGGTCCGCTCCGGCTGTTGCAGGAGGAGGAATCGGGGACGGTGTTCAAGGACGTCGCCAAGGGGAGAGACGGCGGCGTGCGCACTGGTACCGGCATCGGGCAGCGCGATGTGCGGATCTCGCCGCTTCAAGCGGCGAACCTGGCCGTCACGCTGTTGCATGACGGGCGGGTGCTGGCGCCTCGCATCGTCAGCGAGATCCGCTACGCGGACGGCGGCTTGGCGGCGGAGCTGCCGCCGCAGACGTCGCCTTCGGCGTACGGCCGCATACGGCCGCAGACGGCGGCGGCTCTGCGGCGCGCGATGAAGGCGGTCGTGGCCGAAGGCACGGCCGAGCGGGCGCTCGCGGACTCGAAGTGGCCGCTCGCGGGCAAGTCCGGCACGGCCGAGCTTGGCGACAAGCAGCCGAAGCGTAACGACCATTGGTTCGTCGGCTACGGACCTGCCGAAGGCAAAGCGCGCTACGCGGTGGCGGTGCTGATCGAGAATCAGCCCGCAGGCGCCCGCAACCGCGCAGCTGATGTGTTCGGCGATATCATGGCGGCGCTTCGCCGACTGGATACGCAAAAGCCCGGCTCCTCGTCGTAGGAGCCGGGCTTTTTGCCGAATTATTTTCGACCATTATCAACATATCAATCTTCCGTCGGCCGATTCGGATCGCGTACGTCTTGGGGATCGGGCCCGATCTGCTCCAGGCTGTTGAGGAACGTTCCGGCCTCGGCCTGCTGGGGAGCAAGCGGCGAGATCGTGAACTCTTCCTTCGGAAGCCGGATCCATCGCAGCAGGTAGCCTTGATCGTATAGAGCCTTCAGCAGAATCATGAGAATCGGTGCGAGAATCAGACCGATCACGCCGAAGAGCGAGAGCGAGACCATCATGAATGCCAGCATCGTGAATGCCGATACGCCGACGGTCTGACCGGTAATGCGCGGCTCCAGGAATTGGCGGGTGAGCGTCACTAGCAGCCACAGTCCGGTCAGCCAAAGCCCGAACCCCATATCCCCGACAATGAAGAGATAGACGATCCAAGGAATAAACAAGGTGCTGACGCCGAGCAGCGGAAGGACGTCGAACACGCCGGCCAGCAAGGCGATCGCGAAAGCATTATTCACGCCCAGCAGCAGCAACGCAACGAATATAACGGCGAAAGTAACCGATACGAGCTTCGCTTGCGCCTTGAAGTATGCGCCGATGCCCTTGAACACGTTCGAGCGCAGGAAGTCGAAGGTGCCCCTCACCGTCTTCGGCGAGCGGTCGTTGGCCCATTTGCGCCAAGCGTCGATCTCCACGCTCAGGAAGTAGGCGAGTATAAGCGCGATGGAGAAGTTCAAGATGAACGAGGAGAACGAAGTGATGAACGAGATGAGCCACTTCAGGAAGTCGGTCGCCAGCTCGGTTCCGAATTGCGTGACCTTGTCGATGGCGGTGCTTAACTTCTCGGTCCAGTCCGCGGGCAGCTTGTCCGAGTGCTTCCGAAGCTCTTCCGTGATCGAGGTCACCTGGTGCGTTAACGATTGCTGATACTCCGGCAGCTTCTTGGATAATTGATCGATCTGCATGTAAAAAATAACGCCGAGTCCCGCCAACACTGCCAGCAGAACCAGAACAAACACCAGAATGCTGATACCCGAGGCAATGGGCTTGCGCAGACCGAGCCTGTTCAGCCATTTGGCAAGAGGCTCAATGCAGACAAATATTAGAAACGATAGGAATACCGGCGTTGCAAGATGATATAGATAACTTACGACGAACATGACGAGCCAGACCGTCAGCGCGATGATGCCGATGTCAAACGCGGTTCTCCAATATTTCCGATAAAGCTCGAACATGTTCCTTCATTCACTCCTATGATTTGGAAGTCGTTATTTGCCCTTATTGTACACGATTTCAAAAAAGAATGCCCGCAAATCCCGCCTATTTTATGAACCATATGATAAAATAGAACGGTGTGTACGCCGTAATGGATAATACAGCATGTAAATGGTGGGGAAGGCAATGAGACTTCTGTGGTGGATTTTTTACTTTTTGACGGTTTATGCATTCATTCCGGGGTTCGTTAGCCGCGTGTTCGGGTTTCGCGTCTTCCGCAAGGGATTGGCTAAGCGCGAGATAGCCCTGACATTCGACGACGGCCCCGATCCTGTCTATACCCCGAAGCTGCTCGATGCGCTCAAACGTTACGATGCCAAAGCGACGTTCTTCGTCGTTGGCGCACACGCGGAGCAGAATCCGGAGCTCATACGCCGGATGCACGAGGAAGGGCATGCCATCGGCATTCATAATTATGTCCATCGAAGCAATTGGATCATGAGCCCGTGGACGGTTAAGCGCCACGTTCTGCGGACGTCTCAAATTATCGAGAGCATCACAGGCAAGCAGCCGCAATATTATCGTCCGCCGTGGGGCATCGTGAATATATTCGACTTCGCGCAGCTGCGGAGCCTGAACATCGTGCTCTGGACGAAGATGTTCGGCGATTGGAAGAAGAAGGTAGGGGCGGATAATCTCTATCGGAAAATGCGCGAAAGCTTCTTCCCCGGCCAAGTATTCTTGCTGCACGACCGCGGCGATACGTTCGGGGCGGATGAGGAAGCTCCGGCCCATACGATTGCGGCGGTGGAGCGGATACTGGAAGATGGCCGGGAGTTGGGACTCCAGTTCGTCGCCATCGATGAGCTTATTGCGTTATCGGACAGCAATCGGGCGGCCCGGCTGGAGAGCAAGCGCGCCGTTCGCGGCAAAGGAGGCTCTTCGGACGTGCAAGAGAATGCGAAGAAAGCCGGTGCTGGCAGCAGCGTGAAGGCAGGTCCGTTCAAGCAGGTTGTCGTGTGGGCTTGGATGCAGTGGGAGAGGCTGTTCCACGTCATGTTCCGCCTGCATCCCGTAGGCGACGGCTCCTTCATGCATTACCGGATCATTAAATATGGCGGACCTGATCTGGTGCTCCGGGATCAATCCCGCATTCAGCGCGGCGATCTGGTGGCGGAGATGCACTTCGATAACGAAGCGATGTATCGGATCGGCATGCAGTCCAAGTCAGCCTTGCAGATCGCGCTGAGGCTCATTCGCGAGACGAAGGTCGCGCTGCCCGACATCTCACGACAACTGGAAGTGATCCATCGGGAGAAGAACGTCAAGGCGATCTTCGGCATCTCCATGGTGAATAGAGGAGCGGAAGGTCTTGGCTTCGATACGTTCCCGCTGCAGCCAGGTCTCTTCTCCAAGATGACGAATTGGTATTTGAAGCTGCTCATGAGCATTATTCATCCCGACGGCAAAGCCAAAGTGAAGCGGCAGCGCGAGAAGCTGGAGCCGCGGATGATTCTGATGAGCCGCGAGATGTTGAACCTATGGCAGGATCCGGAAGCTGCCGAGGCTGCGTTAAAGGAAGCCCAGCAATCAAAGAAGCCATCGCCGGCCGCTGCTGCGCGCCAGAGCGAGCTTCTGATGGATGGCGCAGGGGAGCCGTTGATTCAATAAGTAATATGTGGAGTTAAGCATCCATGAATAGACAGCCTCGGGGCCGTAACTGCCGGCGAGGCTGTTTGTTGTGTATAGTGGAGCAAGAGAAGGAGGGATGCGGTTGAATAGCATTCGATTGAAGGGTACGAGATTATGAACGGCAAAGCATTGGGGTCGGGATTATAAATATTATGATGAGAAGGGAACCTGATCGGTTCATAGTAGAAGGGGCAGCGGTATTCGCTGCCCCTTCTACATAAGCATTCACATTTCGCCGTTCTCTTAAATCTTCATGACGCCGCCCTTGCTCGCATTCGTGACGAGAGCGGAGTAGCGGGCGAGATAGCCGCGCTTAATCTTCGGTTCGAAGCCCGGCCATTCGGCGCGGCGGCGTTCGAGCTCTTCGTCGCTCACTTCGAGCGTGATCGTGCGGTTATTCATGTCCAGCTCGATCATGTCGCCGTCGCGGACGAACGCGATCGGGCCGCCTTCCGCCGCTTCCGGCGAGACGTGGCCGATCGAGATGCCGCGGGACGCGCCGGAGAATCGGCCGTCGGTGATGAGGCCGACCTTCGTGCCGAGACCCATGCCGACGATCTGCGACGTTGGCGCGAGCATCTCCGGCATGCCGGGACCGCCCTTCGGCCCTTCGTAGCGGATGACGACGACGTGGCCTTCCTTGACCTTGCCTTCGGCAAGACCTTGCAGCACTTCATCCTGCGAATCGAAGCAGATGGCCGGACCGCGATGGTAGCCGCCGACCGACTTGTCGACCGCGCCGACCTTGATGATGGAGCCGCCTGGCGCGAGATTGCCGAACAGGACGGACAGGCCGCCTTCCTTCGAGTGCGGGTTGTCAATCGGACGAATGACCTCGTGATTCTTGATCTCGCAGCCGGCGACGTTCTCGCGCAGCGTCTTGGCGGAGACGGTCAGCACGTCGCCGTTCAGCGCGCCTTCCTTCTTGAACAGCTCGTTGATGATGGCGCTGACGCCGCCTGCCAGATGCAGGTCTTCAATATGATGATCGGACGCCGGCGCGAGCTTCGACAGGTACGGCACGCGCTTCGCCACCTCGTTGATGCGTTCGATCGGATATTCGATGTCTGCTTCATGCGCGAGCGCGAGCGTATGAAGAACGGTATTCGTCGAGCCGCCCATGGCCATGTCAAGCGCGAACGCGTTGTCGATCGAATCCTTCGTCACGATGTCGCGCGGTTTGATGTCCTGCTTGATCAGCTCCATCAGCTGGCGAGCGGACTCTTTGACGAATTCCTTGCGGGCCGGATCGACAGCCAGAATGGTGCCGTTGCCCGGAAGGGCGAGGCCGAGCACTTCAGCGAGGCAGTTCATCGAGTTGGCGGTGAACATGCCGGAGCAGGAGCCGCAGGTCGGGCAGCCGAACTGCTCAAGCTCGGTCAAGCTCTGCTCGTCGATCTTGCCGGTCATGTAGGCGCCGACGCCTTCGAAGACCGAAGTCAGCGAGATCGCGCGGCCGTCCTTCGTGCGTCCGGCCTTCATCGGGCCGCCGCTGACGAAGATCGTCGGGATGTTGATGCGCAGCGCGGCCATCATCATTCCCGGCGTGATCTTATCGCAGTTCGGGATACATACCATGCCGTCGAACCAGTGGGCGTTCACCATCGTCTCGACGGAGTCCGCGATGATCTCTCGGCTCGCGAGCGAGTAGCGCATGCCGATGTGGCCCATCGCGATGCCGTCGTCAACGCCGATCGTGTTGAACTCGAACGGAACGCCGCCTGCTTCGCGAATCGCTTCCTTGACGATTTTGCCGAATTCCTGCAAGTGCACGTGCCCTGGAACGATATCGAGGTACGAGTTGCAGACGGCGATGAACGGTTTGCCGAAGTCTTCTTCCTTAACGCCGGCTGCTCGCAGCAAACTGCGGTGAGGAGCGCGGTCGAAGCCTTTCTTGATCATGTCGGAACGCATTTTCTTAGCGGCCATGGAAGACCCTCCATTCTGGATGATTCGTCTTATAGAATACTTATAGAATATAAGAATAAGTCTATCACAAATGGGAAGCATGTCACTACAAAAGTTGTTGCCTATCGCTAGAAATCATCCTAACGCTTCCGTTGACCGCCAAAAAAAACCCGCTCTTGTCGGACAAGAACGGGCAAGATATTAGGCATATCGTTATCAATTGGACGAATCGCTTTATTTGTCAAACAATTTGGCAAGAGAGGCGAAAGGCAGGTTCTCATAGTGATCGGTCTTGTAGACCACTTCGGACTCCAGCTTCGCGTCGTCCGATATCTTGTTGCGCCGGAATTGGAGCTGGCCGAACAGCTTGACGAGGATCTGGGCGGTGTTCATTGCATCGTCCAGCGCGCGGTGATGCGAGCCGACGAATGGAATCTCCAGCATCTCCACCGCGTTCTTCAGCCCCATCTGCTGATGCTTCTCCAGCTTAAATGTCTTGGACAGCATCTTCTGCAGATTGTTATGGTTCAGAATCCAGTCGGTCGGAAGCTTCTGCTGCCGGCATTCCTGCACGAATTGGCGATGGTCGTCCGGTCCCCAGGCGCACAGATAATATTCCTCCGGTCCGATCCACTCGACGAATCGGCGAATGACGGGGCCGAGCGTCTCGGCGCCGTTCACGTCCTCCTGCCGAATGCCGGTGAACGAGACCGTATCCTCCGACAGCTGCGGAACGACAACCGGCCGGACGAACGATTGGAACGTATCTTCAATGCTCGGAACGCCGTCCTTAAGGACCACTTTGGCGGCGCCGATCTCGATGATTTCGGCCACCTGCCCTTTCTTGCGGCGCACCGTCATTTCCAGATCGTATACGATATAACTCAAAGATAACACCTCATGATTTCATCGATAGGTAAAACCGTACTTTCGTTATTATAGACCTCATCGCGATATTTGTCATGGCAGGTTAGGAATTAAAATACCCGCCATCCCTACGCTCGGAATAAGCGTTCAGGCGGCGGGCTATATGACTGGTTGGGGAAAATATTGGCTACTCTTCCGCGCAGAACAGCGGAACGAGCTTGATGCCGTCCTCGCCGATGCGGACGAGCCCCTTGTCCGAGATGCGCAGCGTCGGAATCACGACAAGCGCGAGCAGCGACAGCGTCATGAAGGCGTAGTTCAGCGTGCAGCCTGCCTTCACGAGCGCGCGGCTGATCGCGGCCGACTGTTCGGCGGCAACTTCGAACGGCTCGGCGGACATCAGTCCGGCGATGCGCAAGGGAAGGGATGCCGTCCCATCCGCTGTGACGACGGCAGCGCCGCCCTGCATGCGTATGACTTCGTTCGCGGCTTCGGCCATCAGCTCGTCCGAATTGCCGATGACGAGCAGGTTGTGGCTGTCATGCGCGACCGTCATCGCAATGGCGGCGGGCTTCGAGAAGCCGATATCGGCGACGAGGCCGACCGAGCGGCTGCCGGTTTGCTTGTGCCGCTCGAATACGGCAATCTTGCATAGGCCTGAGTCCGGACTTGGAGCGAGCAGGCCGTTCCCAACCGGAACGTTCAGCTTCAGCTCGGGCGTCTCCACGTGATTCTCGACTACTTGGATGACGCGTACCAGCGCTTCGCCGGATTCGATCGGAGCGCGGATCGCGAACGCTTCGGAATGGATGTCCGGCGTCAATCGAACGGAGTTCAGCACCTTCTCCGGGTATTCGTACTTCGGCAAGTCGACGACCATCTTGCCGTTCTCGGCGACGACATGGCCAGCCGCGATTGTCATGGCGACGTTCACGTCCGCCAGGTTCCCGTCCAGCAGGATGATATCGGCGATGTTGCCCGGCACGACAGCGCCGATGTCGCGGGATACGCCGAAGCGTTCCGCTGTGTTGATCGTCGCCATCTGGAACGCCGTGACCGGCTTCACGCCTTGGGCGATCGCATGGCGCACGACGAAGTCCATATGGCCTTCGTCGCGGATCGAATCCGAGATGCGGTCGTCCGTCACGAGGACCATCCGGCGGCTGTCGATGCCGTACTCGGTATGCGCCTTGATCGTGGCGGCCACGTCGTGCCAGGCGGAGCCGCGGCGCATCTTGGCGTACATGCCGAGCCGGACGCGCTCGATGACATCTTCCGGCGTTACGCATTCGTGATCGCCGGTAACGCCGCTCGCCGCGTACGCTGACAACCGCCAGTCGCTCGCCGGCCAGGTGAAGTGGCCGTCCGCGATTCGTCCCGCCGCAAGCGTCGCCTTCAGGATGGCGGTCAGCTTCTCGTCGCCATAGACGACGCCGGGGAAGTTCATCACTTCGCCGAGGCCGATGACATCCGGCCCCCAGCTGAACGCTTCCGCGACGTCCGGGGCTTCGACGGATGATGCGGTCGTCTCGAACTCGGAGGAGCCGGCTGCCGGTACGCACGAGGCGACTTGCATGTAGGAAGCGAGCGGCGTCTGGCGCCCTTCCTCCAGCATGAGGCGGATGCCGTCGATGCCGAACACATTCGCCATCTCGTGCGGATCGAAGAAGCCGCCGGTCGTGCCGAGCGGCAGTACCGCGCGGGCGAATTCCGTAACGGTGAGCTGCGTGCTCTCGATGTGCGCGTGCCCGTCCAGCAGGCCGGGCGCTATGTATTTGCCTTGCGCGTCGATAATTTGAGTGTCCGGTCCGATCAAATGCGAGACGTCCCGGCCGACATAAGCGATGCGCGAGCCGGATACCGCGACGGACATGCCGGGCAGAATCTCGCTCGAGACGACGTTCACGAGCGTCCCGTTCAAGATGACGAGCGACGCTTTCCGGTCGCCGCGGGCCGTGGCGACTAGGTCGGCGAAGCATTCGGACAATGGAGGTCTTGGGAAGTGCACAGCAGGTCACGCTCCTAGCGGAAGTTTTTTTAACTATTAGTATCTCATTATCCGGAGCGGGTACGCAATTGCAAATTAACGGATTCGGCCGAGATTCGGAACGCTTTTCCAATCCGCGCATCCTCTGCTAGAATGGATAGAAAGATAGGAGGGAGCCGATTGATCGACAAAGTCATCCGACTGTTCAACTTGATTAACGCCATTCAAGCGAACCCCGGCATCTCCGCCGCGGACCTGGCCCTCAAATGCGAAGTAACGCAGCGAACGATCTATCGGGACCTGGAGACGCTCAGCCTGATTGCTCCGATCACGAACGAAGGGCGCGGGACCGGCTATCGCTTCATGGGCAAGTTCTTCCTCTATCCGCTGAACTTCACCGAGCAGGAAGCGCTCGTCTTCTCGCTATTGCCTTCCATGATCGACAGAGATCGGCTTCCTCCCGGATTCGATACCGCCTACGACAAGGTGATGGGCACGCATCTCAAAGAGAGGTCGCGCCATAACGATATTATTGAAGATATCGCCGGCATTATCCAGATGGGAACGCCCGCCTATCGCAAGGAGAGCCCGAACTTCCTGCAGCCGATCATACAAGCCATTCTGGAACAGCGATCGATCCACACCGTCTACCATACGCAATATCGCGACGAGACGACGGAGCGCCGTATTGATCCGTATTATTTGGTGCCGCGCGAGCACCGGTTCTACTTGATCGGCTACTGCCACTTGAAGCAAGGCATTCGCACGTTCCGGATCAGCCGGTTCCGGCATGTGGATCTGACAAGCGAGACCTTCGACAAAGGCGGATTCAACATCCGCCAATACCTGAAGAACACCTGGTCCATCGACAGAGGCGACCGCAATACGACCTTCAAGGTTCGGTTCAACGCCGAGGTGGCCCGCTACATTAAGGAAGAGGAGCTGTTCGTTCACCCCAGAATGAAGGACCAGAAGGACGGCAGCTTGCTGTTCGAAGTCACCGTCAACAACGAGAAGGAGTTCTTAAAGTGGGTTCTGCAATACGGGCCCGCGGCGGAGATTCTCGAACCGAAGGCGGTTCGGGAGTCGATGAAGGAGCAGCTGACGGAATGGCTTGATATGTATCGTTGAAAAAGCGGTTGGACTGCGCCTCGCTTCCGGTTGAAGCGGGGCTTGTTTGTGTTGCCGAACGTATATTCGCTGACAACCTGCTGGCGTCAGGAGGCTGTAGGATAGCGGTAACGAAGAATATTCGATTCCGAGAAGAGAGGGTTATCGCGATGCAACCAACGGTGCTATTCATGAATATGTGGAACAAGGCTTACTTCCCGGCCGGAGGAGCCGATATGGCTTATCTTCTGGTCGAAGCGCATGGCGTCGGCGGTCCGGCCGACGCCGAGAAGCGCGCGCCGATCAATCTGTCGCTCGTGCTGGATCGAAGCGGATCGATGTCCGGCGAACCGCTCATGTACAGCAAGAAGGCGTGCCGGTTCGTGGCGGATCAGATGAATGTTGACGATCTGCTCAGCCTGGTTGTTTTCGACGATCAAGTGGAGACTGTTCTGCCTCCCTCCAAAGTCACGCATAAGGATCTCATGAAGCAGCGGATCGATTCGATTGACGCCAGAGGCACAACCAATCTGAGCGGCGGCTTGATTGAAGGAGTGCAGCTCGTTCGCAGCCATAAGGCCGAAGGGCTGGTGAACCGTGTCATTTTGTTGTCCGACGGTCATGCTAATAAGGGGATCACCGATCGGGCGAAGCTGTTCGCGATTGCGAAGGAGTACCGTTCTTCGGGCGTCGGCATCAGCGCGATGGGCGTCGGCGACGGATTCGACGAGGAATTGATGGAGGGGATCGCGGAGTACGGCGGCGGCAACTTCCATTATATCGAGAAGGCGGACGATATCCCGGCGATCTTGGGGCGCGAGCTGGAGGGGCTGCTATCCGTGACGGCGCAGAACGTTAAGCTGATCGTCCGTCCGTTCGACGGCGCACAGGTGACGGCGATCTACGGCTACCCGGCGGAGGAGCGGGAGAGCGGCGGAAGCGCGATCGCAATTGGCGATCTGTATCAGAATGAAGTGAAGTCCATTCTGGTGGAGCTGACTTTGCACCCGCATACGCCTGGAGAGCACCCGGTATTGAAGCTGGATTGGGAGTACGTCGACGTGACGGAGGGCGCGGTGATGTGCCGCACCTCAATCGATGTAGCCGCGGCGTTCACCTCGGATATCGATCTGCTCGGGCAGCCGGCCAATCCGGTCGTCGAGCAGCAGGTCGAGCTGACGAAGTCGGCTATCGTCATTGAGCAGGCGATGAAGGCGTTCGATAGCGGCGACATGGAGCAGGGCCAGCAGCTGCTGAAGGCGCAAGCCGACGAGATGCTGCGCCTGTCCGCGGTCATGGGCAGCCCGCTCATGGCGGAAGAGTCGGCGAAGCTGTACAGCCAGCTGGACAACTTCGAATACTCGAGCAAGAAGCGTAAGGAGCTGCACCAGGAGAAGCATCGGCGGATGAAGCGGAAGTAGTGAAAATTCAATATAAGAGAATCATTAATGTTGAGCCCTCGCTTCTATCGGAAGCCGGGGCTATTCTTTTTTGAATCACCAATAGGTAATTTTGTATAATATAAATACGACAAGCTTCTTGGCGAGGACTTAAAGCACAATCTTCATCCAGGGTCAAAATTATCAATAGCTGCCTCCTGCTTCTCGATCTACGCCTATGAAGCGCTCATGAAGGAGCTTCAAGACGTGGAGGAGATTCGCTTTATTTTTACGTCGCCAGCCTTCGTTGCGGATAACTTCAAGAAAGAGAAACGAGAATTTTATATACCTAAACGAGGGCGGGAGAAGAGTCTGTATGGAACGGAATTTGAGATTCGGCTAAAGAACGAAATGACCCTTAAAGCTATTGCGAAAGAGTGCGGCGATTGGGTGCGGAGTAAAGTGACTTTCAAATCCAATCGAACGTCGGGAACGATGCAGGGGATGTTTAACATCGAAGCAGCCAACGACTCGAAAAATTGTGGAACGATAAGGACAAGCTGGAGGATGTGACGCAACAAGTCGTCGACCATATCTCTTCGGTGTATAGGGAAAATTCGCCGGAGTTTATTTACTATGTAATCCTATATAACATCTTCAATGAATTTCTATCGGATATCAACGAGGATATTCTTCCTAACGAAGCGACTGGTTTTAAAGAAACGGCTATTTGGCAGCGACTATATCATTTTCAGAAGGATGCGGTTATTGGAGCGATTAATAAGCTTGAGAAGTTTAACGGATGCATTCTCGCGGATAGCGTAGGTCTAGGGAAAACCTTCTCCGCACTTGGCGTCATCAAATATTACGAGCTCCGCAATAAGTCTGTGCTGGTGCTCTGTCCGAAGATGATACGCTGATGGAGATTGTAAAGAATTGATTTGCTACAGAGATTCCTCTTATTGCGGGTCTAAACCTGCTATGATATGCTTAAAATAACAAAGGAGCCGTGTTGGCGCACGACTCCCCGACAACAGGCCGCTTCAAAGGCGGTCGGCTTTAGGTAGTGATCGAGGAATGACCGCTGACCTTGCAGATGGGGCGGTCATTTCCTTTTATGGAAAGAGAGAATCAACACAACCAGTGTCGCGAATGATATCATTAGCGTCAATGTTTGGTAAACCTCCACGGCATCACCTCCCTCCCGGGAGATTGCCGACCGCCCTTGCAAACCGTTCTGTTGTAAGTAGATTATACCACAATATGGGTAGTGGCAGGAACTCGCGTTCGTGTTACAGTGGCTATTCATAAAGCTCGCCGCCGGCGGGCTTTCTTTTGTAGATGAATTACTTCTCAACTATTTCAAATAGAGAGGCATCTCTTTCTCAGTTCGAACATCCGTATCTGGCATTTCTCTAGTAAATTACGGTTTTTCTCCATGTATCAAATATCGGTTGACGATGGATCGTTACTTCAATATAAGATTAAAGTTATCTATTGCTTTTACTTCGCGAATAAATATGGTTTATAATCCTGCGAACAGCAGTCTGCGAATCTTCTCTCGTTGCGTAAAGTGTCGGGTCTCATGCTGGAACTGATGCCATGCGGCGTAGAGCGGTAAGTTGGTGGTTGCAGTTCCGCGCATGCGGGCGTACTGGTTGGCAAAGTGACCGGCGATGGCGTCCGCTTGCTTGGTGTGCAGGAGCCTTCGTTCGGCGCTCGAGATCGGCGTCGCCGGGATGAGATGGGTATGCCACAAAATGTCTGAGTTCTTGCAACTTTGCTTCAGCTCCTGCAGCGATCCATGACTGACACAGACATTACCGTTACGGCTTTTGCAGAAGACGAGAGTCTCTCTCGTCTTGGAGGCAGGCGTATATAACTTATGCTTGCCTTTATAGGATGTCTTCACAGAAATCTCCACGGCTTCAACGATGCCCGATAGCGTAGAGCTCATTTTCTCAGCCAGATGTGTCAGCAGTTTCTTGCGCCAGGCCTGTGCGGTTGTTGGGCTGATCCCAGCTTCCTTGGCGATCTGGCGAATCGATTGGCCGTCAAGCAGATATTTAAGGAACAAGGGCCAGCGTTCCAGTTTTTTGGTCCGATGCAACACGGTACCGGTATGGTCGTTAAAGAACGCTCCACAACTTTTGCATAGGTAACGTTGCCGATCGCTTCCGGGCTTTGCTTTGCCATAACAGACAATCGAAGCGGAAGTCGCGGTCCCGCACGTGGGGCAACGCAATCGATTCGCGTGCCTCCTTTCTCGGATTGCAGGCTCATCGAATCCGAGTGAGAGGTTGATCTCTTCTATCAACTTCTGCCTTTTTTCACCGCTAACCCCCTTTAATTGCCGGAATAATTGTTCCCCAAAGCCGTTTGCTGTCTCGTTTGTCATGTTCATCCCTCGATTTCCTTTCCGATTGTCTATGATTCTATCTTATTCGAAGCACCGAAACAGTATCAACGATAAACTGGTACATAAGACTATGAATTTGCTGTGAAAAAAGGGGTGTCTTGTAATAAGCGTGACTTCCTGCTTAGATGAAGGAAAGAGCATTAGCGGGAAGGGGACCATCGGATGGACGAGCAGTCGGCTTATCGGACGCTGCGGAGCGTGCCCGAGATGAAGTATGTGAATGCCGATAACGTGGTGCGTTATCGGGCGATTATGCGATTTTTCTATCAAGAGTATAAGAGACTGAGATACTGGATGAAGCCGGAAGAAGTATACGAAGGCGTCTCCGGCTTGGCGGAGCTGGCTGAATATACGCTGGAGCAATGCGTGTCGGATCTCGAGCAATTGGAGGATTGGGGCAATCTGGCTTCGCGGCACGACGGCGGACGGGCGGCGACACTGGATGAGTATATGAAGAAAAAGATGCAGTATCTAATGCGTCCGTATTCCATCGAGATCGAGCGGCTGTTGGAGTCGCTGGAGAAGGTGACCGGATATGGCGGCTCGTTGGAGTCGAATTTGTTCGATTCGATTGCGGACAAGCTGTTCGAGATCCGGAAGATGGATTGGGAGACGGAGCCCGGCGCCGCTTCGGAGCTGTGGACGACGCTGTACGAAGCATTCAAGAAGCTGCATGAGAATGCGGCTGACTATATCGCCAGCTTGCAGACGGCAAAGGCGGAAGAGATGATGGTGGCCGAGTCCTTCCTTGTCTTCAAGGATCGGCTGACGAGTTACTTGCAGAACTTCATTCAAGCATTACAGCGCAGCGCTTATAAGATAGAAGGCAATTTGGAACGCATCAACGCAAGTGTCCAGAGGCAATTTCTAGAGCGGGTCGCGGCGGAGGAATTGGACAAGCCGAGGCTGGAAGAAGCGCCGCCGAGAGAAACGCTAATGACGGAGCTGCAGCAGGGTTGGGCCAACTTGCGGCGCTGGTTCCTTGGCGACGGGATTACCCCGTCCGAGCTGACGCTGCTGGAGCGGGCGACGAAGGATGCGATTGCACGCATCGTGCGCAGCGTCATTCGCATGCAGGAGCGCAAGCGTTCGGGCGTGAGCCGCAAGAAGGAGCTGGAGTACCTGGGTCAGTGGTTCTCCCAGTTGGACGAACTAGATGATGCGCATCGTCTTGCCGGACTAGTCTTCGGGCTATTCCGTACGCGGCATCTTCAGGGTGAGGACTTGCGGCAGTCGGATCGCGCGGACCAGTCGATGTGGGACGAGGCGCCGACGATCCGCACGCTCAGGTCGCGCAGCCGGAAACGGGGGGCGAAGTCGGATACGGAGCCGGTACCGGAAAATGCGGAGCGCAAGCGGCGCGAACGGGAGGCGTATTTGCAGCGGCAGGCGGAGGAATGGGAAGCAATCCGCGGATTGGTGGAGCGCAGACGGCTGCAAATCTCGGAGTTGAGCACGGTGACCCTGCAGATGAGGCTTCGCCTGCTCTATTGGATCGGTAGATGCACGTCGGCGCCTAGACATACGTTCGTGACGCCGGAGGGGGTACGCATCGAGATGTTGAATCCCCGTACGAAGCAGCGAACGATATTAAGGTCGGAAGACGGAGAGCTGAATCTGCCGGATTACGAACTGACGTTCGCGCTGACGGAAGCGGTGCGGGAAGCGGCAGTGACGGCTGAAGGGAGAGCAATTGAATGAGCGGTGTGAAGAGTTCGGCGATTCGCCGGACTGGAAGGACGTTGCGTTCTGAGACGAATGCGGCAATGGCGCTGGAACGTAAACAGGCGTGCGTGCATGCGCTGCTCAATCGGCCGTGGATTCTGAAGGAAGACGACCAGGAGATGTATTTTGCCGTCAAGGATCATTACGAGGAACTGCGGGACTGGTTCATGGATCGGGCTGGATTCTCGCTGATCGTCACCCGGGGTCTGGCGAAATTGGAGCGGACGCCCGCCGTCCCGCAAGCCTGGATGGGCTTCGGAGAGTTTAGGGAAGTCCGGGACTATATTTTCTTCACCTATGCGCTCTGGTACTTGGAAGGCAAGACAGAGATGGACCAGTTCCTGTTGTCGGATATTGTGGAGGAGGTTCGCGAGCAGATGGCGACAGGCGGGCTCGAGGCGGATTGGCGTCACTACCATCATCGGCTGTCGATGGTTCGAGCCTTGAAGAAGCTCGCCTCGCTTGGCGTACTCGTGCTGGTGGACGGCGATGAGAACGATTGGGCGCAGAACGAAGGCCATAATGCGCTGTACGAATGCTCGCCGCATTCTCGCTATGTGCTGCGGAGGTTCCCGCAAGATTTGACCGCTTACCGCTCGATGGAAGAACTGACGGATCCGGTTCGATATGCCGATACACCGGACGGAGCGAACGCCCGCAAGCGGCACCGCGTATTCCGACGGTTCTTGCTGGAGCCAGTCGTGCTGGACCGGCACTGGGAGCCGGACTTGTTGTCCACTTACGTGCTAACGCAACGGCGTTATATTATGGATAATCTGCAGCGCATGCTTGGCATGGAGGGCAGGCGGTACCGCGAAGGGCTGTTGTTCTTCCATCCGGAGCTGACCGGGGAAGCGGAACTGTTCCCGACATTGTCCGGCGCTTCGGATTTGGTGCTGCTCTTGGCGGGAGAACTGCGGCGGCAGTTGAATCGGGAGGATCATTCGCGCTATGCGGAGCCGGACGGCTCGATTCGGCTGGAGCGTTCGGAGCTGGAAGGTATTCTGTTGAAGCTACACGAGCGAAGCGGCATGTATTGGAGCAAGGAATTCCGGGAGTCATCGTCCGCCGAGTTGGCGGAGATTGTGCTGGAGCATCTGGAACAGTGGGGGTTCGGCGAGCGGGAGGATGCGAATCACATTCTCGTGTCGCCCGCTCTAGCCAGGTGGAATGCGGAATACGCGAACGCGGACTTTGAGTAAGAGTGATGGGGGGAGGATGTCTGGATGAAGGATGAACAGACGGAACGGATCGGGATCGCGGAGCGCTGGCGCATGGCGCGCGTTGGATTGCTTAACTTCTGGTATTACGACGAGGAAGTATTCGACACGGAGGAGGGCCGGCTTATTCTGCGGGGGGCGAACGGCTCTGGCAAGTCGGTCACGATGCAAAGCTTCTTGCCGCTCGTGCTGGACGGCGACAAGCGCTCGCACCGGCTTGACCCGTTCGGGTCGCGGGATCGGCGGATCGAATATTATTTGCTCGGGGAGGCAGACAGCGGCAAGACGGATGTGACGGGATATTTGTGGATGGAATTCGTTCACCCTTCGCGCGGCTTCACGAAGACGATCGGCATCGGGCTGCGCGCGCGGCGCAATGCCGCGTCCGTGCAGTTCTGGGGCTTCCGGCTCGACGACGGCAGGCGAATTGGTCAGAACTTCTGGCTGTACGATCGGAATCGCTGGCTGGAGACGCAGGAACGTGTGCCGTACGGCCGGGCAGAGCTGGAGAAGGCGATCGCTTCCGGCGGCGAAGTTGTGCACGACCAGGCCTCGTATCGCGATATGGTGAATAAGCAGCTGTTCGGCTTTGCCGACGCAGAGGCATTTCAGGATTTGCTGCATCTGCTCATCCAATTGCGGAGCCCGAAGCTGTCCAAGGATTTCAAGCCTTCGGCGATTTACGAGATTCTGCACGGCTCGCTTCCACCGCTGCAGGAAGATGATCTTCGTCCGTTGTCCGAGGTGCTTGAGGATATGGATCAGATCGCCGACCGGCTGGACGAGCTGCGTCTGCACAAGCGCGAGACGGAGCGGTTGAACGATGTCTACGACCGCTACAATAAGCGGATGTTGTATGATCTCTCGACGCTGCTGCAGGAGAGCAATGCCGAGTTCGGCGGGCAGCGTGCGCGGACGATGGAGATGGAGACGAAGCTCGCGGCTGCGGAGGAAGCGAAGCGCGCGGCAATCGAGGACGGCGAGCATACGGATGCGGAGTTGAAGCGGATCGCAGCCGAGCTGGACGTGCTGGAGAATCACGAGGCGATCGGCAAGCAGCGCGAGCTGGAAGCGGCGGCCGCGGCGCAGCAGGATGCAGAGAAGCATTTGACGCTTGCTCGAGATCGGGTGAATCGGCAGATCGGCAAACTGACGGCTGTCGACCGGGAACTGGAAGATCAGACGCACAAGCGAACCCGTTTGGAGAAGGAACAACAGGAGACGCTGGAAGAGCTGGAAAGTGTCGCGCAAGAGCTCGAATTCGCAGAGCATGCGTTGTACCACCGTTATTGGGAACGCGGAGAGCCGGAGCATGACAGCTGGCGCGAGCCTTGGAAGCGGGATCTGCGCGGGCATCGCGAGCGGCTGGAGACGGCGCTCGCGAAAGCGCGGGAGGAGCAGGAAGCGGCGCGTCTCGCAGCCGAACTGGAGACGGAGCTGGGCGCAGCGCGGAAGGATCGTGACGCACGCGAACGCGAGCGTGCCGAGGCGACTCGGGCACTGGAGGCGCGCAAGGATTCGCTGCGCGAGGCGGTCGTCGCCTGGCGCGGGGCGTTGCGTGAGCTGCCGTATGGCGACGAGCAAGTACGCCGGTCATTAGAAGCGATCACGGCTTATGGACCGGAGACCCGTCAGGTGGAAGCCATTCGGGCGCCGATGGCGGAGGCGCTGGCCGAGCGGCGAGAGGCGCTGACGGCGGAGCGGCTGCGGCTGCAGCACGGGAAGGAGAAGTTGGAGAGCGAGCAGGAGCGGCTGCGTGAGGAGAAGCTGGCGTGGGAGGCACACCGCGAGCCGGAGCCGATCCGCGGCGAGGCGCGTGCGCGGCGGCGAAGCGGTCTGCCGACGGGGAGCGGCGCGCCACTGTATGCCGTGTGCGATTTCCAGGCGGGCATTGGCGATGTGCAGCGAACGCGGGTGGAGGAAGCGCTGGAGCGCGCCGGACTGCTGGATGCCTGGATCTCGCCGGACGGCCGCGTTGGTGCGGCGGCGGAAGGGCAGGAAGACGTGTGGATCGCTCCTCAGCCGCACGAGTTCGGCTATACGCTGGCGGATGTGCTCGTGCCTTCGCCTTCTGCGGACAGTGGACTGACCGCAGATACGATACAATCTGCGCTGCGCACATTTCTCTGGGTCGAAGAAGGGGGAACCGACGACTTTGGCGCGTTCGGCGCAGTCGTCTCCGGTTCTGGCCATTTCCGGGTCGGACCGCTGGCGGGCTCGGCGGCATCCAAGTCCCGGGCGGAGTATATCGGCAAGGAGACGCGCCAGCAGACGAGAAGGCTGGAGATCGAGCGCCTGACGCGCGAGTTGAAACAGTTGGACGAACAGCTGCATGAATTGGATGAGCGGCTGGCAGGCAATCAGGAGTTGGAGCGGATGTCGCTATCCGAAGCCGATTCGTTTCCGTCTTGCGCAGAGCTGGAGCAGGGGCTGCAGGCGTTGCTGGAAGCGTCGTATCGGTTGCAGGCGGCGCTTGATTATGAGAATCGCATCATGGAACGCTTCAAGGAAAAGTCGTCCGAATGGCGCGAAGCGCAGAGGCAGCTCAGTGAGTTGACGGCCGAATGGACGCGTCTGAAGCGGCTGAAGGATTTAGAGGAGGCCGTGTCGGCTTCGAAAGACTACGAGGGCGCAATCGGCGGGCTGCACTCACTTTGGAGCCGCAGCGCAGAGATGAGCGTTCGCATCGAAGGGCTGCGTACCGAGAAGCAGTCGCTGTCCGAAGCGATCGAGGACGATGAGGTGCTGATCGATGAGCTGGATGAACGGCTACGCTCGCTGCGCGCTCAGGTGGCATCGCTGCGCAGCGTTATGGAGGAGCTGGGCCTCGCCGATATATCCCGCCGCATCGAATCGCTCAAAGCCGAACGGTCCAGACTGGTCAAGGAGCTGCGGTTGATTCAGGCAAGGCTGGAGGAGGCCAAAGACGCGGCTTCCCGCGCCGATGCCAGTGTCCAAATGTACCGGGAACGCGAGGCGGAGTTGGAGCAGCTTCTGGAGGAGGCGCTCGCCGGCTGGCATCGGGAATTGAGGCGGCGGCTCGTGGCGGAATGGCGCGAAGCGTACTCACCGGACGTAACCCGTGAAGCGGCGGTGAGGCTTGGCGCTGACATTCGACAGCGGTACGATGCGACGTTCGCCGGCCGAAATGCGGATACGCTGAAAAATTCACTGCTCGAGCTGTATAACGAGATACGGGGCGTGCTGACTGATTACGCGCTAGAGTTGGAGATCGATGAGGAGACGGGACGTATATCCGTCCATTCGATGCGAGATCGTGCTCATCCGCAGTCATTGCAGCTATTGCTGGAGGAATTAGCGCTTGACGAGGAACAGCAGCGCGTTCTGCTCAGCGAGAAGGACCGTGAGCTATACGAGGAGATCATTCTCCGCAGCGTTGGCAAGGCGATTCGCCAGCGCATTCACCGAGCGGAGGGCTGGGTTAGGAGAATGAACCGGCTCATGGAGGAACGCAATACCTCCAGCGGACTGCGGCTGAAGCTAGACTGGGACCCGAAGGCGGCGCAGACGGAGCAGCAGATGGATACAGCCGCGCTGGTCGAGTTGCTGAAGCGCGATTCCCATCGGCTGCGCGAGGACGAGATCGATGCGATGATCCAACATTTTCGTTCGCAGATCGGTTATGCCAAGCAGTCTGCGCTGAGCGAGAAGGAGTCGCTGCGTAAACATCTGTACGAGGTGCTGGACTACCGGAACTGGTTCCAGTTCGAGCTCAAGTACCGCAAGGGTGAACAGACGGGCTATCGGCCGCTCACCGATTCGCGGTTCAATGTTCTGAGCGGCGGGGAGAAGGCGATGGCAATGTACATCCCGCTCTTCGCCGCCACCTGGTCGCGCTATTCCGACGCGCGGGCGGACGCGCCGAAGCTGATCTCGCTTGATGAGGCATTCGCGGGCGTGGACGAAGAGAACATGCGCGATATGTTCCAACTGCTTACGGAGATGGGCTTCGACTACATGATGACGTCGCAAGTGCTGTGGGGCTGCTATGATACAGTGCCAAAGCTGGCCATCTACGAGATCTATCGTCCGAAGGATGTCGACTTCGTTACTTTGTTCCGCTATCGGTGGAATGGGTTGGTGAAGGAGTACGTCTATGGAAAGGATGAGGATGAATGAGCGAAGAGAGCGGTACATCTCGCCGCGCGGCTGAGTATTTCCGCCGAAAGGGGTTCCAGAAGGCACTTCATGCGGTGTGGCGAAAGTATGTCTCGCTTGGCAGAATCGGCGGGCAGGCGGTGCTTGAGCGGGCGTCGGAGGAGGAGTGCGAGGCATTGAACGCCTTCTTCGGCTGGTATTACCGTGCTGGCGATTCGATTCCGATCCCGCTAGAGCTGTTCGATCGAGAGCTGAGGGAATCGGCATTCGGGATCGGACTGTTGGAGCTGCACTTCGTACTGGAAGGGATACCGCTGCTCACTAGAGGCGAGCGGCAGTCGGGAGAGGAACGGCAGTGGATGCGGCTGCTCGCGGAGGTGCGGGAGACGGAGCTGAATACGCTTGGTTTAGATACAGCCGGCGCGAGATGGTTGAGGGAGATAGAGCAGGGAACGGGACCGGGGTTGCGTACGCTGCGGGAGTGCTACAAGTCGGATCCGGAGGCGGCTCGGGTTGCGCTTGCGGCGACAGCTCGCGCACTGAGCCTGCTGACGGACGACGTCGGCGGAGGCGGGGAGCACCGGATTGGGGCGCCGCCGATCCGGCTTCCGGTGCTGGCAGCCATCATCAGCGGAGACGCTCACACGCTTGACCCGGGTCGGCCTGCTGGACGGCTGCTGATTGCGGCGCTTCAGCAGAAGCAGGGAGTAGAAGGTGCGGCATTGGAATCGGCAGAAGAATCGAAGACGGTTGAGGCGGTTGATCGACAGGAAGAGATAGACGATGTCGGATCGGAATCGCTGCGATTGCGAGAACTGTATCGCCGCGCGGGCATCCTGGACGACGATCTGTCCTCGATTGTCCATTGGTACTTCCCGCAACCGGGCCGCCTCCCGTTGCCGACGGTCTGGACGCTGCGGCAGGTCGAGGCCGGGGCGGAATCGGATTTTCCCCCATGCTCGCATATCTATGTGGTGGAGAACCCGGCGGTCTTCTCGACGATTCTGGATGTGCTCGACACCGCTGAAGAGGAGACGGGTGGCAATCCGGCGGCGCTCGTCTGCACTAGCGGTCCCGCCAGCGCCGCTGCGATTCGCTGGATGCAGCGTTGTTTGGAGGTATCGCCGCCTGCATGTCGGGTCTATTACTCTGGCGACTTTGACATTAAGGGGCTGGCGATGGCGCAGACACTGCAACGGTTGTTGCCGGAACGCTTCATTCCGTGGCGATTCGATTCGAATGCGTATCAGGAAGCGCTCACTCGTTACCCGGGACCTGCATTCAACAGCGACGAGCTTAAGCGATTGGAGAATATGAACGTATCTTGGGATAGCGGGTTATGCGATCTGATGAGGCGGACGGGCAAGAAGGCGCATCAGGAATCATTCATAGAAGGGCTTCTGACAGATTTCGCGGGAGACCACTGAAGAGAAATGATTCCCTCGCCGAGATGGACGTACATTTTCGGGACAAGGAGGGGACGTTGCGAGTTGGAAACTAATTCATCGCGGCGGTGAAATCTACGACGCCGACTTCAGCCCGCTGACCCGTAACGACCTAACACAATTTAAGAAAAACAACTACTTCAGACCAAGTCGAGTCTAATCGCTTATTATATAGACCATTACAGAATGGAGATCGTGAGCGGCAAAAATACCGTCCGCTTCCGTCCGTCCGCTTGCTGTGCGTCCTCGAATAGTAGTAATTAACGAAGCTCGCCGCCGGCGGGCTTTTTATTATCATCGAACAAATGTTTCCTGACAGCCTGCTGACGCTCAACTCTTGTTATAATAGAGACTATCATTAGCTCATAGAGAGGATGGTGCCGCGGATGAAGTTCTTCCACACGGCCGACTGGCATCTGGGCAAGCTGGTGCAGAGCGTCTACATGACGGAGGACCAGCAATACGTTCTGGAGCAGCTGCTGCAGGACATTGAGAAGGAGAAGCCGGATGCGGTTATCATCGCCGGCGACTTGTACGACCGGGCGGTGCCGCCGACGGAAGCGGTGCAGCTGCTAGACCGCGTGCTGAAGACGATCGTGCTCGATCTGAAGACGCCGGTGCTGGCCGTATCCGGCAACCACGACAGCCCGAGCCGGCTGAACTTCGGCAGCGACATGATGCGGGCCGCGGGATTACATATGGCGGGCGAGTTCGCGCCGCCCTTCGAGCCGGTCGTGCTGTATGACGAGCATGGTCCCGTTCACTGCTACCTCGTGCCGTACGCGGACCCGGCGACTGTGCGCCAAGCGCTTCAGGCCGAGGAGATCCATTCCTATGACGATGCGATGCGAGCGACGGTCGCGCGCATCCGCGAGACGCTCACGCCTGGCGTGCGCAGCGTGTTCGTCGGGCACGCGTTCGTGACGCCTGGCGGCGAAGCGGAGCCGAACACGAGCGATTCGGAGCGGCCGCTGGCGATCGGGGGAGCGGAGCATGTGAGAGCGGCGCATTTCGACTGCTTCGTTTATACGGCGCTGGGCCATCTGCATCAGGCTCACTTCGTGGGCAGCGGTAAGGTTCAGTACGCCGGGTCGCCGCTTAAATATTCCATCTCCGAGGAGAAGCACAGGAAGGGATACTTAGTAGTAGAGCTAGAGGCGGACGGAAGCGCTAAGGTGGAGAAAAGGCTGCTGACGCCAAGGCGCGATATGCGAACGGTCGAAGCGTTGATGGAGGAGATCGAGCGCGGCGAGAAGAGCGAGGATTACATCTACGTGCGCTTGCTGGACAAGCTGCCGGTTCTCTCTCCGATGGAGCGGATTCGGGCCGTCTACCCAAACGCGATGCATGTGGAGCGGAAGGCGGCACTGGAGCAGCTAAACGGACAATCGGAAGCAGGCGCGGCCGGCGCGGGCAAGGCGGGCATGGACATGATGTCGCTGTTCCGCGCCTTCTATCAAGACGCCAAGGGATCCGAAGTGTCCGAAGAGACGGAGCAGCTGTTCCTGCAGGTGCTGCGCGAGATCGATCGGGAGGAGGGCGAGCGGATTGAAGCCAATCAAGCTGGCGATGACGGCGTTCGGGCCGTATAAGGACAAGGAAGTCATCGACTTCACGGAATTGAACGGCCACCGGCTGTTCCTCGTGTCCGGCAATACGGGCGCTGGGAAAACATCGATTTTCGACGCGATCTGCTTCGCACTGTACGGGGAGGCCAGCGGCGAGGACCGCAGCGATTCCAGGCAGCTGCGCAGCCAGTTCGCTTCCGACGACGTCTACACGTCCGTGGAGTTCGAATTCGAGCTGAAGAATCGCACCTATCGCATTCTGCGCCAGCTGCCACACGTGAAGCAGGGGAATAAGAGCGCGACCGGCGAGAAGTACGAGTTCGTGGAGACGACCGGCGGCCGGGAGAAGATGATGGTCGACCGCTATATGGTGCGGCAGATCAACGAGCGGATGCAGAGCCTGATCGGGCTGACGAAGGACCAGTTCAGCCAGATCGTCATGCTGCCCCAAGGGGAGTTCCGCAAGCTGCTCACTTCGGATACGGAAAATAAAGAAGAGATTATGCGCCGCATCTTCCGTACGCATCTGTTCAAATACGTCGCCGAAGCTTTGAACGAGAAGCGAAGAAGCGCGCAGAACGGCTGCGAGCTTGCGGAGCGCGATCTGAAGATGCACATCACGGGTCTGCGCCTCGCCTTGTCCGAGAGGGAAGGCTCCGAGCTTCATCGGCTGCTGGACGAAGAGCACTACAATACGCATCAGGTGCTGGACGCGCTGGATGCGGAGCTGGCCTTCTACGAGGCGGAGAAGGCGAACCGCGCCGCGCAGCTCGAAGCCGATATCAAGCGGCATAAGGAGCTGCTGGAGCGCTATCATCAGGCGGCGATGCTCAACGAGCAATTCGCCGAGCTGGAGCGCAAGCGCAGCGAGCGTGAACGCAGGGAGCTGCAGCTTCCGGAGATGGAGCGGGAACGGGCGCGGCTGGCGCTGGCGGAGAAGACGCTGCCGCTGCAGGTGCAGGAGCGTCACGCCGCCGCGGCTGCGGAGGACGCGCGGGAGAAGGAGCGGCAGCTTCAGGCCGCGGGCGGCGCGAAGCGGCAGGCCGATGAGGCTTATCGGGCAGCCGAAGAAGCGTACAAGCGTGAAGAAGGTTTGGCTGAGCGGCGGGAGGAGCTAGTTCGCGGGCTGGAGCGACTGAACCGGGATCTGCCGGTCGTCCGCGAGCTGGATGCGAAGCGGGCGTCGGTGGAGCGGATCGGCAAGGAGGCTTCTCAAGCGCAGGCAGAGCTTGCTGCGGTTGAGGGCGCCGTTGCAGCTCGCCAGGAGGAGAGGAAGAAGCTTGCGGACCAGGTTCGCGCGCTGGACGAGCAGGTGCGCCGGCTGCCGGAGATGAGCGAGAAGCTGGAGCGGATGCGGGCCGAAGTGAAGGTGCTTCAGGATTGCCTGCAGCTGACGCGCGAGCTTCGGGATGCTAGTTCGGACGAGGCCGGCAAGCAGAGGCTGTTCGAGACGGCTGCCCAGGAGTATGGGAAGCTCGAGGAAGCTTGGCTTGCGGGACAGGCCGGCTGGCTGGCCGGGCATCTGCATGACGGGATGCCTTGCCCCGTCTGCGGCAGCGCGGAGCATCCGCACAAGGCGATGGCGGGAGAAGATATGCCGTCGCGAGAAGCGCTGGAGCAGCAGCGGAGCCGCCGGTCGGAGCTGGAGTCGCAGTATTTGGCGGCGAAGTCGAGGCGCGAGCTGCTTAATACGCAGCTCGAAGCGAAGGAGCAAGAAGCGGCGGCGCTGGGCTACGCGGCAGATGGCGCTGCGGGCGGCGCGGCGGGTGAAGGCGGCGAGATTGAGCGCGCTTATCAATCGCTGGTGGAGGAAGGCAAGCAGCTAAGCGCCGCCGTGAAGCAGATGAAGGCGGACCAGGAAGCAGCGGACGAGCTGAAGAAGCAGCTGGCGCAAGCGGAGGAGACAATGGAGGCGCTTCAGCGCGAGCGCGAGGAGAAGTCGGCTAGCCTTCAGAGCCGGCGGACGGCGTTGGCGACGGAGCAAGCGCTCTACGAGCAGGCGCTGAACAGCGTGCCCGAGGCGATTCGCTCGCTTGCGGCGCTGGAGCGGCGGTTGGCGGAGACGGAAGCCGAGAGGGCGAAGCTGGAGGCGGCTTGGCGCGCGGCGCAGCAGCAGTTCCAGCAGGCGCGCGAGCGGCAGGCGGCGGCAGCGGCGGAGCTGGCGGGCGCCGAGCGGCAGCTGGCGGAGGCTTCGGCGCGCAGGGACCGGGCGGCGGCCGACTTCGACGCCGGGCTCCAGCGCGCGGGCTTCGCGGCGGATGCGGAGTACCAGCAGGCGAAGCTGCCGGATGCGGCCCGCGAGGAGCTGAAGCGGGCGATCGAGCGGTTCGACGCCGAGCTGGCGACGGTTCGTAGGCAGGCCGAGGAGCTGGAGGCCCAGCTGAAGGGCAAGGAGCGCGCGGATCTGGCCTTGCTGTCGGAAGAGACCGCGCGGCTGGAACAGCAGGTGGAGCAGTCGCGGCAGTCGCTCGCCAAGGCGCAGGATCACTTGGATCGCGGCGCCGAGGGACGCGAGCGGATCGTTCAGGCGGACAAGGTCTGGCGGGAGGCGGAGCGGCATTATCAACTCGTCAAGGATCTGTACGATGTCGTGCGCGGGGACAACCGGTTCAAGATCTCCTTCGAACGGTATTTGCTCATCGAGTTCCTGGATCGCATCCTGCACGCGGCGAACCTGCGGCTGCAGTCGATCTCCGGCGGGCAGTTCTACCTGGCAAGGAGCGACCGGCTCGAGAAGCACGGCAAGCAGAGCGGCCTTGGCCTCGACGTCTTCGACAACTACACCGGACAGTACCGGGACGTCAAGACGCTGTCGGGCGGGGAGAAGTTCAACGCCTCGCTCTGCCTCGCGCTTGGGATGGCGGATGTCATACAGGCTTATGAGGGCGGAATCTCGCTGGAGACGATGTTCATCGACGAAGGCTTCGGCTCGCTGGATGAGGAGTCGCTCGGCAAGGCGATCGACACGCTCATCGAGCTGCAGCAGACCGGCCGGATGATCGGCATCATCTCGCATGTGCAGGAGCTGAAGCAGGCGATTCCGGCCGTGCTGGAAGTGAAGAAGTCGGTAGAGGGCTTCAGCTATACGCGGTTCCGGGTGAGCTGAAGCCGGCTTCGGCTGGGTCCAGCGCTGCTCTATTATGAGAATAGAATCCCGAGGCAGACAGCGGCCTTGGGATTTTCTTGTGTGGCTAGGGCGAATGGCGTGAGCAGCGAAGTAGATGGTTTATCATTATAACTCTCTCGCGTGAATGTCGCTACTAAATGACTGTCTCGCTTCATATGAATGGGTTAGAAAAGGAGCGTGGGCAAAGTGGACAAGGAGGTCAGACGGTACTACCAACTGAAGCAGAAGCAGAAGGAGATCGAGCAGGAGCTGGCGGAACTGCGCGGGCAAATCATGAGACACTGCGAGGAGCAGGGAGTCACGGACCTGGAGATCGGCCGATACCGCGTGCGAATTATCGCGCAGGATCGGCGGGAGTACGACGATCAGAAGCTGTATGCGGCGCTGCCCGATTCGGAAGTGTGGCGGCTGATCTCCAAGGCGGATTCGTCGAAGATCAGCGGGCTGCTCAAGCAGAATGTGCTGGGCGAAGAGGTGCTGCGGGATACGTACACGATGAAGAAGGTAGCGTCGCTGCAGGTAGAGCGAAAGTGAACGGTATAACGGCTTGATGTTGGAAGCTAACAGCGAATAAAGCTCCCGCAGATAAGTTCTGCGGGAGCTGCTTGGCGATGAGCCGGCTATGCGATTACCCCATCCGCACCAGGCTGTAGTTCTTCTTGCCCTTGCGGATGATGATGAACTTCCCGCCGATGGCGTGCCCGGCCGTAACGACGAGCTCCAGATCGGTGACGCGCTCGCCGTTCATCGAGATCGCGCCGTTCGCGATGTCCTCGCGCGCTTGGCGGCGGGACGGCTCGATGCCGAGATCGACGAGCCACTCGACGATGTTCTTCGCATCCGCCGCGCTCGCGTCATACGTCGGCATCTCCTTGAAGCCTTGCTCGATCTCGTCCGCCGTCAGCGAGCGGATGTCGCCGCTGAACAGCGCCGCCGTAATGCGCTTCGCCTGCTCCAGCGCCTCTTCGCCGTGCACGAACCGCGTCATCTCTTCGGCGAGCGCCTTCTGCGCTTCGCGCTTGTGCGGTTCGGTCTGCACCTTCTCCCCGAGCGCCTCGATCTCTTCCTTGCTCAGGAACGTGAAGTACTTCAAGTACTTCACGACTTCGCGGTCGTCAACGTTCGTCCAGAACTGGTAGAACTCGTAAGGCGTCGTCTTCTTCGGGTCGAGCCAGACCGAGCTGCCCTCCGCCGTCTTGCCGAACTTCGTGCCGTCGGCCTTCAGCAGCAGCGGAATCGTCAATGCGAACGCCTTGGCGTCGACGCCTTCCTTCTTGCGAATGAGATCAAGGCCGCTCGTAATGTTGCCCCACTGGTCGGAGCCGCCGACTTGCAACTGCACGTCCTCATGACGGTATAGGTGCAGGAAGTCGAGCGACTGCAGAATCTGGTACGAGAATTCGGTGAACGAGATGCCGCTGTCGAGCCGGCTCGCCACGACGTCCTTCGCCAGCATCGTGTTGATGCTGAAGTTCTTGCCGTAATCGCGCAGGAACTCGATGACGTTAATCTTGTGCGTCCAGTCGTAGTTGTTCACTAACCGTACTTGATTGGCATCGCTGTCGGTGACGAACAGCTTCTTCATCTGCGCGGTCAGCGCGTCGACGTTCGCCTGCACCTGCTCCATCGTCTGGAGCGAGCGCTCCGTCGTCCGTCCGCTCGGGTCGCCGATCGTGCCCGTGGCGCCGCCGATGAGGATAACGGGACGATGTCCGGCGAGCTGGAACCGTCTGAGCACCATGAACGGGATCAGGTGCCCGATATGCATGCTGTCGCCCGTCGGGTCGATGCCGCAGTACAGCGAGACCGCCTTCTCCTCCGTCAGCTTGCGCAAGCCTTCTTCATCCGATTGCTGGTTAATGGCGCCGCGCCATTCGAGTTCGTCGATAATGTTCATCGCGAGAAACAACCCCTTCTTTTTCGCAAAGTAAAAACAAAAAATCGCCCCTTGTCCATTACAGACAGAGGGACGATTGCATCAACCGCGTTACCACCCACATTGCACCGCCAGTCCTGACAGGACTTAAGCGCATGCCGCTCGAAGCGAGATATCGTTCGCTGATTCCGCTTGGCGTTACCCAAGATACTCCGGAGCGTAATTCGCAGTCTCTGTATGTATCGGGTTCCATCGCCCCCCGACTTTCTGGAACAGGGACAAAGCTGCTACTGGGCTCGTTCAACGTATGTGCGTATGAGATTACAGACAGTATAGCCGAACGGGAAAATCGATGTCAACATCGCATCCGGCCGCGTGTCGCGCAGGTTGTATTTACAACTTGCGGGCTGTTATAATGTCGCTATTAGTTGGACCGGGGTGCGAGATGAATACAGACGAGAAATTGCCGAAGTATCAGATGTTAAAAAGAGAAATCGAGCAATGGCTGGAAGAGGGTAAATTCCAGCCGGAAGACATGATGCCGACCGAGCATGAGATCGCGGCCCGATACGCCATGAGCCGGCAGACCGTCCGCCAGGCGATCGGCGATCTGGTGAACGACGGGCTGCTGTACCGGGTGCAGGGCAAGGGGACGTTCGTCGCCAAGAGCCGGGAGCGAACGGCAGCGGCGGTTCCCGGCGTTCAGACGATCGGGATGGTGACGACGTACATATCGGATTATATTTTCCCCCATATCGTTCGAGGCGCCGAAGCAGAGCTGCGTTCGCGCGGGTGCCGGCTGCTGCTGTCCAGCACGGACAACGACAAGTCGAAGGAACGCGACAGCTTGATCGCCTTCCTCGAACAGCCGGTGAGCGGCTTGATAATCGAACCGACGAAGAGCGCCCAGGGGAATCCGAATCTGGATCTCTATCTGGAGCTGCAGCGCCGAGGAACGCCGATCGTGATGATTAACGAGAGGTACCCGGAGCTGTCGCTGCCTTGCTTGAAGATGGACGACGAAGCCGGGGGCCGCAGGGCCGCCGAGCATCTGATCCGGCTGAATCACCGCGTGATTGCGGGCTTCTTCAAGACGGACGACCTGCAGGGCGTTCATCGGTTAAAAGGTTATATGAGAGCTTGCGGCGACAATCGCCTCTCCCTGCGGCCGGAGCTTGTGACCACCTATTCGACCGAGGAGAAGAACGAGAAGCCGCTTGCCGCAGCCAGGCGGCTGCTTACCCAAGAGAATCCGCCGACCGCCTTCGTCTGCTATAACGACGAGCTCGCGGTCGCCCTTCTCGATGTGGCGAGGGACTTGGGCATCTCGGTGCCGGAACAGCTGTCGATCATCGGCTTCGACGATTCGCCGCTTGCGGCCGCCTCAAGCGTGAAGCTGACGACGCTCGCCCATCCGAAGGCCGAGATGGGGGCGCGGGCCGCTTCAATGATCCTGGGGATGCTGGCAGGTCCGCAGCCGGAGCCAGGAGCGGATGCCGCGAATGCAGGCGCAGCTACAGGCGATGGTGCAACGACAGGCGATGGTGCAACGACAGGCGATGGTGCAGCTACCGGTGCCGGTGGCGATACAGCTGCCTGTATGAGGGGAGATGTCGTCTACCAGCCGGAATTGATCGTGAGAGAGTCTACAATTCTTTGTCCGACGATTCGATAAGCGAAGCAGCATCCCGTAAGCCCAAGCCTTGGAAGAGGGCTTATGATAAATTTGCAAATTGGCGTTGCTGGGTTAACCCCTGGCAGCGCTATTTTTTTGCCAAAAACCATTGAATATGTACGTACAAATAGCATAATATAATAGATGTACGTACAACATGAGGGGAGGCGGTTGCGGCATGCTGGAGCAGTTGCGTCGCGAGGTGCTGGAGGCCAATCTGGCGCTGCCGGCACACGGATTGGTGACTTTCACATGGGGCAACGTTAGCGGCATCGACAGAGAACAAGGGCTGGTGGTGATCAAGCCTAGCGGCGTTCCATACGAAGAGCTGACGGCGGAGAAGATGGTCGTTGTCGACATGGCCGGGCGTGTCGTCGAAGGGAATTACAAGCCTTCTTCGGATACGCCGACCCATCTGGTCCTCTATCAAGCCTTCGGCAAGATCGGCGGCATCGTCCACACCCATTCGCCTTGGGCGACCAGTTGGGCGCAGGCGGGAATGAATCTGCCGGCGTACGGGACGACGCATGCGGATTACTTCTACGGCGAGATCCCTTGCACCCGGGCGATGACCGAGGAAGAGATTAGAGGCGAATACGAATACGAGACCGGGAATGTCATCGTCGAGACGTTCCGTTCCCGCGCAGTCGACCCGAATCAGGTGCCGGGCGTGTTCGTCCATTGCCATGCGCCATTCGCCTGGGGCAAAGATCCGCACACCGCCGTCCATAACGCCGTCGTGCTGGAGGAAGTGTCCAAGATCGCCGCGCGGATGCGCAGCTTGAATCCGGAGGTTCAGCCGATGGAGCAGACGCTGCTGGACCGCCATTACTTGCGCAAGCACGGGGCTAGTGCTTATTACGGCCAGTGAGAAGGCAGATGGATTCCGCGAGATTAATCATCAAGCTAAGTTGCACTCATCTAGCAATCTAAAGAAGCATCAAGCTGCGCACGGATGAATCAAGCAGTAGGACAATGATCGAATCGTAAGCGCTGTCATTCATTCTTAAGGAGAGAGGCAGGGACGCAGATGGGCACGAAATACGCGATCGGCGTGGATTACGGCACGCAATCGGGGCGAGCGGTGTTGGTCGAGTTGTCCAACGGGCGGGAGGTTGCGGACCATGTGACGCCCTATCCGCATCAGGTCATCGACGAGGAGCTTCCCGAATCGGGCATTAAGCTGGAGCCGGACTGGGCGCTTCAGCATCCGGGCGATTATCTCGAGGTGCTCCGGCAGTCGGTTCCCGCCGTCATTCGGCAATCCGGCGTATCGCCGGACGACGTCGTTGGAATCGGCATCGACTTCACCGCTTGCACGATGCTTCCGGTGAACTCGGAAGGCACGCCGCTATGTTTGCTCCCGGCATATAAGTCCAATCCGCACAGCTGGGTGAAGCTGTGGAAGCACCATGCGGCGCAGGACGAAGCGAACCGGCTGAACGCGATCGCCGCGGAGCGGGGCGAGAAGTGGCTGCCCCGCTACGGCGGCAAGATCTCATCGGAGTGGATGATCGCCAAGGTGTGGCAGATTCTGAACGAGGCGCCGGAGATCTACGAAGAGACGGACCTGTTCCTGGAAGCGACGGACTGGGTCATCTATCAGATGACGGGACGGTTCGTCCGCAACAGCTGCACTGCCGGCTACAAATCGATCTGGCACAAGCGGGACGGCTATCCGAGCCAAGACTACTTCCGGGCGCTCGATCCGCGGCTGGCGAATGTGACCGAGACGAAGCTGCGCGGCAGCATCGTTCCGCTTGGCACGATGGCGGGCACGCTGACGACCGAGATGGCGGCGATGATGGGCCTTCGAGAATCGACCGCCGTCGCCGTCGGCAACGTCGACGCGCACGCCGCGGTTCCGGGCGTCGGCGTCGTGACGACGGGCAAGCTGGTAATGGCGATGGGCACTTCGATCTGCCACATGCTGCTCGGGGAGACGGAGCGGCAGGTGGAAGGGATGTGCGGCGTCGTGGAGGACGGCATCATTCCCGGCTTCTACGGCTATGAAGCGGGCCAGTCCGCCGTCGGCGACATCTTCGAATGGTTCGTGGAGGAGGCTGTCCCCGCGTACGCGAAGGAAGCCGCCGAGCAAGCGGGCATGGGCATTCATGAATGGCTGGAGCGAGGCGCGGCGTCTTACAAGCCGGGGCAGACGGGGCTTCTCGCGCTCGATTGGTGGAACGGCAACCGTTCCGTTCTCGTCGATACCGATCTGACCGGATTAATCGTCGGATACTCGCTGCTGACGAAGCCGGAGGAAGTATACCGCGCGCTCTTGGAAGCGACGGCCTTCGGCACGCGGAAGATCATCGACGCGTTCCGCTCGAACGGCGTTCAGGTCGAAGAGCTGTATGCGTGCGGCGGACTGCCGCAGAAGAACCGCCTTCTCATGCAGATCTACGCCGACGTGACGAATCTCGAGATCAAGGTCGCCGACTCCAAGCAGACGCCTGCGCTCGGCGCCGCCATGTTCGCGGCGGTTGCGGCCGGTTCGGAGAACGGAGGGTACGACTCGATCATCGATGCGGCCGCGAGCATGGCGCGCGTGCGGGAGGAGACGTTCAAGCCGAATCCGGAGAATGTGGCGATCTATGAGTCGCTCTACCAAGAGTACGTCAAGCTGCACGACTACTTCGGCCGAGGCGGCAACGACGTCATGAAGAAGCTGAAGAACTGGAAGGAAGCTGCTGTCGCAGACGCTTTGAATACGGCCGCCGGGAGCGGAATTTGAGTGGAGGATGAGAACATGCTGCAGACGAAGCCTTATCAATTTTGGTTCCTGACCGGAAGCCAGCACTTGTACGGACCGGAGACGCTGCTGGAGGTCGCCGCCCATGCGAAGGCGATGGTCGCCGGGCTGAACGCCGACAACCTTATCACCTATGAGATTGTGTTCAAGGACGTCCTGACGACGCCGGAGGAGATTCGCCATACGTTAATCGAGGCCAATCGCGACGATCTCTGCGCGGGTATCATCACCTGGATGCACACCTTCTCCCCTTCGAAAATGTGGATTCGAGGCTTCTCCCAATTGCAGAAGCCGCTGCTGCATTTCGCGACGCAGTACAACCGCGATATTCCGTGGGATTCGATCGACATGGACTTCATGAACACGAACCAGTCGGCCCATGGCGACCGCGAGCACGGCTTCATCGGCGCCCGCATGGGGCTCGCGCGCAAGGTGGTATTCGGCCACTGGGAGGATGCCGGCGTCCGTTCGGAATTGGCCGCTTGGCAGCGGACGGCCGCCGCTTACGCGGAGAGCCGGTCGCTCAAGATCGCGCGGTTCGGCGATAACATGCGGCAGGTCGCCGTCACCGAAGGCGATAAGGTGGAAGCCGAGATTCAGCTCGGCTGGTCCGTCAACGGATACGGCGTCGGCGATCTCGCGGCGCGCGTGAACGCGGTCTCGGACGAGGAGGTGTCGCGCCTGCTCGACGAATACGCGAAGCTGTACGACATCGCGGCGGAGACGGAGGCGGCGCGCGAGGCGGTCGCTTACCAAGCGCGGCTCGAGCTGGCGCTGCGGTCGTTCCTGGAGGAAGGCGGATTCAGCGCGTTCACTACGACGTTCGAGGATCTGCACGGACTGCGTCAGCTCCCCGGACTTGCCGTGCAGCGGCTCATGGCCGACGGCTTCGGCTTCGGCGGGGAGGGCGATTGGAAGACGGCCGGCCTCGTCCGGTTGATGAAGATTATCGCGGGCAATCAGAGCACCTCCTTCATGGAGGACTATACGTACCATCTCGACCCGGCCAATGAGCTCGTGCTGGGCTCGCACATGCTCGAGATCTGCCCGACGATCGCGGCGCACAAGCCGCGCATCGAGGTGCATCCGCTCGGCATCGGCGGCAAGGAGGACCCGGCCCGTCTCGTCTTCAACGGGCAGGCGGGGCCGGCGATTAACGCGTCCTTGATCGACATGGGCGGGCGCTTCCGGCTGCTCATCAATACGGTGCAGGCGGTAGAAGTGACGCAGGAGATGCCGAAGCTTCCGGTCGCCCGCGTGCTGTGGCAGGTGCAGCCGAACTTGAAGGACGGCGTCGAGGCTTGGATCATGGCTGGCGGCGCGCACCATACGGGCTTCTCGCTCGTCGTCACGGCCGAGCAGATGCTCGACTTCGCCGAGATGGCCGGCATCGAAGCGGTCCTCATCGACGAGAACTTGAACAAGGCGGCGTTCCGCAGCGAGCTTCGGCTGAACGAGCTTTATTGGCGGTTGAAGTAAGGCTTCAGCAGGTGAACAAACAGCGGCGCTTGGAGAGATCCGAGCGCCGCTGTTGCGTTTGCGTCATTTTAGGAATTGAAAAATAGGTCGAGTGGGAGGAAAATAAAAGAAGGAAGGTGATCTTAATTGGAGTTGAATACTTGTTACGTATGCGGGAAGGACAACCCGCGGGGCTTGCATATCTCATTCGAACCGTCGGGAGATGGGGCTGTCGCCTATTATCGCTGTCGAGAAGAGATGAACGGATGGCCGGGCATTCAGCATGGCGGCATTACGGCTTCCTTACTGGATGAAGCTGCCGGCTACGTGCCGTACTTCTTGGGGTTGGTCGCTGTAACAGCTAAGCTGGAGATCCGTTATATGCAGCCGATCAAGAGCGGCGAACTGCTCACCATTACCGGGAAGCCGATTAAGCGGACGTCGCGGACGATCGAGGTGGAGTCTACCATCGCCAGCGAGAATGGAGAGATCAAAGCGCAATCGATCGCGCTCATGAAGATCCTGAACGAACGCCAGCGGGAGCAGCTAGGACTTGGCGGGCTGCTATAACCTTCTTAACGATCTTAAATGGAAAATGAGGAGAGGTAGAGATGACGGTACTATCTGCGGAAGAGAGAAGAGAGAGATTGTCGAAGGAATATCCTGTCTGGCCCAAGAGAACGCTGCCGGACCATTTCCGTGAACAGGCCGGACGGTTCGGCGCGAGACCTGCAGTCATGACGGAAGACAGGGAGTTCACATACGCGGAATTATGGGAACAGGCTGAGCGTTACGCGAAGTCCCTTATTCAGCTTGGTGTCGGCAGAAGGGAGCATGTCGCGCTGCTGCTGGCCAATGAACCCGAGGCGGTCTCCTTAATGATCGCCGTCTGGATGGTAGGCGCTGTCTGCGTGCCGATCAACACGATGCTCCGCGACGAAGAATTGAAATACATCTTGAAGCAGTCCGACAGCCGTTGGTTATTCCTTCATCAATTCGCGGGCGGCGTTATGCATGCCGAGGGCGTACTCCGCATCCAGGACGAATTGCCGCTGCTCAAGCAGACCGTATGTATTCAGAATACCGAGCACGCGCTGGATGACAGCTTCATGCCATGGGAGGAGTTCTTAAAGCTGCAACGCGAAGTATTGGACGAGCAATTGAACGCCCGCGCCGAGTTGTCCCGCTACGCGGACGAAGTGGCAGACATTATCTATACGTCCGGCTCCACGGGCCAGCCCAAAGGCGTTATGATCACGCATGACATGTTCTTGCGCTGCGCTTACGCAACCGCACTCAGCCGAGGGTTCGAGGATGGCCGCCGTATCTTCACGGCGCTGCCGCTCTATCATGTGTTCGCGCTGGTCGAAGGCATTCTCGCCTTATCTTTCGTTGGCGGAGCGCATATTATGGTGCCGGGCTTCGCACCGCTTCAAACGCTGCAAATTCTCGAGAAGCGCCGCGCGAACGATATGCTCTGCGTGCCGTCCATGCTGGTGGCATTGATTAACCATCCCGAAGTACAGGGCTTTGACCTCAGCTCGCTGTATGCCCTGATGTGCGCGGCTGCGCCAGCGCCTGTCTCGGTATGGCAGAGGGCGATCGACATCTTGAAGCTGACGGAGATCTGCACCGGTTACGGCGGCACGGAAGTCACCGCTTCGACCGCTCACACGGAGATCGGGGACGCGATTGAGACGGTCGTTACGCGAGTCGGCCGAATCAAGCCGGGCGGCATCGGCGGCATGCCCGAATTCGGCGGGTTCAACGTTCAGTACAAGACCGTGGATCCGGCGACCGGCGAGGATCTGCCTGCCGGCGAGATCGGCGACTTGACCGTGAGAGGCAACATTGTGACCAAAGGTTACTATAACAAGCCGGAAGAAACGTTCGCCGCGATCGACAAGGACGGATGGTTCCGCACCGGAGACTTGGGTCGATTGGACGAGAATGGCTATATCGAGCTGCTCGGACGGAGCAAAGAGATGTACAAGATCTCGGGAGAGAACGTAGCCCCCAAAGAAGTAGAAGATGTGATCAATAAGCATCCTGCCGTCGCCCAAGCCTACGTCGTCGGCGTGAAGGATCCGCAGACCGTCGAGACCGGCGCCGCCTTCATCGAGCTGCGGCAGGGGCATTCCTGTACGCGAATGGAGATCGTCGATTTCTGCAATGAGCATCTGGCTCGGTTCAAGGTCCCGCGCCATGTCTGGTTCGTCACGTCAACGGATTGGCCGATTACGGGCAACGGCAAGATTCAGAAGTTCAGGCTGCAGGAGATGGCCGAGCGCAGATTAAGCGAACGCGGCAAGTCTAAGGAGCCCGTCTAATCGAGTACGCTGGCCCCAATACAGCTCAACCCGCCCTGCATGGGCGGGTTGTTCGCTAACTGTAGGAGGTGGATGGAAATGGGCGAATGGTTTGCCAGAATATACGATTCCTTTATGTACCCTTTAGAACGCCACCGCTTGCGAAGCATTCGTCAGAAGTTAATCTCCGGCGCATCGGGGATTGTCTTAGAGATCGGGGCGGGTACGGGCGTGAATTATCCATTCTATCGAAATGCCAGCCAAGTCATTGCAACGGAACCGCAGCAGAGCATGCTCGATCAATCGCGTTTGAGAACGCAGCAGTCCAAGGTGCCGATTGATGTGCGGTTGGCGGATGCGCAAGCACTGCCGTTCGCGGATCATACTTTTGACACGGTGGTATGCACGCTGGCCTTATGTACCATACCCGATCCGATCCAGGCATTGAGGGAGGTCAGAAGGGTTTGCAAGCCAGATGCCAAGGTCCTGCTCTTGGAGCATGTCCGACTGGATCGTCCGTTGCTGGGGCGGTTGCAGGATGTGCTGACTCCGGTATGGAAGCGCCTGTGCGACGGCTGCCATTTAAATCGGGACCCGGTCAAGATGCTTCGCGCGGCCGGCTTTGAGATCGTGCGCTGCGAGTCTTGTTATAAAGGTCTCTTTCTGGAGATCGAGGCTCGGAAGTGCTAAAAAAAGATATACAATCGATCGTCAGTTCTGTTATAACTGGAATCGATTGCACATACCGAGATAAGGGGGATAAAGGTGGGAACGATCAGCATGACATTGGACGATCAGTTGAAGCGCTTCGTGCGGAACATATTATGCGATCCGATCGGCGGGGTGCGGCCGGAGATCAGCCAGAACCGGGTAAATGCTAATTTACTCCAGGTACGGCTAACCTTTCATTTGGAACATGCCGTGAACCAAGACGATTGGCGGCTTGCGATCGAGCCGGGATTCGTTCCGACGTTCCACTGGGCTCCGCATTTGACGCCTACCGATTCGCATATCATCGATCAGCACAGCTTCCGTTCTCCTGCGGTCATGGCCCGGGATAAGAAGCGGCTGCTCATTCTCCTTCCGGATCTGGAGGTGATGTCGAAGGGTACCCCTGTCCGGTGGTATCTGGACAACGATGCTTCGCGCAATGTTCTCCAGCTTGGCATGAGCGAATGCCGCGTGAAGGAGCACGTGCTGTACGAGAGGGCTCCGGGAGCGGCTTATCCGGCAGGCGATGTCGAGGTCGGCTTCTATCTGATGACGTATGACGATCCCCAGGTGCTGGCGAATCCGTGGCGGCCCGTATTGGAATTTCTATGGGACAGATGGGGCTCCCCGCTGTTCCGGACGGGAGCGCCGCTGCAAGCTCCGTTAGCGGGCTTCGTGCGGCACGCTTATCGGTGGGCGCTCGATACGTGGAAGGACAGCGTCTGGCAGCAATTCAAGTTGAACGGCCGGGAGGTAGGGGCGGCCGCATTCATCGTTAACGTGACGCAGAGTCCCAATTATCCAGGACCCGCGAACGAGCGGGAATTCCGTTCCATCTGGAACCAGGCCTGGTTCAGTTCGCTGCGGTCCGCGCACGGTCTGTATCGGTACGGCCTGGAGACGAACGAACCGGACCTGGTGCGCCGGGCGAGAATGACCAAGGAGCTGGCGCTGGCGGCTCCCCAGCGGAACGGCATGTTCCCCGCGGTTATTGCCACGGAGATGGAACAGGCGCAAGCGGACGGCCAAACGGTCAATCGTTCGAAAGGCTGGGAGACGGCGTTCTGGGGCAATTCGAATCGCAATCCGGTCAAGCCTTGGCAGTCTGTCAAGTCCGCTCCCTATCACATTCTGGACATGAGCTGGACGGCGCTGCTCATGCTCAGATGGTACGAGGAATTGGAAGCGGACGAACGCTTGCTTGACTATGCGGCCCGATATGCGGATGCGTTGATCCAGCTTCAGGATGAGAACGGATTCTTCCCGGCTTGGCTCGATTACGATACGCTGGAGCCGCTCGAGGTGCTGAAGGATTCGCCGGAGACGGCGATGTCCGTCACCTTCCTGCTGAAGCTGCAGGAGCTTACCGGACGCGGCGAATATGCGGCGTCGGCGATAAGAGCAGCGGAGGCCGTCGCGCGGGACGCGGTGCCGACCGGGCGCTGGGAAGATTTTGAGACCTATTGGTCTTGCTCTACTTATGGGAATCAGGAATACGTCGGACGCCAATTTGCCCGGAACAACATGTACAAGCAGTGCAACTTCTCGATGTTCTGGGCTGCGGAAGCGTTCCTGGCGTGCTATAAGCATTCGCAAGAGCCCAAGTATTTGAAGCTGGGGGAAAGGTGCCTGGACGAGATGCTGATGACGCAAGCTTCGTGGCAGCCGCCGTACATTCCGATCGACGCGCTCGGAGGATTCGGCGTGATGAATTGCGACGGCGAATGGAACGACGCCCGCCAAAGCTTGTTCGCCGAGCTCATCTTGGATTACGGGGAGGCGCTTCAACGCGAGGAATATATCGAACGCGGCTTGGCGGCCTTGAAGTGCGCGTTCGTGATGATGTATTGCCCGGAGAATCCGAGAACGAAGGCGCAGTGGGAGAAAGTCTATCCTTTCTTCAACGAGAAGGACTACGGCTTCATGATGGAAAATTACGGCCACGGCGGCGAAGCGAACGAGGAAGGCCTCGGCATCGGCGAATTTACCATATTCGACTGGGGCAACGGCGCTGCCGCCGAAGCTTATCTGCGCGTGAAGGCGCACCATGGGGAGCTTCTATCCCGGAATCGTATGTAACTGGTGAACCAGGTGCAAAGCAAAGCAGATCCCTCCTCCATCCATAGGGGAGAGATCTGCTTCTTGTCGTTAGATGGTTATTTCTCGTCGAGAATGTCGAGATTGCGGTCCACTTCGTGGGCTCGGTGCCCAGTATATCCTGCAGCGTAATCTCGTTGCCTTCCTTGTCCGTTCCGATCGGGTCGTGCAAAGAGACGTCCTTCTTCGTCTTCTTCAGCGAACGCAAGTGCATCAGAATCTCGTTTTCGATGCAGCGCACGGCGAACGTGGCCAGCTTCGTGCCTCATTTTAGCAATCTTGTGATGGCTCTATACAAAAAACTTTCATGCCC
>NZ_JACJVN010000048.1 GCF_014212015.1 Cohnella lubricantis | reverse complement strand
GTCCTGGGAGAGTAGGACGTTGCCGGGCCGGCAATATACATAGCAGCACCATGAACCGCGCATTGCGCGGTTTTTTCTTTTTCTACAGAAACAGAATGAGATTTGGAAGCAACGGGGAACTTATGACTGCATGATGAATGTACGAAGTAACCATTCTGACGAAGCAGGTGATTCCCTTTGAAATTCATCTTGAAATGGATTGTCAACGGTGCGGTTGTCGTCTCTCTGCTTATTTATTACGCAAGTGTGTCCTTCACGATGGCCGCGATAACGGCGACTGCGCTAACATTGATCGCTTATGTCATCGGAGATCAGCTTATCCTTCGCAGAACCAATGTGGGGATCGCAACAATAGCTGACGCGGTGCTGGCTTATGTCGTGCTGTGGGCGGCAGGCTCCATGATGAACTGGGATTTAAGCGCTGGCGAGATCCTAGTCATGTCGCTCATACTCGGAGTTGCGGAATGGTTCTTCCACCGTTACGTATTCCAAGTGAAGCTCTCCGTTCAAGGCGGCTGAACCCTTAGATCAATCGATATTATGTGTCAAGGTGGAGAAGCGGTTGGACAACTTTCGTAACCGATATCGCAACAGGCGATACTTAGCCAATGTCAGCGTACTGGGAACAACTCAGATTCACAAGCGCAATCCGTATACGATCGGAGCGTGGTCAATGGCCTTCCCGGGCTTTGGCCACTTGCTCTTGAATAAATATTTGCGCGGATATGCGCTCATCTTGTGGGAGATCTTCATCAATCAGAAGATTCACTTGAATATGGCGATGGTCTATTCGTTTAACGGCCAGTTCGAAGCAGCGAAGGAAGCGCTGGATCCCCGATTCACAGCGCTCTACATCCCCGTCTACCTGTTCGCCATATGGGACAGCTATCGGACTGCAGTAGACATGAACAAGGTGTATCTCCTCGCGCATCGGGAGAACGGCCGCTTCAATCAATTCAGCATAGGAGCGCTTGAGGTCAATTATTTGGACAAACGGAAGCCTTGGATTGCCGTCATATGGTCGATATGCATTCCAAGCTTGGGCCAATTATATTTGCATCGCATCATATTGGCGGTATTTACGCTGGCCAGTACGATCATTCTCGTCTGGCAGTCGAATCTTATTCTGGCCATTCATTATATCTTAATAGGCGAGATCTCATTGTCTACCGCGGTATTGGATCCCCAATGGGTTCTCTACTTCCCGTCTTTCTATTTCTTTAACATCTATGAATCCTATACGAGTACTGTCGAGAATAACAAGCTGTTCGCGAAGGCGTTGAAGCAATATCTAACCCGGCGGTACCAGCTGCCGGGCACGCTTGAGGTTATTGGAGACGAAGCGCAATGACTCAGATCTTCGCCACTTTCGAATACACGACCTTGCTCGAGATTGCGATTACCGAGCTGGAGGTACATGGCATCCGCCGTATCTATGCAGTGCCATTGGATCTAAGGAAGAAGTCCCCGAGGCTGCTGGACAGCATTCATCGAGCGGACGGGCTTTCCTTCATCGATAAGAGCTTTGTATTAGCCTTCATGTTCGCTACCGTCGGGGCGTCCAAGGGATTTGTGTGGGAATGGGGACCGATCCTCTGGGGGCTGATCGGCGCAGGAACGGGATTCGCTGTCGGATTGCTGTGGAGTTGGATCCTATACCTCATTGAACGCCATCGTCTTCAGACCGAGATTAAGAAGGGGAAGAAGGGTGAGGTCATCCTGATCGTGACTTGCGAGGAGGAGCAATCGAGCCTCGTTGAAGATATACTCTGGGATCATCAAGCGCTTGGCTTAGCCAAGTCGCCTTAAAGACAAACGATGAGTCGTAGAAAGGTTAGGAATTATGGCGGGTGATTATCCATCCTTCGGGGAGATAAGGCGAGCCGAACAAGAGCTTGACCGGATGAGCGGCGAGTACTATCTGCATCACGATTTGTTCTCATGGCAATGGTGGCTGCTGCTGATTCTTCTATTCGTCTCCTGGATCGTCTGGTTGAGGCTTGCCGATCGATCCAGGATGAAGGACATCTTGCTGTTCGGATCCATGATAACCTTGGTTATCATCGTATTGGACTATACGGGCAGCGAATTGCAATTATGGTCGTACGCCTACCAGCTGTTACCGTTCACGACGCATCTAAGCTCGGTTGACTTTAGTGTGCTGCCGGTGTGCCATATGCTGGTTTATCAATTTTGCCGAAGCTGGAAAGCCTTCCTCGCTGCGAATACGGTAATGGCGCTGTTATTCGCCTTCGTAGCGGAGCCGTTATTCGTGTATTGGGACATTTACCTTATGGATCATTGGGAGTTTGTTTATTCCTTTCCGATCTATATAGCCAAAGCAGCCTTCCTCAAGTGGCTCCTCGAACGGATCTCGCCTCGTAAACAAGAGTTCGGTTAAGCCGGCTATTCGATCTGCCCGGTGCTCATTAGCTTCACCTTCGACTGAACCTTAAATTCGGCTTCCGGGTACAGCCGGAGCCAGTCTCTCCATACTTGATCGGGATTGCCCGTATGTCTTGCCCGGTAGCGAAGGCCGAACCCGATGGGATCTACTTTGGCTTGCTGTAATTTGTAGAAAAGGCTGAGAACGCGTTTGTTCACCTGTTGTTCTGCCGCTCTCTCGTACATGGACAGCTTCTCCTTGGACAGCGGCACGGTAGACTCCTCCACAATACCATTCACCCGGACGTACAGATGAATGACTGCTTTGCCGTTCCGAGTATTGAGAGTGAACGTGCCTTTGCAATTTTCGGCGGCGATGATGAAGAATCCGTCGTTCAAGTCCACACGAATATCGTATTTGCCTATCCCTTGATAGAAGGAATTGACCACTTTGTTGTCAAGCGCTTGAAGAACGATTCGTTGTCTCTCCTTATCCAATATAATGGATCGGTTAATGCTTACTTGTTGGTTGTCTCTTACCTCGATAATCGGGAGAAGGGGATCCAGCCCGCGCTCCTTCAGTCTGCGATGGAAGTCGAACAAATACTCGGAGACGATGTAGGCGGTCTCTGTGCCGAATTGTCCGAAGGACATGAAGAGCATGTTGGAGGGAAGGCGTTCAGTATGCGGCCTTAGATCCAGCACGGCCTTCCCGGATGGATTGCCAGCGGCAATCCAAGCGATGTTCTGGATGTCGCGGCGCCGGATGAACCAGTCCATCAGCTTGTTCATGTTGCCTTGCTCAACGAGCTTCTGGCCGATGACGATCGCCTTCATATGCCCCAGGTCCAGTTCCTTGTCCACTTCGGACTTGATGACTCGAACCGCTTCCGCGATGGAATCCGTCTCTTCGGAGACAATCGTATAATCGTTAGAGCCGAATCGCTCCGAGGGGCTTGGGATGGCTAATTTGACGGTCACTTTGTACAGCTTATCGGGATTGTCAGCCGGATCGACCGCCATGGCGACAACGAAGAAGCGCTTATCGATATCCTTGAACCCGCAGCCGTTCAAGCTTCCCGCTGCAGCAATGGCCAATAGAACAGTAAGCAGCCTTCTTAGTATCATACTGTTCTTCTCCTCCTTAAGGCTGCGATTAGTACGAGCAGCACGAGAAAGATCTCGCAAGGGAAGCGAAGCCGAATCCAACCGGAGCCCAATTCGCTGATATTCTGTTCGTTGAACAGAAAGGCAAAGATTAGGGTAAAGGCGGCAAAAGTGCCGAAAATTGTCCAAGTGGCCGCGGGCTTGAGTGACCAGGATGACGGCAGCGCCTCCTTGACTAAATATAGCGCCACATGCCAATGGACGATCGTGCTGCCCATGGATATTCCGGCATAGAGCAGCAAGAAGAGCGGAAGCACCCGTTCAATGAAGCCGAGCTCCACCCGCATAGAGTCGGAGGTCGTGATCCAGGGGTAGATGTAGTCCGATACGCCGTCAGCTCCTTGGAATCCGATTGGAACCGCGAACGACGAGATGAGAACGCCAAGCCCAACCGGTCCGAACAGCCATATCCATCTCGGCGAGATCGGCTTAGGGAACGCTTTGTTGAATACAACAAGATTCGTGTACCCGCTGAAAATATAGGTGGCGCCCGATATCGCGGTCCATGACGGGAGATGCGTGTAGCTCATTCCGACAACTGCCACAGAATCCCAATTGATGGAGCGATTCCAGAACGCTTTGACGATAATGAAGAGAATAAGAGGGACATCGAGGATCAGAATCATCTCAATCAAGAAGAGGATTTGCCTCGATCGATGAGCGGCCGCCATACATACGACGATTAGGAACATAAAGACAGCAAGCAGCAACGGCGCCTCCGGACTTATGTACCGAACGCTCGTATCTCCGATAGACAGCATCGTAATACAGCCGGCCATCATGTACATGCTGGCAAAGAGGAAGGCCAGGGGACGGCTCAACCATCCTGGCAATAACGAATCCAGGATCTCCTGGAGGCTTCTCGCAGGATAACGGCGCAATGACTTAATAAAAATAAACATAATGAGCATGCCGATTGGAACCGCGAGCAGAATCGCGTTCACCGCTCCGTCGAACCGTTCGCGGATCAGAATTTGGGGGACATAGACGAAGACGTTGACCACCATATTCAAAAAGACGAGATACCCGTAATATCGATTCAATTGAAGGTCTCCTTCTGTACCCGAGCGTCCTACCTGATGAGGACTTTCCGGTTCTCCTTGAAGAGCCTTAAATAGGGCCTTCCGTAGCTTTCCTTCCTCGTGAAGTGAACTAGCAAGCCGATAAAGGCAATCACAAGGCCCATGACTCCGAACAATGTGGTAATCAGGAGAAATACATACTTCATGACTCGCATCGCGAACATCATCTCGTTAATGGGCAGCACGAAGTTCGAGATCGCCACGCAAGCCACGATAATAATCATGATGTTGCTGACCAGCCCGGCTTCGGTCGCGGCCGTACCGAGGATTAAGCCGCCGACCGTTGTCGCGGTAGAACCGATCGTTCTCGGAAGCCGGATACTCGCTTCTGTCAGCAGCTCCATCATGAGAAGCATGAACACCACTTCAATGTAGGAGGGGTATGGCACCGGCGCGCGGCTGCCGGCAATGGACAATGCCAGCTGCACCCGCAGAAATTCCGGGTTGTAGGAGGTTAAGCCGACATAGAAGGAAGCCAGCGTCAGGTTCAGGAACAGACCGATGTAGCGAAGGACGAGCAGGAAGTGACCGGTCCAGTAGTGGGTGTAAAGATCGTCCATGGCGGACATGAAGTCGTAGAACACCGCGGGGGCGACGATCGCGAACGGGGTTCCGTGGACGAAGACCGCTACTTTGCCTTGGCTTAGATTGAGCACGACACGATCGGGACGCTCCGTGATCATGACTGTTGGAAACAAGGTATGCTTGACATTCGATATCCGACGAGCCAGCTGACCCGCTGCCTGAACGACTAGCTTGCGCCGGAGCTGCTCCAGGTCCTTCTTGATCTTGTCGAGAACCGCATGGTCAACCACCTTCCGATCGTAGACGATGGAATACTCCGTCTTCGGGTAAGATTCCAGCTTGCCCCTCTCGAAGGTTAAGCTCGGTTCGGTGTAGCGGCTTCGGAGAATGTTAATATTGATGTCCATCTCTTCGCTGAATGCCTGCTTCGGCCCAACGACGGAGATCTCCACATCGGCAGGGCCGACCGTCTCTTGGACCGTCTTCTTAATGGCGAAGCTGAACACCTCGTCCCCGGACAGCACAAGGGCTTCTCCCTTAATGATCCGCTCGGAAAGGCTGCTCCCCTTCGAAGACTTCTGGGAGTCCAGGGAACGAAGGTAGTCTTGGAAGCTGCCGATGTGGTCCGCGCGATAGAACGGGAGCACGATATCCTGCTGGATCTTGGCATCGTCGCAGATACTTCGCAAATACAGCAAGACGATGGCCGCTCCGTTATGGTGCAGCTCCTTGCGCACGAAGTCGGATGATCGCGTTATCGGTGAGTCGAGCAGCTCTTGGATGGTGTCTTGATCTAATTGGCTCATTGCGTCATTGCTCCTCTAGATTGTTGAGCGGAACGTCATATTCCTTCTCTCGATCATCGAGCGGGAACACTCTTGCGGTCTCGTTCGCTTCGTCCACATGCTGGATATAGACCGGAACCCCTTCATGCGTCACACTCGCCATTACGGGAGACCCGGCTATCTCTTGAGCGCGTTGTTTGTTCATCAGGCAACCCTCCTTAGGCTTAGCACCCTTAGGTTCGTCGATTCATGCCCAAAATATCCCTAGACTCAGAAGCCTAGAATGACAAGGAGCAGGAGGGCGGCGGTACGGCGGGGAGCAGTTCGATGGAATCGGACATCTGTGAGAACCATGACTTAGCAAATAAAAGGATACATAAAAATAATTATGTAAACATGATATTTTTTTTGAAAGGTCAAACAACGTCAAACCCTGCAAATTCCGAGGAGCAGCGCGTATATCCGTTATAAATGCGGCAAGGCCCCCTCTAGGAAATAGAGGGGGCCTTGTCTTACAGCCACAACGATCCGGTGATGCCGCACAGCACGCCTAATACGATCACCGAGCCCGCTACGAACAGCAGCACCTTGCGCGGGAACGCGCGCGAGACGAGCAGCAGCGAAGGGAGGCTGACACTGGGCAGCGTCAGCAGCAGCGCAGAGGCCGGTCCTGTGCCGAAGGCAAGGAACGACTGCACGATCGGGATCTCGGCAGCGGTCGGGATGACGAACAGCGTTCCGATGACGGCGCAGACCAGAATCGCTATGACGCTGTTGCTAACCCAAGAAGGGTCCAGCACGGCCTGCAGCAGGCCGATCACGTACACGGTAATCAGGTAGGTAGGCACGATGCGGATGAACATACCGGCGAAGCTCTTCGCCCACCGCCAGAGGAAGGGTCCGCGATCAGCGGCTTCGGATGGTTCCGTATCTGCCGTAAGCGGCAGCTCCTCGAGCCGCTTGCGATCCGCGAATCGGTTCGCCAGGTAGCTGATTCCGAAGGTCAGCACTAGCCCGAAGAAGATGCGGAGAGCCGTGAACTTCCAGGACAGGACGAAGGTCATGAAGATCAGCGTTGCAGGATTCAGCGTCGGATTGCCGAGCCAGAACGCCAACGCGGCGCCGATCGATACCTGCTGCTTGCGCATGCTCGAAGCGATCGGCGCGGCGCAGCAGGTGCACATCATGCCGGGAAGCGATGTGACGCCGCCGACGAGCGTGCTCTTGAACGACATCTTGCCCATCGCTCGCTTCAGCCAGTTGGCGGGGAGCAGCACCTGAACCATCGCGCCGACAATCATCCCGAGAAGCGCAGCCTTCCAGACGGAGTTAAAGTAGGCGACGCTGTATTCCCAAGAAGCTTGCCAGATCGAAGAGGAAGCATCGGGCTTGGCGCTCGGGATCATGGAAGAGCCGATGGTATGCTTCTCGATCGCGGCCAATGCTTTGTCATAATAAGGCCACCACTTCACGTAGGTCAGGCCCGCGATGGTGATGAGCAAGAATATGGCTGCCATAATGGCCGCACGTCTTGTGTTTGGAGAGTGGGACATGGAATGGGATTGATAATCGGACGCAGTCATAATACCTCCTAGAATTGCCGAACGAAGTTGCCGTGTTAGACAGACAGAGTAGATTATAGCACATGCCCGACAGAAAGCCGAGACGGTAGAAGATCTGCTGCACCCGCTTGAGAGCTCGCGACTAGGCGGGTTCTTTGCATTGTGAACGAAGGATTCCGAAGCTATGATCTGAATCACTGGCGTACCCCCGCGCATCGGTTACACTGACTGCAGAGTCAAAGCGATGGAGGTATGCAGCATGAGTGGGAACGAGGCACCGAAGCGCCCTAAGCTGATCTTGGCCGGCAACGGCATGGCCGGCGTAGGCACGCTTGAACAGATCCTGAAGCTCACGGGAGCTTACGATATAACGGTTTACGGCGCGGAGCCGCATCCGAACTACAACCGCATTCAACTATCCTATGTGCTGGAAGGAAGCAAGACATTCGACGAGATCGTGTTGAACGACCGCGATTGGTACCGGGAACACGGAATCCGGCTTCATACCGGAACGAAGGTGACCAGGATCGATACGGAGTCCAAAAAAGTTATCACCGAGACCGGCGACGCCGAGTCCTACGACAAGCTCATTATTGCGACCGGCTCGAAGCCGTTCTTCCTGCCGGTTCCGGGCCATGACAAGAACGGCGTCATCGGCTTTCGGGACATCGCGGATTGCGAGACGATGATCGCCGCATCGCGAACGAAGAAGAAGGCCGCTGTGATCGGCGGCGGCTTGCTCGGGCTTGAAGCGGCGAAGGGGCTTGTGCAGCTCGGAATGGAGACGACGGTCGTCCATCTATTCGAGTCGCTGATGGAGCGGCAGTTGGATGAGGTATCGGCCGGCATGCTTAAGGCGGAGCTGGAGCGCCAAGGCATTCAGTTCGCGATGGGCAAGAAGACGGTGGAGCTGACGGGCGGAGCGGAGGTTGAAGGACTGCGGTTCGAGGACGGAACGGAGCTGCCTGCTGATCTGGTCGTAATGGCCGCCGGCATCGTGCCGAATACGGATGTGGCGAAGGCGAGCGGCATTGATTGCCGGCGCGGCATCGTGGTGGACGATTACATGCGCACGAGCGCTCCTGACGTGTACGCGGTCGGGGAATGCTGCGAGCACCGCGGCGTCTGCTATGGATTGGTCGCGCCGCTCTTCGAACAAGGAGGCGTGCTCGCGCATGAGATTGCCGGCCTTGATCCGGCTCCATATATGGGCTCGTCCGTCGCGACGAAGCTGAAGATCTCGGGCGTGGACGTATTCTCGGGCGGTGTATATGCAGAGACAGCGGAACATCGCGTGTTGCGCAATCATGATGATTGGAGGGGCACGTACAAGAAGGTGCTCCTGAAGGACGGCAGAATTGTCGGCGCCGTTCTCTACGGTGATGTGACCGATTCGTCCGTCTTGACCCGGCTCGTTCGCGATCAAGCCGTGATGACCGACGAATTGTACGGGCAGCTCTTCGGAAGGGGAGGCTGCTGCTCCGAAGGGAAGGCTTCGATCGGAGTCGAAGCGATGGCCGACGACGAGATCGTCTGCGGCTGCAACGGCGTGGCCAAAGGTACGATCGTGCAGGGCATTCGCGAGCAGGGCTGGAGCACCGTTGAGCAGATCAAAGTCTGCACCGGCGCGACGCGGTCGTGCGGGGGCTGCAAGCCGATGGTGGAGCAGCTGCTGCAGCTTACGCTCGGCGACAGCTACGATGGCACGGCTGCTGCCAAGGCCGGCATCTGCGGCTGCACGTCCTTGTCCCGAGACGAGATTGTCGCGTCCATTCAAGAGATGGGCTTGGCCAGCGTTCGGGAAGTGATGAACGTGCTCGGCTGGAGCCAGCCGGAGGGCTGCTCGAAGTGCCGGCCCGCCATCAATTATTACCTCGGCATGCTGCGTCCGCTGGAGCACCGGGACGAGAAGGATTCGCGCTTCGTGAATGAGAGGCTGCACGCCAACATTCAGAAGGACAGCACCTTCAGCGTCATTCCGAGAATGTACGGCGGCGTTACTTCGCCGGAGGAGCTTCGCAAGATCGCGGATATTGCCGACAAGTACGCGGTGAAGATGGTCAAGGTGACGGGCGGCCAGCGGCTGGACTTGCTCGGCGTGAAGAAGGAGGATCTGCCAAGCATCTGGGCCGATCTGGGAATGCCGTCCGGCTACGGGTACGCCAAGGCGCTCCGGACGGTCAAGACATGCGTCGGATCCCGCTTCTGCCGCTTCGGCACGCAGGATTCGATCGCGATGGGGATCGATCTCGAGCGCCGCTTCGAGCGGCTCTGGATGCCGGCCAAATTCAAGATGGCCGTGAACGGCTGCCCGCGCAATTGCGCCGAGTCGGGCATCAAGGACTTGGGCATCATCGGCAACGACGGCGGGTGGGAAGTGTTCGTCGGGGGCAACGGCGGCATCAAGCTTAGGGCAGGGGATTCGCTGTGCAAGGTCAAGACGGACGAGGAGCTGGTGCTGATCTGCAGCGGATTCATCCAATATTACCGGGAGACCGCGAACTACGGGGAGCGGACATCGGAATGGGTGGAACGCATAGGACTGGAGACGATCCGTCAAGCCATCGTCGAGGACAAGGACAACTGCGCGGCGCTGGCTGCACGGGTGGAGCAAGCGCTCGCCGCGCTGCATGATCCTTGGCAGGAAGCCGTGGAGAACGGCGAGCTTCGCCGTCAATTGTATGAGCCGGTTCAAGCCGGCGCAACGAATGAGTAGAGAGAAGAAAGGAGGAGCTCGCATGAACGGCACGAATAGCAGCGCGATCATGCTGGATGCCGGGAAGCCGGACGAGTACCCGATTGGCTTAGGAAGAGAGGTGCGGGCCGGCAGCTTAAGCGTCGCCGTGTTCCGCGCAAGCGGAGGCAGATGGTATGCGCTTGAGAACAAGACGCCGCACGCCAAGGGAGGCTCGCTCGCGGAGGCGATCGTCAGCGGCGATTATCTCTACTGCCCGGTTCGCGATCTAAAGATTGCGCTCGGGTCCGGAGAAGTGCAGGCGCCCGATACCGGTCAGGTACGCACATTCGATATCCGCGTGGAGGATAACCGCGTTCGTATCTCTATACCGAAGCAATCGTAAAGCCAAACTTGCGTCCAATCGAGGCGATCCCTATGTATCAAGACACGATTAACGTCATGATTCAGACCGCGCTGAGGAAGAAGAGGCTGCTTGAGGAGAGCCGCTTCCGGTATCTGCTCCACGCAGCGCTTGCCGGAGTCTATGTCGGCATTGGCATCATTCTTATTATCACCATCGGCGCTCCGCTCTTCGCGGCTCATTCGCCCGTCTACATGATGGCTATGGGCGCTTCCTTCGGAATTGCCTTGACGCTCGTGATCATCGCGGGCTCCGACCTGTTCACCGGCAACAATATGTACTTCACGTTAGGCACACTCTCCGGCGCTACGACGTGGAAGGATACGCTCAGGAACTGGATCTATTGCTGGGGAGGTAACCTGCTCGGCGCACTGACGCTGGCGATGCTGGTCTTCGGAGCCGGATTGTTCCGCGGCATCGGGCCGGATCACCTGCTCTTCTCGATCGCGCACAAGAAGATGTCGCTGCCCTACACGGAGATCTTCTTCCGCGGCATCCTCTGCAACTGGCTCGTCTGTATGGCCATATGGTGCTCTGCGAGGGTGAAGAGCGAGAGCGCGAAGCTGATCCTGATCTGGTGGATGCTGTACGCCTTTATCGCCTCCGGCTATGAGCACAGCGTGGCTAATATGACCGTCCTCAGCCTGGCGCTCATTCTCCCGCATCCCGACACAATCACGTGGGCCGGTTGGTTCCATAATATGATTCCCGCCACGCTCGGCAATATCGTCGGAGGCTCCCTGTTCGTCGCTTGCGCATACTGGATCATCTCGCCCGTATCCAAGCGGAGGAACAACCTGACAGAGGAGGAGCAGCGACATTGCGAGTGAGCGCCCGCTGGCTGTGCGGTTGATAATCCTGAATTGGCGTGCTATGATACCTGTAATTTGAAGGATGGGGGCTGAAGAGGATAATGTGATGGATCTTGCTGCGGATAGAACAGCAAAGCGATTCGTTTCGCCTGTTTTATTTGTCATGCAAGGAAGTTACGTTATCCCCTCCATCCATCGGCATATCCTAATTTGACCCTTCTACAGGGCGGATTCGCTGGATCTATTGGAGCTGCGAGAGAGGTAACTTTCTTGCGGCTCTTTTTGATTTTGGATCAGCGGGAGGAATTTGTTTATGTCGTTAATTAATGTTTCGAACCTTACCTTTGCTTATGAGGGCAGTTACGATAACATTTTCGAAAAGGTAAGCTTCCAGCTTGATACCGATTGGAAATTGGGATTCACGGGGCGCAACGGCAGGGGGAAGACGACCTTCCTGAACCTGCTGCTCGGCAAGCATGAATACAGCGGGAAGATCTCCGCAAGCGTCGGCTTTGACTACTTCCCGTTCACCGTCCTGAACAAGGAAGAGAACACGCTGGATGTCGTCAGCGGCATTGTGCCGGACTATGCTCATTGGGAGCTGATGCGCGAGCTGAACCTGCTGAGGGTATCCGACGACGTGCTGTACCGGCCGTTCGAATCGCTGTCGAATGGCGAGCAGACGAAGGTGCTGCTGGCGGCGCTCTTCCTGAAGGAGAATAACTTCCTCCTCATCGACGAGCCGACGAACCATCTCGACATGGGCGCCAGACAGCTCGTCAGCGATTATCTTCGCTCGAAGCGAGGCTTCATTCTCGTGTCGCACGACCGGGCGTTCCTGGACAACTGCGTCGATCACATTCTGTCCATTAACCGAACGAACATCGAAGTGCAGAAGGGCAACTTCTCCGACTGGCGGGAGAACAAGCGGAGGCAGGACAGCTTCGAGCAAGCCGAGAATGAGAAGCTGAAGAAGGATATCAAGCGGCTGTCGGAAGCGGCGAAGCGAACGAGCCAATGGTCCGATGAGGTGGAGAAGACGAAGAACGGCGGGAAGCTCGATTCCGGCTTGAAGCCGGAGAAGGGGCACGTCGGCCGCATGGCGGCGAAGATGATGAAGCGCTCGAAAGCGATTGAGCACCGGCAGCAATCGGCGATCGAGGAGAAGTCGAAGCTGCTGAAGAACATCGAGAGTGCGGACAGCTTGAAGATTGGGCAGCTCGTCTATCACAAGAGCCGGCTGGCGGAGCTGGATCGCGTGTCGATCTATTACGGCGGCAAGGCGGCGTGCCAGGATGTCAGCTTCACGATTGAGCAAGGGGACCGGATCGCCCTGTCGGGTCCGAACGGTTCGGGCAAATCGAGCATTATCAAGCTGATCTGCGGCGAGGACTTGCGCTATACCGGCACGGTTCGGATCGGAAGCCAGCTGCGGATCTCCTATGTCTCTCAGGATACTTCGTATCTGCAGGGCAATCTAACGGATTATGCCAGACGCGCCGGGATCGACGAGAGCTTGTTCAAAGCGATTCTGCGCAAGCTGGACTTCGCCCGCGTGCAATTCGAGAAGGACATGTCCTCCTTCAGCGGCGGACAGAAGAAGAAGGTGCTCATCGCCCGCAGCTTGTGCGAGAAGGCGCATCTGTACATTTGGGACGAGCCGCTGAACTTCATCGACGTCATCTCGCGCATGCAGATTGAAGAGCTGCTGCTGGAGCACGAGCCGACGATGCTGTTCGTGGAGCATGACCGGGAATTCTGCGGCAACATCGCAACGAAGGCTGTAGAGCTCTAATATAATAGGGATAAGCATGAGAGCTTCCATCTAGAGAGGGGAGAGTTCTCGAGGATGAACATCGCGGTCGGATTCGTACATGGTATCGGCAGACAGAAGGAAGGCTTCCACTTGGAGATGGCGGCGAAGCTGGAGGCGCGATTGGCGAAGGCTTGTCCGGGGATCCGGCTGTTCGCCGAAGGCATCTATTGGGCGGATATTACGGATCGGCTGGAAGAGAAGTTCAAAGCGAGGATGGCTCCATACGAACTGCGTTGGGACAATTGGGTGGACGTTCGCGGCTATATGATCAGCTTTCTCGGCGATGCCATTGCCTATCAGCCTTTGGCGAGCAAGGAAGAGACCAAGCTGCATGGCAACATCTACGCGGACATTCACGAGCGATTCTGCGAGAAGCTGCAGGAGCTGTCGGAGAGAGCCGGACCGGATGCGCCGTTGTGCTTGATCTCGCATAGCCTCGGAACCGTCATTGCGAGCAATTATATTTATGATCTGCAGCGAGGCAAGCTGCCCGAATGCATTCGCGACCGGATTCGCAGGAGCGATTCGCCGTTGGTGCAGGGCCATACGCTGACGCATCTGTTCACGATGGGAAGCCCGATTGCGCTGTGGACGATGCGGTACGAGGACTTCGGTCAGCCGATCGCGTTCCCTCCGCCGCTCCTCCGCGAGCAAGGACTTCCGTATGGCGAATGGGTGAACTTCTATGACAAAGACGATATCGTCGCGTATCCGCTTAAGGCGTTAAGCCCATTGTACGATGACGCGGTGACGGAAGATCTCGAAGTGAACAATCCGGGCTTGCTGGCGAATACGCCCCTCGGCTCGCACGGCGGGTATTATCGTTCCGAGGCCGTGATGAATCGGATCGTCAGCTCGTTGGCCGACTTCTACAACCGGACGGCAGGCGGAGAAGAGACAGCCGCGTCGCGAGAACCCGAGGAGCCTTGAGGTCACGGGTTGATCTTATCTTCTGATCCATATATCCTTGAAGTCCACCCACCCGCGCACGTTGACGTTCGCCCCCTGCAGCGAAGGGTGGAAGACGGTGCTCTGCCCCTCGTGGTAGAGAAAAAGAAGGCTCCGCTCCGCGCGGAGTCTGTCCTCTATCTCTTGATAGATCTGATGACGACGTTCTTGATCAGGCTGCTGCTTGGCTGCTCGCAATCGCTCGTCCACGAATTGGGCAATGGCCGGCTCGAGCAGGCTGCGGATGTAGCCTGATTCCAAATTCTCTATAAGTGATAACTCCACGTCCTCGTCGTATACATATCCCGCGAATATCATATCTGCTTCGCGTTGGCGCTCCGGGCAGCTCAATTCGGACAGAGGGAGAGAATGGTTCTCTATGCGAATGCCGATGGAGGATAGCTGCAGTCGGATCCAACTCGTGTTCCTCTCGTTGAAGTCCGAAGAAGCATAGCTGAACAGCCTCAATTCCTCCCCGCTATAACCGGATTCGGCAACGAGCGCCGCTGCTTGCGCAAGGCTTGTCTTGCGTATTCGGCTCTCCTGTTCTCGACGCACGAATCCGAAGGCTTCTTCCCGGTCAGGCGCGCCTAGATCTCGAATCATCTGCTGCCTATCCAGGGCTAAGTCGATTGCCTGTCTCAGTCGCGGATCGACTAACGGACCTTCTCTCCACAGGTTCATAGCTAAGAAGACGACACCGCTCTCCGTCTGCGTCACTTGGTTCCAATCCGGGTTGTGAGGCGTCTTCTGAAATGGATAATAATAGACCTCTTCGTCAGGAATGATGCCCAGAGCATTCTCTTGATCAGCCTCCGGGATGATCAGAATCTCGACGCGATCCAGATGCGGACGTCCGAAATAATAAGCGCGATGGGCCTCCAGAACGACCAGTGATTCATCGTTCCGGCTGATCTTCCATGGGCCGGTTCCGATAGGCAGACGTGAGAAGTTCGGTTCATCAGCCTGATCAAGCGGAAGAATGGAGGCGCAAGCCAAACATAAGTAACGGGGGAAAAGCGCATTGGGTCTGCGCAGCTCGAACTGCACAGCCGTGTCGCTCAGAACGATCACTTCCTGCAGCTCCAGAAATAGCGATCGATAGCCGGAGCCCGTCTTCGGATTCGTCAGCCGGTCTAACGTATATTTCACATCCGCTGCCGTCATCACGCGCCCGTGATGGAACGGCACATCTCTGCGCAGATAGAAGATCCAAGCCGCTCCATCGAGCTTCATCTCCCAATGATGGGCTAAGTGGGGAAGCGGACGCTGGGCTATGGGATCGAACCGAAGCAGCGTTTCCATTGTTTGACGGACGAGATGCGCTTCGGATCGGCGATAGACAGATGCCGGATCCAGGTGGAGCAGAGGCCGGTAGAACGGTACGCGAAGCGTGTCGGCCGCTATGGGCTTAGTCCTATCCGTTACTAGGCCGAAATGCTTCTGGAGCAATTGAAGGAATCGTGCGCTTACAGACTCGTCCCGGACTTCGTCTCGCATCCACTGGATCGCTTCGGCAACTCGTCCTTGGGCCAGCAGTTCAGTTGCTTCAAGGCCAATCAGTTGATCGCGGCTGATCCGGAATGTCAGGCTCGAGAGATGGCCTCTCCCGCGGCCCGGGACCCAATCGATCCACCGGCGCTCGGATAACTTCCTTAGAATCAGCGGAACATGCCGGAGCGTGCAGCCCAATATATCGACTAGCTGTTCTCGGCTTACTGGGAACGGCTCTCCGACTCCGGCTTCCCCCAAGCGTGAATATAATCGAAGGAAGTGCTCCAGATCTCTCATTTCGATGCATCTCCCTTAAAAGGTGATATTGCGATGATTCAAAGATACACTTTTTAATCACCTTTATCTAGCTATACTTAATTTTAGCTTTATTCGCGATATCGATAGGGAGGCCATCATGAACATCATTGCCGATGCGAAGCGAGAGAGCGGCGTCCGCGCAGCTTCTGCATGGAGGAATCGCAATTTCACGCTGCTGTATCTATCCGGCGCCGCGATCACGCTTGGCAGCAAGGTTTATGAATTGGCGCTGCCGCTCATCCTCTACGACCTTACCCGGTCGGAAGTGGCCATGACGACGATGCGGGCTATTGAGTTCCTGCCGAACCTGCTGCTGGCGATCTTCATCGGAGTTTGGGTTGATCGGGCGAACAAGAAGCGATGGATTCAGACGACGAATCTGCTGCAGGCTGTCTTTCTCTTGCTGTTGTTCTTCCTTCTGGAAGCCGGGCATCACAGCCTATGGATTTTTTATTCGATCGGATTTTTGTTAATGACATTAAATTATAGCTATGGGAACGGCCGCATCTCGCTGGCGAAGCAGGCGCTTCCGCGCGAGCTGTTGACGACTGCGAATGCCAAATTCTCCGCGGTATCGACCTTCGCCGACATCATGGGTCCGGCATTGTCGGGGTTTATTCTGCTGCTAGCCAATTTGAACTTCGGGCTGCTGTTTACAGCCATAGCCTTCGCCGTTGCCTTCGGGATTACGGCGATGCTGCCAGCCGATCAAGAAGCTGCGAAGCAAGCTCGCAGCTCCTTCTGGAGCGATCTTCGCGAGGGCTGGGTGGAACTGCGCCGGAATCGACCGCTATGGATGCTCACTTGGCTCGTGGTCTTCTTGAATTCGGCTTCCGGGCTCTACGACGCCGTGCTGATCTTCTACGCCAAAGACACGCTTGGACTAAGCGACCTTGAGGTAGGGCTTCTTCTATGCGCAGGAGGAGCAGGGGGATTGATCGGCTCCCAGTGGGTGACGTCATTGCGCAGCCGGCTCGGCACGGGCAAGCTGCTCGGGTTAACTCTCTTCATGTCGGCGGTGGCATCCATCCTTCTGTATTTTGCGCATAACGCCACCTTAATGGCTGTCTCGCTCTTCGTGTCGGGGCTGTTCGGCCTGATGCAGAGTGTGTGTATTTGGTCATTCCGTCAGGAATCGACACCCACCCATCTGATCGGGCGAATAAGCGGGGTGACGGGATCGATGTTCAAGCTGGGGCTTCCGTTCGTCCTCTTTGGCTCGGGCTTCGCCGCTCATGCCTTTGGAGCTTCGTTGATCTTCCTATTGGCGGTTGTCTTCTACTTGGCTATTCTGGTCGTTTACCGGTTCTTGCCCCTGTGGAGGCTGCCATGAAGCGTCTTCCAATTTAAGATTGACATTGACGATCATTTGTTCTATTATCCGGTGTATATCATGACAACGAAGGAGATATCATGAGTTTCTGGCAACTGCATCCAAATGTGAAGCTTCGAATTGTAATGAATTTCATCTTGAATGCCTTGACGAACATGTTCACGCCGTTCATGGCCGTCTACTTCGCGAAGACGCTCGGAACGACGGTTGCCGGAGTCGCAGCCATTCTCAGCGTTGTCGTCGGCTTGTTATCTGGCGTTATAAGCGGTCATTATGCGGACCGGATCGGCCGGAAGAAGCTGATGATCGTTGGCGAGACGACCGCCGGGGTTGCCTTGCTCGTCATGGCGCTCGTGAATTCGCCCTGGATGGAATCCGCGCCGCTGACGCTGATCATGGTGCTGCTAATGAGCGCCGGCACCGGCTTGATGAGGCCGGCGTTCGACGCGATGCTGATCGACGTCTCGACGCCGGAATCGCGTCCGGTCATGTACCGTATCATGTATTGGTCGAATAATCTGTCGTTTTCGATTGCGGGGATGCTGGGAGCGTATTTCTTCAGCCATTATTTGTTCGAGCTGTTCCTGTTCGTTGCGGTTGTGACCCTCATTGCGGTTGCAGTGACGCAGCTGTTCATCTTGGAGACGCTGCCGAAGGCGCTGGAAACGGAGAACGCCGCGGGGAAGAGAACGGGGCGATCGCTTAAGAGCACCAGTTTGCTGTTGAGCTATGGCAAGGTATTCAAAGATAAGACCTTCCTGATGTTCGTCATCGGGATGTGCTTGGTTAACTCCGTCGAGAAGAATTTGTATGAGTATATGGGCATTCGCCTCGAAGCTCAAATGCACGGCGCCGCTTGGCTGCCATGGTTGGACGCGCGCGTGGACGGACTTGCCATGCAAGGCTATCTGCGGACGGAGAATACGCTGCTGGTCGTTGTGCTGTCGCTCTTCATCGGCAAGCTGTTCCGCCGATCCGATGGCAGAATGATGCTGTTCGCGATCTTCCTGAATGTGATCGGCTACGCCTACTTGGCGTACGGCAATCTGCCGGCCGTTCTGCTCTTGTTCATGCTTATTGCGACGATAGGCGAATTGCTGTATGTGCCCATTATGCAGTCGCTGGAAGCCGATATTATCCCGGAAGATTCGCGCAGCGCTTACTTGGCGATAGGCGGAATGGGGTACCAGCTCGGGATTATCATCGCCGGCCTGAATGTCATTCTTGGCGGGTTTATCCCTTCAGGAGGAATGGCGCTGATGATCTTTCTGACCGGTATAGCGGCCATCTTCATTCTAATGTCCGTTATTCAGAGAGTGGCTGGACAGAAGGCGCCGGTTCAGACGACAGCGGGCCAGAGCACCACCTGATGCGCAATCGAAAGACCGTTCTCCAGCCGGAGAACGGTCTTTCGCATTTGATTGACAGCACCTAATATTCAATCTATAATCTATACCCATGGGGGTATGGGTAATGAATTATCAGAAGGGGGAAGCAGAGATGGCTGCGATTAAAGCGGATCAAACACTGGATTGCAAAGGATTGGCTTGTCCGATGCCGATCGTGAAGACGAAGAAGGCGATGGACCTGCTCGAAGCCGGCAAGGTCATTGAGGTGCTGGCTACGGATAAAGGTTCGCTTGCAGATATACAGGCATGGGCCAAGAATACGGGGCATCAGTATTTGGGCACTGTCATGGAAGGGGAGGTGCTCCAGCACTATCTTCGCAAAGCGAGCTCCGACGAAGCGATAGAGTCCAAGCGATACTCCGACACAATAGCTAATGAAGAGTTGAAGCAGAAGCTGGAACGAGGCGACCGAATGACGATCCTGGACGTTCGCGAGCCGGCGGAATACGCGTTCAACCGCATTCCCGGCGCGATATCGATCCCGCTGGGCGAATTGGAAGCTCGTCTAAGCGAGCTTCATCCGGAAGACGAGATCCAGGTCGTCTGCCGCACGGGAACGCGCAGCGACATGGCTTGTCAGCTGCTAGCTGAGAAAGGCTTTGCACGAGTGAACAATGTGGTGCCCGGCATGTCGGAGTGGACCGGTCCGACCGAGAACAATTAACCCTGAACGACAAGGAGGGACTACTTATGAACGCTTCGGCGGGAATCAAAGGGATGACATCCAAGGAATTGACGCGGCGGATCCTGGCGAAGGAAGACTTGTTTATTCTGGACGTACGCAATGAGAACGATTATAACGATTGGCGAATTGAAGGGGAGCGCATTGTTTCTCTTAACATTCCATATTTTGAACTGCTGGACGGTGTGGACAATGCGCTCGAACAGATTCCGGCGAACATGAAGCTTCTCGTCGTGTGTGCCAAGGAAGGCTCTTCGATGTTCGTGGCGGAACAGATTGCCGACGCCGGAAGGACGAATGTGCATTATCTTGAAGGCGGCATGAAGTCCTGGAGCGAGCACCTGGAACCAGTGTTCATTGGCGAGCTTCAAGACGGCGGCGCCGTCTATCAATTCCTCCGGTTGGGGAAGGGCTGCTTGTCCTACATGATCGTATCCGGAGGGGAAGCCGCCGTCATCGACGCCGCGCGGATGACGGATCGATACATGGCGTTCGCCCAAGCTCGCGGCATAACGATCAAGCATGTGCTTGATACGCATCTTCATGCGGATCATATCTCCGGCGGCCGCCAGCTGGCGGAGCGCACGGGAGCCGCTTATTGGCTGCCGCCAAAGGACGCCGAGGAAGTGACGTTTGCATACGAGAAGCTTGAAGACGGACGGGACATAACGGTCGGCAGAGCCGTGATTCGGATTCAACCAGTCTATTCGCCGGGGCATACGATCGGAAGCACGTCGTTCGTCGTGGACGCTCAGTATCTTCTCACCGGAGATATTCTCTTTATCGAATCCATCGGACGTCCCGATCTAGCTGGCCGCGCGGAAGATTGGGTTGGCGATCTTCGAGATACGCTGTACGATAAGTACAAAGAGCTATCCCCGGAGCTTCTCGTCCTTCCAGCCCATTATGGCAAGATGTCCGAACTTGGCGAAGGCGGCAAGGTCATGGCACGCTTGTCCGACTTGTATCGGCACAATCCTGGGCTGAACTTGCAAGAGGAAGAGGCATTCCGGCGCGCTGTAACCGAGAATCTGCCTCCGCAGCCGAACGCATACGAAGAGATTCGACAGGCGAATATGGGGAAGATAAAGCCAACCGAAGAAGAGCAGCGCGAGATGGAGACGGGTCCGAACCGGTGCGCCGTTCATGATCAATAACAGGAGGATGATTAGGATGCAAGCAGATATTATTGTCGATACCAAAGGGATGGCATGCCCGATGCCGATCGTACGGGCGAAGAAAGCGCTGGATACGATGACACCCGGCCAAGTGATGGAAGTGCTGTCGACGGACAAAGGCTCCGTGAACGACTTACAAGCATGGGTGAAGCAGATCAAGCAAGAACTCATCCAGCATGAAGTAGAAGACGGCGTCTACAAGTTCTATGTGCGGAAGTTGTAGACGGGGGCTAACGGATCAATCGGTTATATTCGGAGTTCCCGAAGGGTTTGACGGGTCATATACAATTTGAACGCCGAGGGCACCATAGTTCTCAACTTTGTAATGGCCGTCCGGGCAGGCTTTGGCGCTCCAGTCGGAGTCATGGCAGGCGATCAATCGCTTGCTGCAGACCGGGCATTTATCCTCGAACAGCCGTTTGAGTGAAGCGAACATGGTCAAACCCCCATTTCTGATGAACTTACTTGGTTATATTATACGCAATTAACTTCCATAGGTATACGGCAAAATGGCCGGACAAGCAGAATTTTCTCGGAAGGAGCCTCATCTTGGATATTGTGTTAATCATCATCATGCTGGCATTGGGGCTGGTCGGCTCCTTCTTCTCCGGTCTGCTCGGGATCGGCGGCGCCATTATTAACTATCCACTGCTCCTGTACATTCCGCCTTTGTTCGGAGAAGCTTCGTTCACCACACATGAAGTCTCTTCGATCAGCATGTTCCAAGTGTTCTTCTCGTCGCTCGCCGGCGTGATCGCCTTCCGCAGACGGAGCAAGAGAGGCAAAGCTAGCGGTGCCGTTAACAAAGGGCTGGTCATTTATATGGGAGCCAGCATTCTGGTCGGAAGCCTGATCGGCGGCTTCGTCTCCGGCCATCTGCATGGGAACATCATCAATCTAATCTACGGGATTCTAGCAGTTCTGGCTGTTATTCTGATGCTCATACCGACCAGAGGCAGGGAGGAGCAGCCGCCGGGCCAGCTTCAGTATCACCGAGGCATTGCGGTCACGGCCGCATTCCTCGTCGGCTGCGTGTCCGGTGTCGTCGGCGCGGGAGGCGCCTTCATTCTGATCCCGATCATGCTGACGGTTCTCATGATACCGACCCGAACGACCATTGCGTCCTCGCTGGCCATCGTGTTCATATCGGCGATTGGCGGTGTGATCGGCAAGCTCACAGGCGGAGACATCCCCTTGTGGCCGACAGTCGTCGCCGTCGTCGGCAGTGTCATCGGGGCGCCGATCGGTTCGATGATTAGCTCGAGAATCAATGTGAAGCTGCTTCGGTACGCTCTTGTCGTGCTTATAGCCGCAACGGCGGTTAAGGTTTGGTTATCCATTATATGAAAATCATTGAAGAAAGCGGGTCTAAACGGATCATGAGAGAGAAGACGACGATTGTCCTATTCAGCGGGGATTTGGACAAAGCGATAGCAGCCTTCATTATCGCTAACGGAGCTGCAGCTTACGACCATGATGTCACGATCTTCTTCACCTTCTGGGGCTTGAACGCCTTGCGGAAGGACGAAGCGGTGAAGACGAAGAAGGGGATTCTGGAGAGAGCGTTCGCTTGGATGATGCCGCGCGGACCGAAGAAGCTCGGATTGTCGAAAATGAATTTTGCCGGCATGGGGCCCCAGATGATTAAACACGTCATGAAGAAGCACAATGCGCTCTCGCTGCCGCAGCTCATCGAGCTCGCGCAAGAGCAAGGCGTCAAGCTCGTCGCCTGCACGATGACGATGGATCTGCTCGGTCTGCAGTCGGAAGAGCTGATCGACGGTATCGAGTACGCAGGCGTAGCCGGATACCTTGGAGATGCGTCTAATGCGAAGGTGAATCTCTTTATCTAATGAAAGTGGGGGACGAACGATGGAACACCACTACAACTATACGGAAGAAATGAAGATGCGCCTGCGCCGAATTGAAGGCCAAATACGCGGCGTGCTTCGGCTGATGGAAGAGGAGAAGTCTTGCAAGGAAGTGGTGGCGCAGCTGTCGGCGGTGCGCAACGCTTCGGATAAGGCAATTGCCCAGATTGTCGCCGAGAATCTTCAGCAGTGCATTATGGCCGAGCAGCAGAGCGGCGGTCAGGACACCGGCAAGCTGGTGAAGGAGGCGATCGAGCTGCTGGTGAAGAGCCGCTGACGCCAGGCTACAATGATCGACCAGGCGCAGCTTGCAGCGGCAATCTTCTGCCTTCCAGCTTCGGCAAGATCGACATCATGATGAACATGGCGATCAGTCCAGTCACGAGAATGAGCGCCGACATGCCCCAGGCGGAGAAGAATCCGCCAAGAATGACATTCAAGCCGGCAATCATGGTGCTCACTTGATAGCTCATTCCGTTGACCGCCATATAAGCGCTGCGGGAGCCGTCCGGCACCAGATTAGCCAGCAGCGCCTGCATGATCGGGAGATACAGCACCTCGCCGACTGTTGCGATGAACATGAACAGGATGAGCAGAGACGGCTGGCTGCCGAGCGCGATGTAGGTATACCCGATCACATTCAAGGCTATCGCGATCAGCATCATGCGGCCGTCCGAGCGCCTGAACAGCCTGCCGATGAAGAGGGACAGCACGACGACGAGCAGCGTGTTCTCCGTGCGAAGGAAGCCCAGCATCTCAAGTCCGCTCACATGCCCGCTTAGCCACGGGAGCCAAGCGGCTTCCTGCATCTGATCCTCCAACCGAATGCTCATATAATTCGAGAGGTTCCGTTCGATGGATACCGTCAGCAGCCCGGCGAGCAGGTACAGCATGAAGGTCGAATCGCGGACGACCAACCGATAGCTTGCCCACAGGGACGTTCTCTTCGAGAGAGAGGCGTCCTTGTTCGCGTTAGCGTTCCTCAAGTCCGGCATCGTCTCCGAGATGAACAGCTGCATCACGAGGACGGTGATCAGCGACATAGCCGCGACGAAGATAAAGATCTCGAACAGATAGTCGCTGAACAAATAAGCTCCAACGACACCCGCGATGGACAATGACAAGTTCTTCGCCCAATAATTGACGCGATAGATGCTCTTGCGCGTCTCCGGCGCCGAGACGTCGATGAGCATCGCGTCGATGGCCGGCCTGCCAAAGCCCGCTCCCGCATTCATGACCAGAGTCATCCCGAACGTGAGAATGGCGGAATGCAGCCAGGGCGAATTCGCCAGCGCCATCGTGCAGAATGCGGCGGTGCAGAGCATCTCGGAATAAACCATTATTCGCTTCCGGCCGAATCGGTCTGCGTAATAGCCTCCTAACGCGGCGAATACAAGGCTGACCACGACCGCGAGAATGGCTGCCGCTCCCGCAGCCGTCGTTCCGAGAGACTTCGCGAAGTAGACCGCCATGAACGGCGTGAACATGTTGGTCAGCAGATTATTCGTGAAGTTCAAGATTAGGCGAAGCTTAACGTTCGGATGGAATTGAAGAAAGCCCATGCTGTCACCTGATTTCGTGAGTGGATCGGGAAATGCTCGTTGAATTGTTTGCTTGATTGTTTACTCGATTGGCTGCTTGATTACTTGCTCGATCGCTTGCTTGATTGCTTATTCAACTGTCATTAGTTTCATTGAGTGCAACATAATGTCACTTAATGAAACTTCGTTTCGATATCATATAATCATTATACCGATCTGTCAAGATCCTCCAACTACATGCTATAATTAGGGGCAAGTACCGTTGCTAGACTGCGTACCAGAAGGGGAACATCGGATGACAGCAGCGTTAGTGCACGGATTTCTTCTGTCCCTGGGGCTCATATTGCCGCTGGGGGTTCAGAATGTTTATGTCTTCAATCAAGGAGCGTTGCAGCCTCGCTGGATCAAGGCGCTGCCGGTCGTCATTACAGCCGCCGTATGCGATACGCTCTTGATCTTGGCTTCCGTATTAGGCGTATCCTTGCTCATCTTAAGCTCAGTATGGGTGAAGAACATTCTCGTATGGGGAGGCTGTCTCTTCTTAATTTATATGGGGTGGAGCACATGGAACAGCAAGCCGAGCCAGACGAATGAGACGGCGAACAACTTCTCGTTCAAGAAGCAGGTGCTGTTCGCGGCGTCTGTCTCCTTGCTCAATCCTCATGCTATTCTGGATACGGTTGGGGTCATCGGGACCAGCTCATTAAGCTACCATGGCTCTGCGAAAATGTTCTTTACGATCTCGTGCATGTTCGTCTCGTGGATCTGGTTCATCGGCTTGTCATTGGCCGGCCGCATCATCGGGAGCATGGACCGCAACGGCACCTTCATCCTGGTCTTGAATAAGATCTCAGCCGTCGTCATGTGGGGATCGGCTGTGTATTTGATCTTACGCTGAATAGGGAGTGATCGAGTTGCTGCAATGGCATTCGCCGATGGAGAAGCCGTTCTCCATCAATGGCTTTCCCTGGTTTGACGAGGATAAGCGGTATCGCCGGCTGCCGGCCGCGCCAGCCGTCCCGCTGCCGCTGTCTGTCGATAAGCTGGCAGACTGCACGGCAGGAGGGCAAATCCGCTTCCGGACGAATTCCTCCCGGTTAACGATCCGCGTGAAGCTCGCCGGCCGCGCCGACATGGATCATATGCCCGCCACCGGACAGTGCGGGTTCGATTGCTACTTAGGCGCGCCTGGGGAACAGCGGTATGTGAGCACGGCCCGTGTCGACCTTACGGCAGAGGAATACGAAGCGACTCTCTATGATTGGAAGCGGAAGCAGGATCAGTTGATAACGTTGCACTTTCCGCTCTATCAAGGCGTGAAGGAAGTCTGGATCGGCGTCGATGCGGACGCCGTCATCGACGCTGCGCCTGCTCTCGCAAGCGACAAGCCGGTTGTCCTATACGGTACGTCCATCACCCAGGGAGGGTGCGCGACGCGGCCCGGAATGGCTTACCCGAACATCCTCAGCCGCCGTATCCCGCTGCCCTTCGTCAACCTCGGCTTCTCCGGCAGCGGCAAAGGCGAACCGGAGGTAGCCCGCACGATCGCCGATATCGCGAACCCGGCATTGTTCGTGCTCGATTACGAGGCGAATGCGGGAACCCCGAGCGATATGGCGGCTACGCTTCCTCCGTTCATCCGTATCTTGCGTGAACGCCATCCGGATACGCCCATTCTAGTGCTCTCCAAGATCCGCTTCGCAGGCGAACTCTTCTATGAGGAACAGCGGCAGTTAAGCGAAGAACGCAGGAAGATTCAATCCGATACCGTCACCCGGCTTCGAGAGGAAGGGGACCTTAACGTTCGCTTCTTCGACGGTTCTACGCTGCTCGGCGATGAGGATGCGGAGGAATGCACGGTGGACGGCGTTCATCCGACCGACCTCGGATTCCTGCGCATGGCGCGAACGCTCGAGCCCGTCATTCGGGAGCTCGTGAACCGGGAGCTCGTCTAGGGTCACCACACGAACAATCCGACTACCATCGCCGTGAGGAACGAGACCAGCAGCCCCGATGCCAGCAGACGCCAAGTTTGAGCGGCGACGAAGGACGTCTTCTCCTGATCGAAGAGCGCCTTCACGCTGCCGAGGATGATCCCGACAGTGGAGAAGTTGCAGAAGGAGACGAGGAACGAGGAGATGACCGCCTCGGTGTGCTTGTCCAGCGTCGGCAGAATCGGACTTAGATGGCCCATGGCGACGAACTCGTTCGTGGCCAGCTTCTCTCCCATGAACTGCGCGACCGTGAACACCTTCACAGGCGGCACGCCCATGAGGTAGGCGAAGGGGGAGAAGACGACGGCAAATACATTTTCGAGCGTCAGACGGTCGTGAAATAGGCCCAGAATGCTGTTGATGCAGGCGATCAGCGCGGTGAAGCCCATCAAGGCAGCGGCAATAATGAGCGCTAATTTGCCGCCGGTCAGCATGCTCGCGGTAATGACGTCGAAGAAGTTCCGCCTCTCCGCCGCAGTTCGCTTATACACAACGTTCTCTTCCTTGCTCACTTTGTACGGATTCATAATGGACGTCATGATGAGCGCCCCGATCGCATTTAAGGGGATCGCCATGAGGACATAGGTCGGGTTGATGAGCTGCATGTAACCGCCCAGCACGCTTACGCTGATGCAGGACATTCCGAGCATGCAGCAGGTGAGAAGACGTTGGTTGCTCATCCGCGCCAGCTGTTCTCGCGTGATGGCCAGAACTTCATTGTTGCCGAGGAACATGACTTGTGTCGCGAAGAAGCTCTCGAACCGCGGCGTCCGCGTTAGCTTGGACAGAATCCATCCGATGGTGTTGATGATGGCGGGTAGAATCCCGAAGAAGGTTAAGATATCGAAGAACACGACGATGAAGATGATCGGCATCAAGACGGAGATGAAGAACGGAATATCGGCGCCGCCGGCCAGATTGCCGAATACGAACTGAATGCCGGACATCGAGCAATCGAGCAGCCAGAGGAAGAAGTCGGAGACGGCTTGAATGATGCGCTGGCCGATCGCGGTCGAGAGCATGATCCACGTCGCGATCAGTTGCAGCACGAACATGATGAGGAGCGACAACGCGTCGATTCTCTTGCGATCCATGGATCCAAGATAGGCTAACCCGAATACGACCACAATCCCGATACAATTGAGCACGAAGGGCATGATGGGTTTCCTCCCGCCTGAGATCACTGCGCGTAGGATGTCCTCAAATGGCAGGCGGTATCCAAATAGCCCGGTTTATAGGTTGTCTGCCGCGGAACGCGGGGCGCAAGGGTGGATATCAATGACGGATGATGGGCGGACCGTATTGGCTGTAGTTGACAAACGAGGAACAAACTCCATATAATAAGCACATCTCAAACAAGGAGGCTGATGATTATGAGCAAAGCGCTGTCGATTGTATCGTTTGAATCTGTCGTGTCGTTTGCTGCTGTTCTTCATATGTCTCGGCCTCAACGGACCGCTTTCTAACGTTTACATGTTGGAAGCCGTTACCGCATGGGACCGAGAATGGTTCCGTGCGGTTTTTTCGTTTGTGCTTGCGCCGCGGGAGCTTACGTTCCTTGCGGCTTTTTTTTGTTGTGAATTGTGTATGTCCATTCTAAACCTTCAATTTAAAGGAGATCACCATTTGAATCTTAATACAATTGCACACGAATTACTGAAGACTTATGGCTGGAATGACCACTGGGAAAATGCGGCAAGCCAGCTGTCCGAGAAATACCGCCAGCTGACGCCAGCTCGAGTGATGGCCCAGCACTCCCACTCTTATCAGATCATGACGCCGGACGGCGAGCAGACGGCTGTCGTGTCCGGCAAGTATGAATTCCAGGCGCAGCTGCGCAGCGATTTCCCTGCGGTCGGCGACTGGGTAATGACCGAGCCGATGCCCGGCGAGCAGCGTTCGATCATCCACGCGATGGTACCCCGCCGCAGCGCGATGATCCGCCGGGCGGCAGGCGGCGTCATGGATGACCAAGTCGTCGGCGCCAATATGGATTATCTGTTCATTACATCCGCGTTGAACGAGGACTTTAATGTCCGGCGGATCGAACGCTATATGATCACAGCGTGGGAGAGCGGCGCGACACCGGTTATTCTGTTGACCAAGGCCGATCTGTGCGACGAGCCTGTGGTGTACAAGAATGAGGTGGAAGCTGTAGCGCCCGGCGTTCCTGTCCACTTCGTGAGCGCATTGCGCGATCAAGGCAAGGAGCAGCTCGCGCCGTACATGCGGCCAGGCGCAACGATTGCCGTTACCGGATCCTCCGGCGTCGGCAAGTCCACGCTGCTCAATTGGCTGGCCGGCGAAGAGAAGCAGCATACGTCCGGCATCCGCGAGAGCGACGCGCGCGGCCGGCATACGACCACGCATCGCGAGCTGTTCCTGCTGCCCGGCGGCGCGCTCGTCTTGGATACGCCGGGCATGCGCGAGCTGCAGCTGTGGGATGCGCAGGACGGCTGGGAGCAGGCGTTCTCCGATATTGAGGAGCTCGCCGCGCAGTGCCGTTACCGCGATTGCAAGCATAACGGCACCGAGCCGGGATGCGCTGTGACAGCGGCAATCGCCGAAGGCACGCTGGATGCGCGCCGGTTCTCGAATTACAAGAAGACGGAGCGCGAGCTCGCTCATCTGGCGCGCAAGGAGAGGGCGACCGCCAAGAAGCACTCGAAGCAAGCCGGAGGCAAGTCGGCTGGAGGCAAGCCTGCCGTCGCCAAAGCGCGCAAGTCGAGCCGCGATTATGCGGAAGAGCTCGATTGAGCTCTCTCCCGCTGCATGAAGGAGGGGTTGTCCCGCACGAAATCACCGATAGTGACGAAGGGTAAGGGACAGCCTTAACTGACTGGCCCAAGATGTGAGCGCAACCCGAGAGATTCGGGCAAGAGCATCGCAAAGTCCCGCAAGCGCCCCTGCAGCCCGAGTTCGAGAGGCATGGGTGCCGCCGATTCTATGAAGACGGCCGCTCACTAGAGAAGCTGCAGAATAAAGAGGCAACTGTCGAGCAACGGACAGTTTTATAGGGATAAGTTTTTTTTGTTGGGATGCAAAAGAATTTGTATCATTCTCCCAGAGAATGGCCAGAATGATCTAGCCGGGAGCGATTGCGGGGGAGAAATGGCGGTCTGACGCGCATGTTGGCGGACGGAACCGCCTTTTTTGACGCCTGCAGTTCCCTTCAGTTGAAGAACGAAGGAAATTTATCGCGAATATAGTAAATAAATAATAGCGATACACTGTGATATAATGTAGCCATATTAGCTGTGACATTAGGCCGGGCTAGGCTTGCTGCAGCGCATAAGCAGGAGAGCTTGCATCCAATCAGCAAATCTTAGGGTACGAGGATGGTAAAGATGAGCAACGGACAAACGAAAACTGACGTGATCTTGATCGGCGCCGGCATCATGAGCGCGACGTTAGGGTCGCTGCTGAAGGAATTGAAGCCGGACTGGGATATTACCTTGTTCGAGAGACGCGCAATCCCGGGAGAAGAGAGCTCTAACGAATGGAACAACGCCGGAACCGGGCATTCCGCGCTGTGCGAGCTCAACTACACTGTCGAGAAGCCCGACGGTTCCATCGATATCGGCAAAGCGATCAAAGTGAATGAAGAGTTCCAAGTATCCAGGCAGTTCTGGTCTTATCTGGTGAGAAGCAGCTTGATCCGCAATCCGCGCGAATTTATCTATCCGGTCCCTCACATGAGCTTCGTGCAAGGGGAGAAGGATGTCGCCTTCCTGAAGAAACGCTATGAAGCTCTCGCGAGCAATCCTCTGTTCCAAGGAATGGAGTTCTCCGACGATCCAGCGAAGCTGGAAGAGTGGATACCGCTCATGATGCGAGACCGCCAAGGGAATCAGCCGATCGCGGCTACGAGAAGCGAGGCGGGCACGGACGTCAACTTCGGCGCGCTCACCCGGACCCTAATTACCCATCTCAAAAATAAGAACGTCGACATCAACTACAGCCATCAGGTAGAGGATATCAAGCGGACAAGCGACGGTTCGTGGGAGTTGAAGGTGCGGAATCTGGCCGGCGGCACCATCGAACGCATCGCCGCTAAGTTCGTCTTTATCGGCGGGGGCGGCGGAAGCCTGCATCTGCTGCAGAAGTCCGGCATTCCGGAAGGCAAGGGCGTCGGCGGCTTCCCGGTCAGCGGCCTGTTCATGGTATGCCAGAACCCCGAGGTCGTGGCGCAGCATCACGCCAAAGTATATGGCCAAGCTCCTGTCGGCGCGCCGCCGATGTCGGTTCCGCATCTGGATACCCGCTTCATCGACGGCAAGGAATCGCTGCTCTTCGGACCGTTCGCCGGCTTCTCGCCGAAGTTCTTGAAGTTCGGCTCCATGTTCGACCTGATCACTTCGGTCAAACCGCATAACCTCGTCACGATGCTGGCTGCAGGCGTGAAGAACGCTTCGCTAACGACTTATCTCATCAAGCAAGTGATGTTGTCGAAGGAGAAGCGGATGGAAGCGCTGCGCGAATTCGTCCCGAACGCCCGGAGCGAGGATTGGGACTTGATCGTCGCAGGCCAGCGCGTGCAGATTATTAAGGACACGGCTTCCGGCGGCAAGGGCACGCTTCAATTCGGCACGGAAGTCATCAGCGCCGCAGACGGTTCGATCGCCGCGCTGCTTGGTGCGTCCCCTGGCGCTTCGACCGCGGTATCCGTCATGCTCGAGGTCATTCAGAAGTGCTTCCCGCAGCAGATCAAATCGTGGGAGCCGAAGCTCAAAGAGATGATCCCGTCCTATGGCTTGAAGCTGCTGGATCACCCGGAGCTCATTCAACATATTCAATCGACAACCGCGCAGACGCTGGGACTAAGCGAGCATGTGCCAGCGAAGGAAGCAAGCTTGACCGTATCGTAATATCGCAAGACGCCTAACGGCTCCAAGCAGGGAAGTCTCTTCCCGCGTGGAGCCGTTGTTGCCGTGAAGATGCAATTTGCGGAGGAAGGGCATATACATAAGGAAAAACTAAAGGGGCGAATGCTCTCATGAGATATACGGTGCAATATATCCCCCTTAGCAAGATTAAGCCCGGATTGTCTGTCCAGCTCACGAAGCGAATGAAGGAGCTTCGAAGAACCGCACGGGATTGCATGCATCTGATGGTCGTGCGCAAGAGCCGCAAACAAGGCGGCTACGTCCTGGTAAGCGGCAGCAGCCACTACGAGTTCCTGAAGAAGCATTCGAGGAAGGCAGCCGCTCCTTGTCTGATAGACGAGAGCAAAGCTTCGGCTCATTTCGCCTCATTGGTGCATCGCGTGCGCAAGCGCAAGCTGCCCTATGAGGTGCCGTATTTGAAGCGGGAACACACGCCGGCTAGCAGCTGGGCGATTATCCGCAGGTTCTTGAAGCAGGAGCCCCGCTTCCAGCATCTATCCCGCAGACAGCAATTGCGGGTGCTCCGGCTAGGGCTGCAATATAAGAGAACAACCGTCTCGTCCATGAAGGCGATGGTTTACGAGCTGCTGAGCAACAAATAGCTATACACAAAGATTCAGGTCATTAATCATTAAAGTTGTTAAGCATTTGCATTAGCGGATCGAATTGCTGCGCTCGCTGCCTGAAGCTTCGTCTGGCGGCTGCGCAGCTGCTGTCCCCTGTGGAAGAACGGGAAGGCGGCGAACGCGAGCAGCATCAGGATGCCGAAGATCAGCATGCCTTGGTCAAAGCCGAGCTCCTTCAGCAGGTAGCCTCCGAACCAGGCGCAGACGCTCTGGCCAATATAGGCGAAGCCGCTGGCGCCGTAGTAGGTGCCGCGCAGATGCTCCGGCGCAATCTCGCCAATCAGTACATCTCCGATGACGAAGCACAGAATCTCCCCGCTAGTGAATACTGCCATCGCAAGCACCAGCAGGACGACATGGTCGAAAGCGCCGAGTCCGAACAGTCCCAGCCCGAACAGCAAGCAGCCGAGCTTCAGCGCCGTCATGGCGGGGAAGCGCTTCATGAACCGGCTTAACGGATATTGCAGCGCCAAGACGACGCCGAAGTAGACAAGCAGCACGGCATAGACTCCATAGATTGAAGCGCTGAGCAGAAATGGCGCGGCAGAGGTCGTTCCGCCCGCTCCGAGCTTCAGTCCGATCAGCGGTCCGATCGCGCCGCCTAGATTGATCGCGAAGTATCGGGCGTTAAACGCATCGGTGCGCTTCTCCGCCGGCGTGACATCCGCCAGCAGCGCTCTAGCCGCCGGCTCGAAGATACTGCGGCACAGCCCGTTCATCGCGCTGAGCGCGAAGAACAGCCAAGTCGCTTCGGCGAAGGCGAACCCGACGAAGACGAATCCCCAGACGGCCATAGACGCGATCATGACCGGATAGCGTCCCAGCCGATCGGACAAAGCCCCTCCGACGAAGCTGCTCCACGTGCCAATGAACAAGCTGATGCCCAGAATGGCCCCGACCGTGGCCGGATCGATACCCTTGACTTTCCCCAAGTATATTCCGAGGAACGGAATGGTCATGAAGAACCCGGTGCGAGCCAGCAAAGTCCCCACAATGACTCCCCATGCCACCGGATGGAAGCCGTTAAACGTCTGCGCTAATCGATTCGCCTTTTTAATCATGATGCCGCTCTCCCTTCCTATCTTCTGGTTCTGATTATAGCTGCCCTATAGATGGGTAAAAGTGTATACTAATTTGGAATATGTTCCCCTTTTACCATGGCTCGGAGGTATGACAGCACGCCCGTCATGAGCAAGTGGACCAAAACACAGTGGCTGTTGGACGATCCCGGGTTGGAGCGCTTGATCCTAGAAGTGAGTTAGATCGCTGCGTGTGCGTGTGAACGTTGCTTTTTTCTCAATAAATATATGATAAACTAGTAATAATTCCAAAATATGATGGTGATGTGCATTTTCCTATTACCTATAACGGCTGAGGAGGATGTGGCATGAGTGTGCTTGAAGAATTGCGCCGAATGGCGGAGCGCATGAACGAGAATCCGGAGGCGATCCAATCGTTCGACAACGTATTCCAATTCAATCTTAACGACGGCGGCACCTATCAAGCGGCCATTCGAGACGGTGCCGTGTCGATCTCGGAAGGCGCTCCGGAGCCGTCCGACTGTACGCTTACCCTGACATCTGCTTCTTTGAAGAAGCTGCTGCGAGACGACTTAAACGCTATGATGGCGTTCATGACGGGAGCGCTCAAAGTGGAAGGGAAGCTGGGACTGGCAATGAAGCTTCAGCAAGCCATTAAGCAGTATGTTTGAGTGCGAATAGCAGGACAAGGAGTTTGTGCTAAGAATTGATTTCCAACCTGTGCATAGCCAGCCTGATTTCGACTAAGGTTAACCTGTAAGTCTTAATCAGGGGTGATGACGATGAGAAGGAATGCAGCGGTCGTATTGGCGGTGGCGATATTCGCTTGTATGTTATGGACGGTGATGCCGTCAACGGCGAACGGCAGCGGCGGACCTTATCATTTCGGCTTTAAGAAGAGCAAGGGTGGACAGCTCCCCTCCATAGCAGAGGAAGGCTTCATGCCGATCTTGCGGAAGCATGGAGCCATCTTCTTGGGCAACACGGAGAAGAAGGAGCTGTATTTGACGTTCGACAACGGCTACGAGAATGGCTACACCGGGCAGATTCTCGATGTTCTAAAGGAGAAGAAGGTGCCAGCCATCTTCTTCGTTACAGGGCATTACGTCAAGGATCAGCCTGATCTGCTGGTGCGTATGGCGGCGGAGGGCCATCTGATCGGCAACCATTCATGGAGCCATCCCGATCTGACGCAGGAGCCTCCTGCGCGAGTTAAGGAGGAGCTGGAGAAGGTAAGCCGTGAAGTGGCGCGAATTACGGGTCAGGGTGCGATGCAGTTCGTCCGGCCGCCGCGCGGCATCTTCAGCGACCGGCTGCTCGGCGTATGCCGGGGGCTCGGCTACACCAACGTCTTCTGGTCTATTGCCTACCGGGATTGGGAGACGAATCGGCAGATGGGCTGGAACTATGCGTACACGAGCGTGGTCGATCAGCTTCATCCGGGAGCGGTCATTCTGCTTCATGCCGTCTCGCGGGACAACGCCGAGGCATTGGGGAGAATCATCGACGAGGCTAGAGCCCGCGGCTATGAGTTCAAACGCATCGATTCGTTGCAAGTGAAGGGATACCGATAAGACAACCATTACGGAAGAGACGAGAAGCGATTCGCTTCTCGTCTCTTCGTGTGGTGCGCCGCATTCAGAGGGAGGACTGCCTAAGGCCGCAGAATAACCCGGTCGCGCAGTGATCTACTTCCCATACTAAGTCTATTTGATGTTCAACATTCCGATACAATCTTCAGAATCGGATGGTGATAAAATAAAAATGCAATCTTATGGTTGCTTTTTCCTGTAAATTGCTTTAATAAATAAGTTAGAGGAAATCTTTTTTTATCATTATTACAATCTAAAGGAGATGTGCTCATGGACCCGAAGGTAACGACTAGTACCGGAAAGTGCCCAGTATTCCATGGAAGCGCTACCAGCCCCAAAGTCAGCGGTACGACGAACCAAGACTGGTGGCCGAATCTGCTGAACTTGAACATTCTCCATCAACATGACCGCAAATCCAATCCGATGGGAGAAGAATTTGATTATGCAGAGGAATTTAAGAAGTTAGACTACGCTGCTCTCAAACAGGATCTTCGCGATCTGATGACGAACAGCCAAGAATGGTGGCCAGCGGACTATGGCCATTATGGTCCGGCCTTCATCCGCATGGCTTGGCATTCCGCGGGAACCTACCGTACGGGCGACGGACGCGGCGGCGGCGGAACTGGCTCGCAGCGCTTCGCTCCGCTGAACAGCTGGCCTGACAATGTCCTTATTGATAAATATCGTCGTCTGCTGTGGCCGATTAAGAAGAAGTACGGCAATAAGATCTCCTGGGCCGATCTGTTGATTCTGACAGGGAATGTCGCTATTGAATCTATGGGGGGCAAAACGGTTGGCTTCGGCGGAGGACGCGCCGATATCTGGCATCCGGAAGAAGACGTCTATTGGGGCAGCGAGAAGGAATGGCTAGGCGATAATCGTTACACGGGCGATCGCGAGCTGGAGAATCCGCTTGCAGCCGTACAGATGGGTCTTATCTATGTCAATCCGGAAGGCCCTAACGGCAATCCGGATCCGCTTGCGAGCGCTCGCGACATCCGCGAGACTTTCGCGCGCATGGGCATGAACGATGAAGAGACGGTTGCGCTTGTGGCTGGCGGCCACACGTTCGGCAAGGCGCACGGCGCGGGAGATCCTGCTAAAGTGGGGCCGAACCCGGAAGCTGCTCCTATCGAAGCGCAAGGCTTAGGGTGGTTTAGCACGCATGGCTCAGGCAAAGGGCGCGACGCGATCGGCAGCGGTATCGAAGGAGCCTGGACCCCGAACCCTACACAGTGGGATAACGGTTACTTCGAGATGCTGTTCGGATATGAATGGGAGCTAACCAAGAGCCCGGCAGGCGCGCATCAATGGAAGGCTGTTAATCCGGCCGAACAACATCTTGCGCCGGATGCGGAAGATTCGTCCGTTCGCGTTCCGACCATGATGACCACCGCGGATTTGGCCATGCGTTATGATCCGGTATACGAGAAGATTGCTCGCCGATTCTACGAGAATCCGGAGGAATTCGCGGATGCATTCGCTCGCGCTTGGTTCAAGCTGACGCACCGCGATATGGGGCCTCGCGCAAGATATCTCGGTCCGGAAGTTCCTCAAGAAGAATATATCTGGCAAGATCCGATTCCGGCGGTTAATTATAAATTGACGGACACGGAAGTAGAAGAGATCAAGGCCAAGATTCTGGATTCGGGGCTTACGGTCAGCGAGCTGGTAACGACGGCTTGGGCTTCGGCCAGCACCTTCCGCGGCTCGGATATGCGCGGCGGCGCGAATGGTGCCCGCATCCGCCTCGCTCCGCAGAAGGATTGGGAAGTGAACCAACCGGAGCAATTGGCGAAGGTGCTTAAGATTCTGGAAGGCATTCAATTCGATCTGGACAAGAAGGTTAGCTTGGCCGATCTGATCGTGCTGGGCGGCAGCGCCGCTGTCGAGAAGGCTGCGCGCGATGCAGGCTTTGACGTCACAGTTCCATTCGCTCCAGGTCGCGGCGATGCGACGCAAGAGCAAACGGATCCGGACAGCTTCGCCGTGCTGGAGCCTGTCGCCGACGGGTTCCGCAACTATCAAAAGCAGGAGTATAGCGTTACCTCGGAAGAACTTCTGGTAGACAAGGCGCAGCTGCTCGGCCTCACAGCGCCGGAGATGACGGTTCTGATCGGCGGCATGCGCGTTCTCGGCACGAACTTCGGCGGCACGAAGCATGGCGTCTTCACGGATCGTGTAGGCACGCTGACGAGTGATTTCTTCGTGAACCTGCTCGACATGGGCGTCGTGTGGGAGCCGACAGAAGCTGGCGTCTATAATGGACGCGATCGGAAGACCGGCGAAGTCGTGCGCACCGCAACGCGAGTGGATCTTGTGTTCGGATCGAACTCGATTCTCCGCGCCGTAGCGGAAGTATATGCGCAGGATGATAACCAAGAGAAGTTCGTACGCGACTTCATCGCTGCTTGGGTCAAGGTCATGAATGCCGACCGCTTCGATCTTCGATAATGGCTAATGAATGACGCATAATCATGTAGAAGATGCTCTGTCCTTCGCGGACAGAGCATTTTGACCATAAGCTGTGCAACGCGCAATCCTATTATTTTGCGAATGAAATAGTTGTGATTTGGGATTAATCATGGTATAACCGCACTAGGTGATGAGAATGAGAACTTTAACGGCAAAAGCAAACGTTAGAGAGCTGCTTCAACTGTTGGTCCGACGATTCGGCCTTCTTCAGAAGGACGGTGCGCAGTGCTGCGGGATATCCGTCATCCAGAGCCATGTGCTATATGAGCTTGGACGCAGGGCGAACATGTCGCTGAATGACCTGTCTGCGGTTCTATCCGTTGATAACAGCACCCTAAGCCGTCAGGTCCAGCAACTGGTCGAAGGAGATTATGTCAGCCGCTCTCCTGATCCTAAAGACCGCCGCTATGTCGTTCTGAATTTGACGCCAGCGGGAGAGGAACAGTCTCAAGTGATAGCGGCAGCGATGGAGGATTACATTGAAGAGTTATTCCAGCATATTCCAGTTGACAAACGCGATCAAGTTCTAGAGAGCCTTCGTATTCTCACCGCAGCGATGAACCAAAGCTCCGATTGCTGCACTCCTCCAATGTAATCGGAGGGGTCTCGATCATTGCGTCGCTTAAGCTTGGCGAGATCGAGTATCTGCCTATACCAGATAGCGCTATCGATGTCATTCTATCCAATTGCGTCATCAATTTGTCACCGGACAAACAACAGGTGTTCCATGAAGCGTACCGGGTATTGAAGTGGCGGCCGGTTAGCCGTCTCCGACGTTGTGATGACGGCGGAGATGCCTGCAGAAGTCAGTCAAGACCGTGATTCGTTGGCAGCATGCGTATCTGGGGCTTCCACCGTTGAAGAGGTTCGCGAGATGATCCAGAGAAGCGGATTTGTCGATATTGTCGTCGAACCCAAAGACGAGTCCCGCGAATTCATTAAAGATTGGGTGCCTGGGGCTCGAATGGACGACTATATCCGTTCGGCGGTTATCATGGCGAGGAATGCCGGATAACCGTTCGGCAGGAGGGCTTACTGGTGCGATTCGTGAATGAACGGTTCTTAATGGCACTAGCCTGAGGGCCGTTCTTTGCTGTTTAATAAAGAGGATGGGACAGTTCGAGCCAAAATGGATGGTTACGAAGCATAGAAATATTGCTATATTGCGTATGAACGAGGGGGAGGGACACCTGATGGATTATTTAATCGGACTAGTGATCATCGTCATGCTTGCCGGCGCAATTGCCACGATCGCGATCGGGCAGTCGAAGGAGAATCAGACGGAGAATACAGGCTATGGCAGCGGCACAACGAGGAAATGGGGCCGCCTTCTTGTCATTTATGTCTTGTGCATCATCGTTATTCTCGTCATATTCCTAGCGTTCCTGCGTTAATAGATTCATAAAATTTGGGCCCCTGAGCGATTGGCTCAGGGGCCGTGGCTTGATAGATCTCGTTATCCCGTTAAATGCCGCAGCGCTTCAGCGAATTCACCATTCCTGATCGACTCATCAAGCAGCTTCGTACTGCGATTGACGCCCAGCTGTTCCGCCAGCTTCCTCTCGGATGGAAGCTGGCTGCCCGGAGGGAATTCCCCGTAGGCATCCTCTGCTCGATATGATCTGCGATTTGTTCGTAGAGCGGTCTCTTGCTCTGCCGGTCGAGCGTCCACATGCCATCCATTCCTCCATTAGTCCATCTTCGCACCTCATGCTATCCCAATCATCATAGCACAGATCGTAAGCGGCATCTCAGGCGGTATCTCATACGGGAATGCATAGTTTTCATCCTGAGGCAAAGCCTAGAAGAGGATCGGATTGGGGATAATGCTCAAGATCATGATGCAACGAAGGAAGTGAAGATTGCATGGCAGAGGACTTGGCGAAAGGTCCGGAGCGGGAAGGCAGATCCTTATTCTTGGTGATGCAGATCGCCGCGTGGGCTGGATTTCTCGTGGGAGTGGCGCTTTGCTTAGTGCGCCTCAGTCATTTTAGCGATAACAATACCTCCTTGATGGCAGGTATCGGATTTCTAGTTGGCAGCGTGTTCGTCTACATCATCGGTACGGCGATGAATCTGGTGCACAAGCGCAAATCCGAATCAGGGAGAGAGTGACCTATGACATTCGTGTCGGTAATCCGGCGGATCGCCGCATGCTTGGCGCTATCGGGTCTTGCCCTTGGGTCTTCCGGCTGCCAATCGATGATCGTCTTCGATCCGAAGGGGCCGGTAGGCGCGCAAGAGCGGGACCTGATCTACTTTACGATCGGCCTGTGTCTCATTGTGATCGTACCGGTGCTGCTGCTCACGGTATGGATTCTATGGCGATATCGCGAGAAGAGAAGCGGCAGCGTCCCTTACCAGCCTGAATGGTCCCACAACACGAAGCTTGAGGTCATCTGGTGGGGAGTCCCCATCGTGATCATTCTGATCTTGGCGATCGTGACGGGGAGATACACCCACGCCCTGGACCCCGCCAAGCCGCTTAAATCCGATGTCAAGCCAGTCACCATCCAAGTCACGTCGCTGAATTGGAAGTGGCTGTTCCAATATCCGGAGCAAGGCATTGCGACCGTCAACTATGTGGTCATTCCGGAGAAGACCCCCATCCGGTTCGAGCTGACTTCCGACGGACCGATGAACGGCTTCTGGGTCCCACAGCTTGGCGGCATGATCTATACAATGTCCGGAATGGCGACGACATTGTACCTGCAGGCCGACGAGCCGGGCTCCTACTTGGGGACCGGGGGCAACTTCACCGGACGCGAGTTCGCGAAGATGGCCTTCCCGGCAGAAGCGGTTAAGAAAGCCGACTTCGACCAATGGGTGTCGGAAGCGAAGTCCAGCGGCAACGTGCTTACGGAGGATAACTATCAACTGCTGGCTCAGCCCGGGGTTGCGGATAAGCTGACGTTCGCGTCCATTCCCCAAGGGTTATTCCACAAGATCGTACACGAGTATTCCATGAGCCGCGGAGCTCCGGCGGGCATTGATCAGAAGGCGATCACGCTAAGCGGCGAGCTTGCGAAGGAGCATACCGAAGGGGGACAGCTCGCTCCGGACTCGGAGCCTAGCGTCCATGCCGGCCAGGCAGGCCGCTCCGGCCGTCACGGTCATCTGATCGACGGCTCAGGCACGACCCAAGACCAACGAAAGTAGGGAAGTATCCGTGCTGGATAACCTCAAAGACTTCGCTTCTTGGTTCTTCGTCACAGGCGATCCATTGATCTACGGGGCGGACGTCTCCATCGTGATGACGGTAATCGCCATCCTATTCGTCTTGACGTTCTTCAAGAAGTGGGGCTGGCTGTGGCGCGAGTGGTTAACGACCGTCGATCACAAGCGGGTCGGCATCATGTACATTATCTCCGCCCTGCTCATGCTGTTCCGCGGCGGCTTTGATGCTTTGATGCTTCGGACACAGCTTGCTTATCCCGATATGAAGTTCCTCTCGCCCGAGCATTACAATCAAGTGTTCACGACGCACGGCACCATCATGATTCTGTTCATGGCGATGCCGCTTATGTTCGGCTTGTTCAATATCGCCGTTCCGCTCCAATTGGGAGCTCGCGACGTTGCGTTCCCGTTCCTGAATGCGCTGAGCTTCTGGCTGTTCTTCTTCGGCGCGATGCTGTTCAACATGTCCTTCGTCATCGGAGGATCGGCCGACGCAGGCTGGCTGTCGTACCCGCCGCTCTCGGAGATGACAGGAAGTCCCGGCGTAGGGGAGGACTTCTACATATGGGGCGTGCAGATCTCCGGCATTGGTTCGCTCATGACCGGGATCAACTTCATCGCCACGATCGTCAAGATGCGCGCCCCCGGCATGACTTGGTCCAAGATGCCGATGTTCACCTGGTCGGTGCTGGCAAGCTGCATCGCGATCATCATCGCGTTCCCCGTCTTGACGGTGACGCTGGCGCTGCTGTTCGTGGACCGGTATCTGGGCGCGCACTTCTTCACGATGGACGGCGGCGGTAATTCGATGATGTACGTCAACCTGATCTGGATGTGGGGGCACCCCGAAGTGTATATCGTCGTTCTGCCCGCCTTCGGCATCTATTCGGAGGTCGTCGCGACCTTCTCGAAGAAGCGGTTGTTCGGCTATGCGTCGATGGTATTCGCGATGATGGCCATCAGCGTGGTGTCGTATTACACGTGGCTGCACCACTTTTTCACCATGGGCTCCGGGGCTGACGTCAATACGTTCTTCGCGATCTCGACGATGATCATTGCCATCCCGACAGGTGTGAAAATCTTCAATTGGCTCTTTACGATGTACCGTGGCCGAATATCCTTCCCGACACCGATGATGTGGACGATCGCGTTCATTCCTTGCTTCGTCCTCGGCGGGATGACGGGGGTAATGCTGTCGGTCGCGCCGGCGGACTTCCAGTTCCACAACAATTACTTCCTGATCGCGCACTTCCACCAGGTGTTGATCGGGGGCGTCGCGTTCGGGTACTTCGCGGGACTGTTCTACTGGTGGCCCAAGATGTTCGGGTTTAAGCTCAATGAGACGATCGGCAAGTGGGCGTTCTGGATCTGGAACATCGGCTTCTATGTCTGCTTCATGCCGCAATACGTCGTCGGATTGGACGGCATGACCCGCCGGATCAGCACGTACGGATGGGATACCGGATGGTGGGGGCTGAACTTCACATCGACGATCGGCGGCTTCCTCATGGGGCTAGGCTTCTTGTTCACGGTATGGCAGATCGCCCATAGCATTCGATTCATGGAGAAGGATACGACCGGAGACCCGTGGGGCGGCCGTACGCTGGAATGGTCGATTCCGTCGCCGGCTCCGATCTACAACTTCGCGATCACGCCTGTTGTGACGGAGCGCGACGAATGGTGGGAAGAGAAGCAGCGCAATGCCGCGGGCAAAGCCTCGAAGAAGCAGCAGCCGCTGAGTCCCATCCATATGCCGAAGAACTCCGCGCTACCGTTCATCCAAGCGGTCTGCTGGTTCACGGCCGGATTCGGCCTCGTGTTCCATTGGCTATGGCTCGCGATCCCGGGCTTGCTGGGCGTCGCGGCGACTTTGCTCGCACATTCGTTCAATTACGATACCGACTATTACATACCCGTGGATGAGATCCAACGCACGGAAGCTGAGGCGAGGAGGACGGTCTGATGACGCATTCCGCCAACCACACGAATGAACTTGTCCATGAGGACGGGCATCACGATCTGGAGGAGCTTCGCAAGTTCGGCTTCTGGCTCTTCCTGATCACGGACTGCATCCTGTTCTCCGTCTTGTTCGCGACCTTCGTCGTCTTGAGAGAAGGCACAGCCGGCGGACCGGGGCCGAAGGATATCATCGAGATGCCCGGCGTTATCGCCGAGACCTTCATCCTGCTGACAAGCAGCTTCACGAGCGGGTTAGCCGTGCTGTCCCTGAACAAGGGGAGCCGACAAGGATTGATTGGCTGGCTGGCCGTGACGATTCTGCTCGGCGCTTGCTTCATCGGACTTGAGATGTCCGAATTATTGGCGCTTATCTCGGAAGGACACACGATCCGCACCAGCGCCTTCTTGTCCGGCTTCTTCACGCTTGTAGCCACGCATGGCTTGCACGTGTCGGTCGGCTTCTTCTGGATTCTCGCGATCATCCTGCAGCTGAGCCGTCACGGCATAACTCCGGTAACGACGCGCAAGGTGCAGATCACGAGCTTGTATTGGCATTTTCTAGACGCGGTGTGGATCTTCGTGTTCTCCGTCGTATATCTGATGGGGGTGATGTGAGATGGCTACGCAAGGCAGGCACGCTCATGAGGCGAATGAAGGCGGGCATGGGTCGTTACCAGAATATGCGATCGGCTTCGCGCTATCCATCATCTTAACGCTCATTCCGCTGCTGGTCGTCTTGAACGGATGGATGACGGGAATGCCGGCTCTGCTCGTCATCCTCATCACGGCGGTGCTGCAATTCGCCGTCCAGCTGCTGTTCTTCATGCACTTGCGCGAAGAGAAAGGGCCCCGCTACAATTTAATGGCGTTAATCCTTGGCATCGTCGTTGTCGTGACCGTGGTCGCCGGCTCAATCTGGATCATGGTCCACAACAAGATGTATTAAGAGGCGAATCGCCTAGTGAAGATAGCGATCCCCTAAGCAGAAGAGGGTATTCTGTTGGCCGGTGCGCCTCTAGAATACCCTCTTGGCTTCCTTATTGATATCGGCGGATAGACGGCATGCATAAGACGGCAGCCACGATGCCCATTCCGACGAGTCCGAACAGTTGAATCGTCAGTAACCCTCCAATTCGGTCTGCAAGCGCGCCGACGGCCATATAACCAACGGGAAGCAGCGCGAAGGAGCCGAGCATATCCAGGCTTGCTACCCTTCCGAAGGCCTCAGTCGGCACGAGCTCTTGAAGGCTGGTCTCCCATATCATCGCGAACAGGATGATGCCGAAGCCTTCAAGAACCATGATCAGGATTAGGCCGGGTGTCCAAGTGATTACTGATAGCAGAACGAGAGCAAGACCGCTGAGGAACGCTCCGCCGTAGGCGATCAGGCCGCGTCGCTTCCAGTTCTGCCTCGAACCGTACACGATCGCCCCGAGGATCGCACCAGCACCGGTACCGGCCATCGCAAGCCCATAGACAAAGGGACTGTAGCCATGATGGATCTTGAACAGCCATGGGACGAGTACGGCAATAACCCCGGTATAACAAATGTTAATGAAGCAGAAGGCCAATATGGTGATCCAGAGCCAGGGTATTCTCCGCAGAACCGCGAAGCCTTCGATGAAGTCCGCCAGAAATCCGGATTGCTCTTGAACATTGGCACGCTGAATAGAAGACAATCGGCCCAATGCGATCGATAGCATCCAGAAGCAGGCGAAGGAGATCAGATAGGTCACGGAGTCGACGCCGAAGCCGACGCCGGCCGAAGTGAAGGATACGATGATTCCGCCAAGCGGAGGGCCTAGAAGCCGAACAGCCTGAACGCAGATCTGGGACAAGGCGTTGCCGGCATTGCGAATATCCGGAGTGAGCACCTGGGCCCGAAGAGCCGAATAGGCAGGATTAAAGATGCCGTCCATCAATCCGTATAAGGCAAGTCCCGCGAATAGAAGCGGAAGATTCATATTCCCTGTCAGTGTTGTCACGCATGCTGCCGACATTAGGACAAATCGGGTTCCATTCGTAATGAGGAGGAGACGTATCCGGCTAACCCGATCGACCAGCCAACCGGAGAACGGAAGGACGAGCACATTCGGCAGCATATAGATGGTCATCGCAAGTCCCATAACGGTAGTAGAACCCGTTATGGAATAGATGAGAAGCGGCAGTATGACCGTCGTGACGGTACTGCCTAGTATCGCAACCCACTGTCCGAGCCACAGGAGGGTGAATTCTCTCGACTGCCTGAGCGGCTTTAGGAAGTTGCTCAATCCCGGAGATGTATGTAGAGCTTCATCGGTAACGGCTGCTGTCTGCGTGTCCATGCTCAGGCTCCTCCAATTCGTCCGACGCGGATGTTAACGGCATATTCGTCTCCGTCTCCGGTGCGCTGCTCCCACTTCTCGAGCAGACGAATCACATCCTGCGTGAAGGCTTGAACGTCATCCGGCGACAAGCTAAGCCTGCTAAGCCAGTCCATGACGGTGTCCGCTTCCCGGTGGCTGTCCTCCTTCGGGCCGGGGTAGTGGAACCGTGTGCCTCTGGCTCTGTAATATTTCTCGACGATGCCCCCGTTCATCCGCGTGTCGACCATCTCAAGCAGACCGCCGTCGTACAGCTTCTGAATATGGTAATGAATATTGCCGGGAGTCTTGTGGAGCTGATCCGCTACTTGCTTGGCTGTCTTCGGCTCATCTCCAAGCGCATGCATGATCGTGATGCGAAGAGCGCTCTGAAGCAGACGCTGCTGATGATCGTCTATGACGAGTGGAGGCTTGCCATTGAAGGGGGCGCGGGGTGCTTCGTGCTTCATCCATATCAACACCTTATCTGCAAAATATAATGATCTGGATTACAGAATGATTTGATTACCAGTATAGCGGCTAATATGGATTCTGTCGATTGTCGATTGTCAGCTGCCTTCTATCCACAGGCGATTGACAAGACACCAAACGGTGTCTTATAATAAAAGCGACACCAAATGGTGGCTAGTTCGGGAGTTGACAGAACAATAGGAGAGGGTGTTGTGAGCGAGAACAATCCGTTGCGGGATGTATTTGACGCGATTGCAGACCCGACCAGACGCCGGCTCATTCAATTGTTATCGGAGGCCGATGAAGTACCGCTTCACGAATTGACGGCGCAGTTCCCGATGGGCCGAACCGCGGTATCCAAGCATCTAGCCATTCTGAGAGAGGCAGGATTGGTGACGGACCGCAAGGTCGGCCGAGAGACGCGATATCGGCTTCATGCCTCTCCGCTCCGAGAGATTGAAGACTGGGCGGCGTACTACCGCAAGTTCTGGCAGAAGAATCTGCTGCGTTTGAACCAACTATTAGAGGAGGAAGAAGAATGAGTTTAACGTTAACCTTGGATTATCAGTACAAGACGTCGATCGAGAAGCTGTGGTCCGCTTTGACCGATTCCAGCAAGCTGGCGAAGTGGGTGGCGAACATTCATACCGGGAAGCCGATGGAGAATGATTTTCAACCTATCGTCGGTCATCGGTTCCAATTCCGTACGGAGCCTAATGAATATTGGAACGGCATCATTGAAGGCGAAGTGTTGATCGTGGAGGAGCCTCATCGGTTGTCCTATACGTGGTCAAGCGGGGAGACGCACACGGTTACCTGGACGCTGCAGGACCTGGGAGACGGCAAGGTCAACCTTCATCTCGAGCAATCCGGACTCTCGAGCGAGCAAGCGCTCAACGGCGCTAAGTATGGCTGGGGCAAATGGTGCGGCGAATTGGCCAAAGTGTTGGAACTATAATCGCTTGAAGCATAGAGGTGAATCGATATGACAAGAGGGATCAGGAATCCGAAGATTGATCCGTTCTTCCGCAAGGCGGACAAATGGAAGGAAGAATTCGCGAAGCTGCGGGAGATCGTTCTGGACTGCGAGCTGGTCGAGGACTTCAAGTGGATGCATCCTTGTTACACGTACGAGGGGAAGAACGTCGTCTTAATCCATGGATTTAAGGAATATTGCGCGCTTCTGTTCCACAAGGGCGCGTTGTTAAAGGATCCTCACGGCATCCTCATTCAGCAGACGGAGAATGTGCAAGCAGCCCGCCAGATTCGATTCGCCAACGCCGAAGAGATCGATGAGATGCAGCTGATCATCAAGTCTTATATCGACGAAGCGATTGAAGTCGAGAAAGCCGGCCTGCAAGTCGAGATGAAGAAGCATTCCGATTACGCCATTCCTGAAGAATTGGATAATAAATTCGCCGAGATCCCGGAGTTGAGGTCAGCCTTTGAAGCCTTAACGCCGGGAAGGCAGCGTGCGTATATCTTCTATATATCGCAAGCCAAGCAATCCAAGACTCGCGAGTCAAGAATCGAGAAGTATATCCCGCACATTCTGGCCGGCAAAGGGATGGACGATGAATAATGAATCATCGGATGAAGAAGAAGCTTGAGCCATCAAGCACTCAGAACATTATTATAGCCGCACTTACCGAATCGGCTCCGCCGAATCCGACTATAATTGTATCATCGCGAAGTGCACATGTTTGAGCGGATTGTCGTCGAACGAACGAATGTCGTAGACGGCAGCATCTGGTTCCGGGGAAGCGGGACCGATGAACAAGGAACGATTTTCGAAGCCAAATTAAGTTTATGTGCAACCGAGACGGACTAGAAGAGAGCTGCGCGAGGTCGCGCTTGGGAATAACGAACAAGGCATCCGCTTCTGAAGAAGAGAGGATGCCTTGTCTTTATGGCTAAACAGCTTAACTGTATAACGAAGTATTCAACTCCGTCTTTTGTTCGTATTGATAATGGTCGGAAGCATCTTCACGCTTCTCACCATTGGCGACTGGCAAATCGAGCACACAGGCACACTCTCAAATGAGAAATCATCACGGATCCATCCTTTGCAATCCTTAAGCGTGCAGCTCCAGATTACCGTCTCTTCATGTGGGAGATCTTCTACCGGTTTACCACGATAAGCCAACATGAATCCCCTCCTTTAATTTAAAAGCTGCCCTTAACACAGGGTTAGGGGCAGCTTCATTAACATGGATTACAGCTTGACTACATTCTCAGCTTGAGGCCCGCGATTGCCTTGAGTCACGTTAAACTGAACGCGCTGGCCTTCGTCGAGCGTCTTGAATCCATCGCCTTGAATTGCGGAGAAGTGTACGAATACGTCACTGCCGCCTTCAACTTCGATAAAACCAAAGCCTTTGTCCGCGTTAAACCATTTTACTGTTCCTGTCTGCATTTGTTAAATTATCCTCCTAATGAGAAACCGTTCATTATGTGAATTTAGGGTCTCTATTTCTGATCTAATTATGATACCACAACGCGACGCGATACACAAATCAACATTTTTGGTTGGTGATGACAAGAGTGCGGGAAGGAGGAATATGTTTGGCATAGGCCAGAGTCACACATCGGCTTCTCTCGCAATATGATGGGTCTAGAAATCCGAAGAGGTGAGCCGATGGCAGTCGTGAAAGCCAGGAAACAGGATATCGATATGTTGGCCAGGTTACTTCGAGCTGAAGCTGAAGCTGAAGGCGAGATGGGGATGCTCCTTGTTGGCAATGTCGGCATTAACCGAATAAGAGCGAATTGCTCCGACTTTAAAGGACTCCGGACCATTCCGCAGATGATTAACCAGCCGCATGCATTCGAAGCGCTGCAGCATGGCATGTTCTATCAGAGCGCGAGGGATCGGGAACGCCGGCTGGCGCAGCGGGCTGTGAATGGGGAGAGGAATTGGCCGGCCGAATTCTCCCTATGGTACTTCCGTCCAGGAACGTACGATAATCCTGGACCATGCCCGCAGAATTGGTACGATCAGCCGCTCGTAGGACGATGGAAGAAGCACTGTTTTTATCAACCGACCGTAGAAGAATGTGAGAATGTATTTAATACGTTTTAATCATTTCCGCGCCTAGCGCGGTATTTTATTTTGTAGGAGCAAGTTCTCGGCGATGGCGATGTCAAGAACAGGCTGTCTGCCGAATTGGAAGGATTGTCCAAATGGAGCGGAGAATACCTGCCATGACATCGCCGTGTTCCACGAGGGCCGGCTGATTCAGCGCGGCTCCCATGACGTTTAATCTGTCAAAGAATTTTATCTCATGAAGAGCCGCGTCTATCGCGGCTTGTTTGTCATTCAATGCTATACAGTATTGCCTATCGGTCAAGATGGTTCAGAAATGTCAGCATCTTTCAGTAATAAATCACAGAAATGTTCAGTAATCTGTTCATTGTGAACTTTAAGTTTTGACGACAATTCCTGTAAATTGGGACTCAAGAAAGGAGGCGTGAGATGGATCGGGCCCGCTTCTCAATAGAATATCGAGCCCTCAGAATGATGCACGCGCTTACTTGATTTCAAAATTCCATGAATCAGGAGGGACATTATGAATCGAATCGTTCTTCGGCCGCGTCGCAACGTATTCACGTTCCTGATGGCCGCGCTTCTGCTCTTCGGCTTCACCTGCTCCACTGTCTCTTATCCAAATTTAGCTCATGCGGCAAGCGTCAGCGTCACGAACGGCATCCAATTCACGGACACGGACGGCCACATCGTTCACGCACATGGCGGAGGCATGATCAAGGTCGGCAGCTACTACTACTGGTTAGGCGAGAATCGGGACGGTACGAATCTCGTCTCCCTCTATCGTTCGACGGATTTGAAGAACTGGCAATTCCGCGCGAACTTGCTGAGCAAGAGCATGGGCGGCGAACTCGCCACCGCCAATATCGAGCGTCCGAAGCTGCTGTACAACAGCTCAACGGGCAAATACGTCATGTGGATGCATAAGGAGAACGGCTCGGACTACACGGAAGGGCGCGTTGCCGTCGCTACCGCCTCGAATATTGAGGGACCGTATACGTATCTTGGCAGCTTCCGGCCGCTCGGATACGAGTCGCGGGACATGACGGTGTTCAACGACAACGGAACGGCCTATCTGTTCTCATCCACCAAGGGGAGCGGTACCAACTCCGACATGAACGTATTCCGTCTAACTCCGGACTTCCTCAATGCGGAGGAACTGGTGACTACCCTGTGGGAAGGCGCATACCGTGAGGCTCCGGCCGTCTTCAAGCGCGGCTCCACCTACTTCGCCATTACGTCCGCGGCGACGGGCTGGAGTCCGAACCAGGCGAAGTACGCGACGGCGTCCAGCATCGAAGGGACTTGGTCGGGACTGTCTAACCTCGGCGATTCCACGACTTACGGCTCGCAGTCCGCATTCGTCATTCCGGTCGTCGGCAGTTCGACGACGTCTTACTTGTACATGGGCGACCGTTGGGCCGGAGCGTGGGGGGACAGCGTGAACAATTCGCGTTACGTGTGGCTGCCGCTAACATTCCCAACGAATACATCGCTCTCAATGAACTATTATCCAAGTCTCGACATCGACACAGGGACGGGTACGGTGACCGGCAGCAGCAGCGTCCAATACCGCATCGTCAGCGTCGATAATGATCTGGCATTGGACGTCTACCAGCAATCTACGAGCAATAACGCCAACGTGGACGTGTGGAGTTACTGGGGCGGCAACAACCAGAAGTGGAGGATCGAGGCTGTGGGCAACTACTTCCGCATCGTGAACGTGAACAGCGGCAAGGCGCTGGATGCCGGAGGCACAGGTAATAACGCCAACGTACTGCAATATGATTACTGGGGCGGCGACAATCAACAATGGAGCATCGTCTACACCGGCAACGGCGATCAATACCGGATCGTGAATCGCGCCAGCGGCAGGGCATTGGATGTATCAGGCTCCGCGAACGGCGACAACGTTCAGATATACGACTGGTGGGGCGGCGACAATCAGAAGTGGCGGATCATTCAAGTGTAATCGTGCCAATTCATCGTCTCATCCGATGAACGGCAAGCCCTCTTCGCAACAGCAGCGAAGGGGGCTTGTTTTCCGTTAATAACACAGTATAAAGAAGAAGCTTCCAGTGGATAAGCAAATATGTTACGCAATATCAGAGTCGAATAGAGCGAATAAAAATCTTTGTCGGGTGACAAGAACATAGGCCGAATGAAGTCCGCGTCTGGCGCGGGCTTTTTATTTTATCGGCTCAAGTTCTTGTCATTTGGCGATGTCAAGAACATGGGCCGATTACCGATTGCTGACAAGAACATAGACCGATTGCCGAATTGTGGACGTTGAAGAACTGGCAACGGTTAGAGGTTCACGCTACATATTTCGGATTTGCTTTAGATATTTTTGGGATGCGTGTTGTGGGATATCGCCACAGTGTAACCGAATTGCCTCCTGGTGTAGACACGTTATATTGCGCGGAGCGCGGAGATACAATAGATGATCTGCTGCGGGAAAGCGATGTGGTCGTGTTGTCTGTCCGATTGACCGACGATACGCATCATTTGATCGGGGAAAGAGAATTTCGTTTAATGAAGCCGACCGCCTTCTTGATCAATTTGGCGCGCGGTCCTATTGTCGACGAAAATGCTTTAATTTCAGCTCTATATGAGAAAAGGATCGGCGGCGCCGAATTGGACACCTTTGACCAAGAACCATTGTCGTCAGACTCCCGGCTTTGGGATGCGCCCAATTTGCTGATTACACCTCATAGTACGCCGAAGATGTCGGATGTGGTTGCTCGATCATTGGATATCATTTGCGAAAATATAAGACGGTATCAAGCAGGTAAACCGCTGCTGCACATGTTAACGCCAAAGGATGTGTATACCAGGTAGCGCCAATGGATGTTGAATATGAACTCGACGGATGGGGACAGGGTTACAGCACCGAGTGCAAAGGATTTTTTGCTTTAATTTCCTATCTAATGTACCGACCAGCATCCAAATGTATTTCGTCAAGTGAAATTACCCAAAAAAATCGTGCATTTTTACCCATCATTCTCATGGGTATTTTTCTTTCGGCGTCAGAAATCAGGTGTTGTGAGCTTGCGGTACAGTTCTAGATTTTCTTGTTCAAGTGCATAGCGTTCCTCTTGTAGCTTTCGGATTTCTTCTCGTAAACGCTCAATGGCAGCTTCCATTTCAGCCAAGTCCATGGCCTCAATTTGTCGGTTCATTGCAGTCGCCTCCTAACGCTCTTTCATCAGAGCATGTTTCATTCGGTAGCTCTCGCCTTCAAATACGAGCAGATGGCCGTAGTGCGCCAGCCGGTCAATCATGGCAGCGGCCATCTGGTCGTCGGTGAAGACGGAGCCCCATTTGGAAAACTCGAGATTAGTGGTAATAACGAGGCTGCGGCTCTCGTAACTGTCGGCAATGACACGAAACAGCAACTGCGAGCCTTCCTTGTCGACAGGTATGTATCCCCACTCGTCCAGAATGAGAAGCTGGGTCCGCTGGATCTCGGTCATGAGCCTCTCGAGTGTGCCGGCTCTTTTAGCTTCGGCCAGACGCATAACGAGCTCTGCCACGGTGTAGAACTTCACGGTCATGCCAAGCTCGCAAGCTCGAAGCCTCGTCGCAATCGCGAGGTGAGTCTTGCCGGTGCCGACCGGACCGTAAAGCACGAGATTGCGGCGGCCTTGAATGAAAGTGCCCTCCGTCAAATCGCTCCATTGCAGCGACAACGGCAGCTTCACGCCATGCCGGTCGTAGCCGTCTAGCGTTTTGTATACCGGAAACCCCGCACGGCTCATGAGCCGGCTCCGGCGGCTGCGTTCCCGGCTCTCCATCTCTTCGGCGAGCACGCGGTGCAGAAACTCCTCTTGCTTGGGCGTTGCTTCTGTCTCGCATAGCGTCACCGCGCGCTGGCTGAGCACGAGCTTCTTGCAGAATGCGGAGATTTCACTCCGGAGCGTCTCGCGTTCGCGGGTCAGGCTCATTGGACAACACCTCCCACAGACTCGAGCAACTTGTCGTAGATGTCGAGATTCACGCTGCTGCTCTCTTCAGGCTCGAATGTAGCCAGCCTGGCTGCCAGCACCACACTGTTCGCACTCGTCAGTCTTCCGAGTTCCGCCGCTTGCTCCATGGCCCCAATGGCCGTGTCGAAGTCGTAACGTCCGGACAAATCGTTCATCGTGCTTAGGGCTTCTTTCAGCCCAGCGCGGTCGAGCAGATCCATTTCATCACGCAGGCGGTCAGGAAGAGCTTTCCGAATGAGGCTGTTCCGCCAGGCTCCCGGACTCTGCAGCAGTCGGCTAAGCGTCGTTCGCACATCGACGTTGTCGGTACGCTGCTTGCCGAACATGCGAATGTGCGTGCTAATCGGGTCGCCACTAGGCGCCAGCGGCTCGACCGTGTGAGCACCGATCCGGACAACCAGTTCCCGGCCAGCCCACTCCGGGGAGGATGAGTAGAAGTGCTTGCCGTCAATCAGAAACTTACCGTAGCCGTCGGTCTTCACACGCGTGTAGCGGCAGGCGGCAAAGGACGATTTGGGCAGGTAAAGGAAATGCGGTGGAACAAGTCTTGGAGACCATGCGCAACGCATTCCGCCGTCTCTCCTCCGAAGAGCTGCACGTATCCGGCATTGCTATATGAGAAGCTGACGCAGAGGAACTTGTACATCCGTTTCTCGCCGCTGGCGTCGTAGAAGTCGGCTTCACCGAAGTCCACCTGTGCTTCGCCTGGCCGCCAGTCCAGCTCGAGCGTACCTTCCTGGTAGCGGTGCTCCCGAAGGCTTTTCACATAGCGCTGTACGAGCGGATATGAAGCGTCATAACCTGCACATTCTGCAGTTAGCCGCTTATGAATACGCATCGCGGTATGGCGCTGCTTATACCGGTTCTTTCGATCTTCTTCCAGCCATTGCTGGATCAGCGGCTTGAATGGATCCAGTTTTGAGGGCAACTCTGCGTTCGGAGCTTTGGGCTTCTCTTGGAATCCATCTTCCGCCATGTATTTACTAACCGTCTTTCGTGTGATATTCAGGCGTTCGGCGATCGCTACTGGCCCCAGCCCTTTCGCCTGTAAATCTTTTATCGTCTCGACTTGACTCATCTTCAGCATCTCCCGTCTCCGCCCTTCGCGTCGTCACTACGAAGGGTATCGGAATCTTTCAAATCATACGTTTTACCCTAGCGATCATGATGGGTAATTTTGCACGATTTTTTTGGGTAATGCACGATGATCATTCGGGGTAATTTCATATTATCTTAGACAAAAAGCGACAATGTCCGTCGCGAGGGCGGCTGAGGATGCGCGATGACGTCCGCAGCCGCCCTCGCATGTCTCCGGCTGCGCTCCGGATCATTGCCTAAACGCCGAAATCGCCGTATGATGGAGACAAAATACGGGCCTGAAGCCAGGATAGATACGGAGCGTGGCGATGCAGGGCAACACCATTCTGATTGTTGAAGACGAACCGATACTTAGAGAGATTTTGAAAGATTACTTCCATAACGAAGGGTATGAGGTGCAGGAGGCCGGGGATTTGTGCGTGGCGCTGGGTATTGGATGAGCCTGTGAAAATGGTGGAAAAGGGCGCGATAGAGATATATCTAAATATCAAATGGGAGAGTTTAGAATTGAAACTAAAGAGAAAAATAATAGGTCTTACGAGTATTCTGTCAGTTACATTAATAATCTGAGGGCTCAAGCTCGCATTCGATATTATATTGAAGTATCATTTCGTGACCCAGTACAATGATAGACCTGGGGTTATTGACGTTTACGTGGGAATCAAGACATCTGGCGTCGATACCCTGCGCGCAGATCGGAAAAAGAAGTAGCCCGAGGGCTTAGGCTCTCGGGTTTCCGTTGTCTTCTTGCTTATGACTCTGTTAGCGGTCATAACGTAAGGATTGTATTGAGCTTATCATTTACAAGTTCCGTTTTGTTTTTACTAACTAACTGGCTAATTGGAATTATCACAAAGTTCTCGCCTTTGTGAGGCAAATGATACGGAATATCATCGAATACCGTTTGAAGGGATATGTTTTTGCTAAGTGGACGATTAAGTTTAACCTCTGTAATAATTTCATTTGAAATATTGTTTAGCTGGCTGAAAATACCGCAATGAGGATACCAGAACCAACTGATAAATATGCTCCACGCTTGATTCAATGTTCTTGTTCCGCTCTCATCATGCCTAAATAACACACTGGTATTATTCAAGATGCTTTGATAATTTGATTCTATAATATTGTACTGCATGCTGTTATTTTCCTTAATACTTTCATACAACTCGATATACTTTTCCCACACAGTTGAAAGTCGAGATACAAATACATCTGTTACCAGCAGTCCTTGAGCGAATTTTGCATCTAAGCTAACAGTTTTTAATTCATCTATGGGTTCATACTTATAGAATCGATTAATGAACAGTAAAAAGTTGAATGATACCGGGCAATGGTTTACTAAATAAAAATCGTTCATTAAACCATCCATAAATAACTATCTCCACAAATAACTAACGGAACATCCGCCACCTGCCACAACCCATTTTCTACCATCGATGTCTTGTGCAATACCTGTAAGTGTTGCAATATATGTTACGTTTTTGTCTAGGGAAAAATAAACTTCGCCGCCGCAAGAAGACCCGAGTGCGCCAGAGCAACTCACTATTTCCGAATCTATCACTTGTAAAGTTGAAGCGTTTTGTACTGTAATACTTCCAGTGAAATCATAAAGAATTGTGAAACTCGGATCGACACTCCATGTATAGCCTCCCTCAATAAATTAAT
>NZ_JACJVN010000047.1 GCF_014212015.1 Cohnella lubricantis | reverse complement strand
TGACCTCCTGCGTGCAAGGCAGGCGCTCTCCCAGCTGAGCTATGGCCCCGTATTTCTACAGGCGTTTCCCACACAAAATTGGTGGGTCTGGGCAGATTCGAACTGCCGACCTCACCCTTATCAGGGGTGCGCTCTAACCAACTGAGCTACAGACCCAATTTCGGGCTGCTTCTTTCGTCTTCTTCAATGAATCAAGCAATTCGTGTGGGAACTTATGGAGCAGCTGATGTCGTCGATTAAGGAGGTGATCCAGCCGCACCTTCCGATACGGCTACCTTGTTACGACTTCACCCCAATCATCTACCCCACCTTCGACGGCTGGCTCCTTGCGGTTACCCCACCGGCTTCGGGTGTTGTAAACTCTCGTGGTGTGACGGGCGGTGTGTACAAGACCCGGGAACGTATTCACCGCGGCATGCTGATCCGCGATTACTAGCAATTCCGACTTCATGCAGGCGAGTTGCAGCCTGCAATCCGAACTGAGACCGGCTTTGGTAGGATTAGCTCCGGATCGCTCCTTCGCAGCCCGTTGTACCGGCCATTGTAGTACGTGTGTAGCCCAGGTCATAAGGGGCATGATGATTTGACGTCATCCCCACCTTCCTCCGGTTTGTCACC
>NZ_JACJVN010000046.1 GCF_014212015.1 Cohnella lubricantis | reverse complement strand
CGAGAGTTTACAACACCCGAAGCCGGTGGGGTAACCGCAAGGAGCCAGCCGTCGAAGGTGGGGTAGATGATTGGGGTGAAGTCGTAACAAGGTAGCCGTATCGGAAGGTGCGGCTGGATCACCTCCTTTCTAAGGAGCCCTTAGGGGCAATACGAAATAGTCCGAGGTTACGCTCGAGTTCAGTTTTGAAGGCGCAAGTCTTCAAATGAATAACCGGTTTGGTGATGATGGCGGAGGGGTTCCACGCGTACCCATCTCGAACACGACCGTTAAGCCCTCTAGCGCCGATGGTACTTGGACCGAAGGGTCCTGGGAGAGTAGGACGTCGCCAAGCCGGCCGCAATTCCTTCGGGAATGCAGCCAATAGCCAGCTGGTCTGGCACAATCATGGGGTTCACGCAAGGCAATCGAGATTCTCTTCGGAGGTTCGCGCCGCTTTGCGGGGATACTGTTCGGGCCTTTAGCTCAGCTGGTTAGAGCGCACCCCTGATAAGGGTGAGGTCGGTGGTTCGAGTCCACTAAGGCCCACCACTAACTTCATATTTATCGCATGGGGCCATAGCTCAGCTGGGAGAGCACCTGCCTTGCAAGCAGGGGGTCAGCGGTTCGATCCCGCTTGGCTCCACCATGAATGATCTTGCACCTTGACAACTGGATACGAAACGATAGCGCAAATTAAAACATCTTCTAACCTTATGATGTGTTGGCTAACGCGGAAGGATGTTCGAACGA
>NZ_JACJVN010000045.1 GCF_014212015.1 Cohnella lubricantis | reverse complement strand
AGCGATCCGGAGCTAATCCTACCAAAGCCGGTCTCAGTTCGGATTGCAGGCTGCAACTCGCCTGCATGAAGTCGGAATTGCTAGTAATCGCGGATCAGCATGCCGCGGTGAATACGTTCCCGGGTCTTGTACACACCGCCCGTCACACCACGAGAGTTTACAACACCCGAAGCCGGTGGGGTAACCTGAGCCGCCCCGGAAAGTGAAGATGAAGCTGCGAAGCGGATTCCGAATACTTTCCGGGGACCCCGGATTGGGAGCCAGCCGTCGAAGGTGGGGTAGATGATTGGGGTGAAGTCGTAACAAGGTAGCCGTATCGGAAGGTGCGGCTGGATCACCTCCTTTCTAAGGAGCCCTTAGGGGCAATAATGATGAGGCTTAAGCCTCAACCGACAGCATTCGCTCATGATCAGTTTTGAGGGAACAATCCCTCAGCACGATAGGTTCTTCTTCCATTATTTGATGGTGGCAAGCGAGAATCGGAAGTGTTAATATAAGATTCCTTCCGCTGAAGCGGCAAGGGGTTGCACCTTGACAACTGGATACGAAACGATAGCGCAATTTACGAAACATCTTCTAACCTTATGTGTTGATCATTGCGGAGGATTGTCGTCTCGAACGGAATTTTCGAATAGGGTCGAATCGGTAACTAACCGAAGAGGTTCTGCGTGAGAATTGGAGTGAGGACGATAATCCGGAGCATTAGGTTAAGCTAATAAGGGCGCACGGAGGATGCCTAGGCGCCAGGAGCCTAAGAAGG
>NZ_JACJVN010000044.1 GCF_014212015.1 Cohnella lubricantis | reverse complement strand
TCGAGTTCAGTTTTGAAGGCGCAAGTCTTCAAATGAATAACCGGTTTGGTGATGATGGCGGAGGGGTTCCACGCGTACCCATCTCGAACACGACCGTTAAGCCCTCTAGCGCCGATGGTACTTGGACCGAAGGGTCCTGGGAGAGTAGGACGTCGCCAAGCCGGCCGCAATTCCTTCGGGAATGCAGCCAATAGCCAGCTGGTCTGGCACAATCATGGGGTTCACGCAAGGCAATCGAGATTCTCTTCGGAGGTTCGCGCTGTTTTGCGGGGATACTGTTCGGGCCTTTAGCTCAGCTGGTTAGAGCGCACCCCTGATAAGGGTGAGGTCGGTGGTTCGAGTCCACTAAGGCCCACCACTAACTTCATATTTATCGCATGGGGCCATAGCTCAGCTGGGAGAGCACCTGCCTTGCAAGCAGGGGGTCAGCGGTTCGATCCCGCTTGGCTCCACCATGAATGATCTTGCACCTTGACAACTGGATACGAAACGATAGCGCAAACACCGAAGTTAACCGCGGCTAACGCCGCTGGGTCAATTCGGTGGATGACGAAACATCTTCTAACCTTAGTGTTTGGTCGATGCGGAAGGATGTTCGAACGA
>NZ_JACJVN010000043.1 GCF_014212015.1 Cohnella lubricantis | reverse complement strand
CAAGGCACAATAAGTGCCTTGTTCACGGCCCAGCCCGCGCGGCGACCGTCTGGTATCTGGATGAGCACGTGGGCACGGACGAGACAAGCGTTTTTTTTCGAAAAGGTGCTGTTGCCCGAGCTCCTCTCCTGCGGTGCCAAGGTATTGGGGGACTATGCCAAGGAGCATAGCGAGAACAGCTTCCCCCCACTGCCGGTGCGCGGCGAGGATGTGTTCGTCTGGTTCATGCGCTTCGCGGACAGGTCTGCCTACGAACGGTTCTCGAGCGAAGTCGCCCAATCGCCGAAGCGCAAGGAGATCACCGGCCATCTAAGAGGAGTGTTGAACAGGCCGGAGGAAGTCTTGCTGCTTCAGCCCACTTCCCGTTCCCTATTGTGAGGGGCAACTGCAGACGACATCAGCCTGCCAGCCTCCCCGGCATACCGCAATACCCCGCACAGCCGGCTCGCGGTTGCCAGCCGCCTAATCCGCCAGCATGTTCAGGAACTGCACCGCGCGCTCGCTCTTGGGATGCTGGAATACTTCCTCCGGCGTTCCTTCCTCCACGATAACGCCCTTGTCCATCAGAACGACCTGATCCGCCACTTCGGCGGCGAACTTCATCAGGTGCGTGACGATGACCATCGTCATGCCTTCGGACGCGAGCTGCTTGATGACCTTCAGCACTTCGCCGACCAGCTCCGGATCGAGCGCGGACGTCGGCTCGTCGAACAGCAGCACCTCCGGGTCGAGCGCCATCGCGCGGGCGATCGCCACCCGCTGCTGTTGGCCGCCGGAGAGATTGTGCGGATAGGAGCGGGCCTTGTCCGCCAAGCCAACCTTCTCCAGCAGCTCGAGCGCGCGCCGCCGCGCTTCAGCCTTGCTCTTCTTCTGCACCGTGACCTGTGCCTCGACGACATTGCCGAGCGCGGTCATATGCGGGAACAGATTGAACGATTGGAACACCATCCCCGTCTGCTTCCGCAGGCTCAGCACCTCTCGCGCAGACGGCCTGGCGCCCGATTGGAATTGCAGCGACACGCCGCCGATCCGCAGCGAACCCTGATCCGGAATCTCCAATAGATTCAGGCAGCGAAGCAGCGTCGTCTTGCCGGAGCCCGACGGGCCGATAATGACCAGCACCTTGCCTTTGGGCAGCTCCAGGCCGATCCCGCCCAGCACCTGCTGCTCTCCGAACGCCTTATGCAGACCGCGAACTTGAATCAAGATTGACGCCCCCCTTAGTCCGTAGCCCTTAGGCGGCCGACGAACGGCCCAAACGTCTCTCCGCCATATGCTGCAACGCCGACAGCACGGTGCTGAATGCCAAATAGATGACCGCGACCTCGCAATAGATCAGCAGAGGCTCGTACGTTCGGGCGACGATCTCCTGCCCTTTGCGGAACATCTCCAAGTAGAGGATGGATGCCGCCAGAGAAGTATCCTTCACCAGGCTGATGAACGAATTGCCGAGCGGAGGGACGGAGACTCGCGCCGCCTGCGGCAGAATGATTCTTCTAAGCGCCTGCAATCTCGTCATCCCGATGGAGTAGGCGGCTTCCCACTGCCCCTTCGGAATGGACTGGATGGATGCGCGCACGATCTCGGAGCCATAGGCGCCCACGCTGAGCGAGAACCCGATGATCGCGGAAGGGAGCGGGTCGAGCGTGACTCCAATGCTAGGCAGCCCGTAGAAAACAATGAATAATTGCACGAGCAGCGGCGTTCCCCGAATGATCCATACGTAGAACTGGGCGACCGCCTGCAGCGGCTTCCAAGCGTACAGCCGGATCACCGCAGCGATGATCGCCAGAATTAATCCCAGGACGAAGGAGATCAAGGTCAACGGAATGGTGTAGAGGACCCCTGCTCTCAGCAGGGGCCAGAGGGAATCGAGCACGATTTGGATCTGACGATCGCTCATAAGGGTTACTTCCTTCGCTGCAAGATCTTATTGGGATACGTCGGCTCCAAAATATTTCTGAGAGATCTTCAGGTAAGTGCCGTCTTGCTTCATATCGGCCAGCGCTTGGTTCACGGCCTGCACCAGCTCGTCGTTGCCTTTCTTGAAGAGGGCTGCGCTTTGCGAAGCGTCTGACGCCTCATCCACCATTTTGATCGGCGCGTCGGGTTGCTGCTTCTTGTAATCGAAGTAAGATAAACTGTCGTTAACGGTTGCATCCACGCGGCCGGAGAGGAGCAGCTCGATCGACTGGTTGAAGCCTTCCACCCCGACGATCTCGGCCCCATTCGCCTTCGCGATCTGCCCCAGATTGCTGGTCAGCGATTGCGCGGACTTCTTGCCCTTGAGATCGGCCAGCTTCGTGATGTCGGTATTGTTCTCCTTCACGATCAATACCGCTTTGGACACGATGTACGGGTCGGAGAAGTCATACTTCTCCTTGCGTTCATCCGTCACTGATACCTCGTTGAAAATCGTATCGAACCGCCCGGCATCCAAGCCCGCGATCATCCCGTCCCATGCCGTCTCGACGAACTCCGGCTGGAGGCCCATACGCTTGCTGACTTCCGCGGCGATCTCTACGTCGAAGCCAGTCAGCTTGCCGTTCTCGTCATGATAAGTGAACGGTGCGTACGTACCTTCCGTGCCGATGCGCAGCTTGCCGCCGTTCTCCGCTGTATTGTTATCCGTCTGGTTGCCGCACCCGGCCAACGCCAGAGCGGCAACGGTCAATAGCGTTAATCCTAAACCCGCCGTTCTTCTCATGATGTTAATTACCCCTTCGCCTCTCTATAGCCGCCTGTACACAAGCTTAGTATGGAAGGGGATGCCAGATCTCATTCGTCAGCGGCCGAATCGGCAGGATCACGCCCGACTTCGTGCACCCGCCGCATCCGCAGGATCATGCCCGAACCAGCTTGGCGCGCCAAGCGTCCGGCATCGGACCGGCGTACTCGACCGCATTGGCGCCGGCGTAGGCCGCGAGGTCGGCGATCTGAGCAGTAACCGCGCGATACAGACCGGCATCCGGCTTCACTGTTGGCTCTAGATAGAGCCCTTCAATGAAGAGAACTTGGCGGCGGCGGTCGACGCGGGGGGCGATCCGCCCGACCAGTTGGTCGCCATGCAGGATCGGCATTAGATAGTAGCCGTACTCTCGCTTCGCCTTGGGGACGTACATCTCATTGCGGAAGAAGAAGCCCCACAGCCGCTCGGTGCGATCCCGGTCGCTGATCAGGTTGTCGAATGGCGACAGCAGCGTCGTGCGTCCCTCCCAGTTGCCGGCTTGAATCGCTTCGATTAATTCAAGAGCTTCGATGTGAATGTAGAAGGGCTGCTGCGAAGGAGCGTCCTGCATCTCGACCTGAATCAACTTGCTGTCCTGCTGCAGCTGCTCGAGCGACGCGCGTATAGGCAGCTTCGATTGCATGCGGTAGAAGTACTGCTTCACGTCAGCTTCGCTGGCCACGCCGAGAGCGCGTACCGAAAGCTCAACGCCGGCCTTGATCGCCTGATCCCTCGAAAGCGCCGTGCGGTCGGTATCCAACGGCAAGTACGCATCCGTTAACGACCAGAGCCGCTGGTTCGCGGTGCGTCCCGCCACCATCACTTCGCCTCTCCTCCACAAGAACTGCAGCATGCGTTCCACGTTGCGCCCGGCCGTCCAGCCGGAAGACTCCCAAGGGACGACGGCCCGATCCTCGAACCCGCCCGTCGGCACCGAGCCCTTCTGCTGTAGAAGCTCCACAATATGTTCATGGAGCGGCCGATTGACCTCCATCCACGACGCCATCCGGGGATGCCCGTAAGCTTCCATCGATGCCCTGTGCATCGGATAGTCTTCGGTGAGGACGATCGCTGCGGCGTAGACCCAGTACTCGAACAGCTTCCGGTCGCGCCATAATAGCTCGTCCAAGAGCGGCACGGCTCCGGGCCCAAGCCGGCTCCATAGTACCAGCTCGTGGCTTGGCGCCGCCGCGCTGACCGGGTCCAACTGCAAGTAGCGCAGCGACCGCAGCACCTTCATCAAATTCGCCTCGTTCGCCTCCAATCGCGGAGCGGCGAGATGCTGGCTCGTGATCGCCAGCCGTCTGGCGTCCGCTTGACTGATGACGAGCGGCGGTTGATTAGTTCGTTGCATCAGATGGCCCCCTCTGCTGAGCAGATGTATAGAAGAATTAGGATGATTATATCATTGCTAGAGTTGGATGCGATATCCAGCGGTGCAGGGCCCGCTTGACACACGAGGCTTCCCGCCCGTATTGTTAGTTGTATCAATTGTGTTAGCGCTTACACGAGAGAGGGGGCTCCTATGGCCAATCATAACCCAACAAGTCTTGTCGAGAATGGCGTTCGCCGCTACGGCCGATTCTCCACGCGCCCGATCGTCAACCCAAGAGACGAATTCGTCGGCATCGCACGCGCCTTGCGCGGCCTGCGGCTCAAGGAATGGGTCGGCTTCACGCTTATCCACCCGGACTGGTACTCCTCGCTGATTATGCAGGATGCGCAGTACTTAGCCAGCTCGGAGATCTACGCGTACAACCGCCGCAGCGGAGCGCTCCATCAGCACGCCGCGAACGGACGGGGCGGCTCGCTGGCGCTGCCGGACGAGCTGTTCGGCAGCCGGTGCGCGTTCGAGAAGCGCGGCTATCGGATTACATATGACTTCGCGAATGACGGAACCCGGCATGTCCTGCGGTTCGATATCGCCGCGACCGACAAGGCTCCGGCGTTCCAAGGAGAGCTGACCCTCGACGCGAGCCGAGCATCGCTGCCGCTGTCGGTCAGCTCCCGGCTGCCGGGCGGCCGGATGTATACGCACAAAGTGATCTATTCGGTCTCCGGCGCTCTGCGCGTCGGCGGCGAAGAGATCATTTTCGACCCTGAACGGGACCTGGCCATTCTCGACGAGCATAAGTCGTTCCTCCCATACCGAACGAGCTGGGTGTGGGGGACGTTCGCCCTGCGCACGAGCGGCGGGCTGGCGGGGGCGGACTTCGCCGAACGGCCGTCGATGCCGGGCGAGGAAGAGGAGTCGTGCATCTGGACGCCGACTGCGTGCGAGCCGCTCGCCGACATCGCGTTCGAACCGGAGTCGGACGATCCGCTCGCGCCATGGCGTATCCATTCGCGCGACGGACGGCTTGACGTTGTCTTCGAGCCCGAGGGGCGCAAGCAGGTGAAGCATCAGCTGGGCCTCTTCGCGATCGATTACTTCCAGCTGTTCGGGCACTACCGGGGGACGTTGCGCGGCGCCCAAGGCGAGTATAAGTTCGATGGCGTTCACGGCGTCTGCGAGAGCATGAAGGCGCGGTTGTAGCTAGTTCAGAAGCCGAGCCTCTCCAGGAGAGACTCGGCTTCTCTGCAGTGCTAGCGCCTTATGCACTAACCGACTTGCTTACAATGTCCCCATATAGAATAGATTCATGGCAGAGATCTCAAAGCCGATCTTGCGGTATAGATTCAGAGCCCGCTCGTTGTCCGTGACGACGCTTAGCCGAATATAGGTATACGATTCATGCAGTAAGCATTCAACGGTCTTCACCAGTGCTTGGGTTCCAAGCCGCTGCCCTTGGCAGGAAGGCAGGATGCAGAAGTCATGGAGGATCGCCTTCTGCCGGTTCAAGACATTCACTCGGATCATGCCGACGCGCTCGTGGTTCCTCCAAGCGATATAGGTCGTGCGGGCCGGATCCGCCGTTCCGGCCAAATATTCGCGAACCCAGCTCTCGGAATCCCCGAAAGCCTGTGACATGCAAGCGACCTCGAACTCCAAATCCTCAGGCCGCTCGGGGAACAGGCTTAATTCGGAATTGGACAAGCCTTGGAATAAGGCCGAATTAAGCACCAACTGGAACTCCGAGTGGTCATAGACGGCTCCGAGAGACTTCGCGGCGGCAATCCCGGCCTCTGAATCCTTGGGAATCCGATAGTTATGGCTTCGGATGCCGAAAGCCTTCATATCCTCTTGAGCCCGCTGCAGCATGCTGCGGAAGACGCCTTGACGACGATAATGCGGATGAACCCTTGCATTGACATTCCCGACGATCCCGTCGGATGAATGCCAGCTCAGCAGGCCGGCCAGCTTGTCACCATGGTAATAGAGGATCCCGAAGTCGCCATTCTTCTTGGCCAGATGCTCGATCCCCGCGTTGTAAGGAATGGGATCCAGCTGCGTGCATTCTCGCTCCAGTTGAAGGATGGCAGCGATGTGTTCCTCGGAATGATAAATCATCGGTATAATCTTATTAATGGACATATCTAGAAGCACCTTCGTTCGGAAGGAAACACGCAGTTTATGGACCGGTAGGCGCTGTCCTTCCTAGAATGGGTCCGTTCGTCATGATCGCCATTGTATCGCCTCCAGACATGATACTTTAGACTGTAACATATCGATGGTGCGAATGGTTATGATCTTGGAAGTACGGCCATACATATTAAGATTATTTTGAGCTTACTAGTCAAGGCTTCCTGCTATTATAAAAAGAATTGGGACGAGGAAAGACGGGCGACCGAGATGAATGATGCGAATCGGTACAGCGAGCTCGGATGCTGCAAGCCGCAGCTTGTGGCTGCAGCGACAATATCCAAGAAGCGAGGCGAGATTCATGGAAGAGATGACCCCTCAAGTAGTGGAGCATGGCGAGATGAAGCTGATTGGCATACCTTGCATCAGCCTGAACGATATGGGCGGCAAGTATCGGCATGCGAAGGAAGGGCTGCTGTCCTCGACGAAGCACTTCGATTGCGTGAAGAATCCGTTCATTCATTATGGGATCTGGCCGGCATCACCGACGCAGCGCCATGCAGACCGGCACACTTACATCCTCTGCGTAGAAGTGGATTCCTTCGATGGCATTCCCGAGTGGTACTTCAAGACAACGCTGCCGCCGCAGCAATGTGTGGTCGTCGCGAATAAGGACGGGAACTTCGACGCCGCAAGCCGCGCCGTCGATCAATACGTACAGGGCAATGGCCTTCAGGTAGACGCTGGGGACCGCAAATATGTGATATGCGAGCGGTATGATTATGAAGGCGAAGGCTGCGGCTTCGCCCGGTATTCCCTGCCGATTGTGACGGTTCCGGAGGCATCCGCAGTGAAGCGCAACAGCCCAATCCGGAACAAGGCGGGCAACATCTTCGTCCCGGTGCGTGACATCGAGAAGTCGCGCAGCTGGTATTGCCGGGTACTGGGGCTGAACGAGGCGGATTGCGAGATCATTGGCGGCCACTTGTGCCCGCTGCCGATGGAAGGAGTCGGCATCATACTGGACACGATGCCGAAGTGGGGCGGCCAGGAGCCGGGCGGCGCGCCGTCCATTGAGACGCCGGCCTTCATGCTAATGACCGATGACCTGCAAGGGTCATTGGCGTACATGCGAGAGCTCGGCGCCGAGCTCGTGACGGAGATCGAGCATGATCACTGGTTCGTCGTGAAGGACCCGGACGGCAACAAGCTGATGATCTGCCGGGAGTGAGGCTGCCGCAGCCCGCGCGCTCCCCTAGGTTAGCGGCAATATGCATTATATTTAAATCCAGCGAGATGTAGTATAGCGCGCAGCCTTGTGTCTGCAGGAAGAGGCCGCGGTTCAGATCCATCCGGTACTTGGTCCGGTCCGTGCCATGCGATCCGTAGTCCATAATCTCGAAGGCAATGCGAGACGTACCGACGATCCACATGAAGTCGACGAAGTAGGATCTCCCTCGCCAGTCCTTCACTTCATACTCCGGATGCAGTCCGCGGAAATGTCCGACCATCGGCCGCCACACCTGCTCGATGAACAGCCGATTGCCGAACCCCATGACCGCGCTTCAAGGCGTCGAGGCGTTCTCCGCCTCTGCGCCGCAGATGCACGTCCAACCATCGCTCATGCTCGGTCTCATAACTCATTCCGATCTCGCTCCTCTTGATCTCCGCCGCCCGGCAACGCACAATACCCCGCCTCCCACCCGACGATCGGACAGGAAGCGGGGCATGCTTTGCCGCGCAGCTCTTATCATATTCATAGTTTGCCACAGAGGGATGGAGCCGCGCAATAGGAATGGGTGCAGGAGCGGATCAAGAGTTGTATGCTGGAAGCAAATCATATGCAGCACGTCTCACACTCGACATCCCACATCCCACATCCGCCACCCCACACCCCGCATTATCGGGCAGGAATTGTCGGAAGCCTCTGCGGCATTCCTGCTATTCTGTGATGGAGAGGAGGTCATCCAGATGAATATGCTAAAGGCCATGAACGATGCGCTCCGGTACGTGGAGGAGCATCTGGCGGAGATGATCGATCTGCAGGAAGCGGCCAGGCTGGCGGTCTGTTCGGAATACCATTTGCAACGGATGTTCTCGTTCCTCGCCGGGATCCCGCTCTCCGAATACATCCGCCGCAGACGCTTAACGCTTGCCGCGTTCGAGCTGGAGGGCAGCGCCGCCAGGGTGATCGACGTCGCCGTCAAATACGGCTACGGCTCGGCCGACTCCTTCGCGCGAGCGTTCCAAGCATGGCACGGCGTCTTGCCGTCCGAGGCCAGAGCAGGCGGCCATGCGCTGAGGGCATTCTCGCCGATGACCTTCCAATTAGCCGTTACAGGAGGCGCAGAGATGAAGGTACGCATAATCGACAAGGAACCCTTCCGCATCGTCGGCATCACGCGGCGAGTGCCCATTGTGTTCAACGGCGTTAATCCGGACATTGAAGCGATGTGGAAGAGCCTGGACGCCGATACGATCCGAACCATGAAGGAGTTGTCGGATATCGAGCCCCAGGGAATCATTAGCGCGTCTGTGAATTTCGATGACGGCCGCATGGAGGAGCGAGGAGCGCTCGATCATTATATCGGCGCAGCGACGACGAAGGCTTGTCCCGAGCATCTGGCGCAGCTGGAAGCGGCGGCTTCGACGTGGGCGGTGTTCGAGGCGGCCGGGCCGTTCCCGAAGGCGCTTCAAGAGGTGTGGGGCCGCATCTATTCGGAGTGGTTCCCATCCTCGAATTACGAGCTGGTCGAAGGGCCGGAGATTCTGTGGAACGCGGACAAGGACACCAGCTTGCCCAATTATCGGAGCGAGATCTGGGTCCCGGTTAAGCGGAGAGGATAACGAGTTTCGAGACGTTAGGCTGAGGCTAACGCATAGGCTGCCCAACCAAGAACCCTGGAGGGGCTCCTCCAGGGTTCAATCAACTTAATCAACCATATCTTCGCTACTAGAAGCACGTGAACGACTCGATGCTTCGCAGGTCGAAGCCGGAGAACATCCAGAAGCGCCCGTTCCAGCGGAAGCCGGCGACGGACGTCCGGCCGACGAAGACGGGGAAGAACCAGAAGCCGGGGCCGCGTCTCGGCCAGATGTAGGTGTTGCGGAACAGGCAGCCGGAGATCGCGCCAGGATCAATAGCGAACGTCGCCGCGGTCAGCGGCCTGGGCGGAACGTTCAAAGGCGGCGGCGCTGCAGGGGGTTGAAGCCCTCCCTGCGGTCCGAACGGAGGCGCGAATGAAGGGGGCTGCTGCCCTCCGGGCGGTCCGAATGGCGGTGTGAACGGAGGTGTCTGCGGCCCTCCTGGCGGGCCGAATGGAGGCATGAATGCCATGCGGGTGATTCACTCCTTTGTGGTCGTCGGATTTTCCAAGATCAGATGAACAGAGAGATGGCGAGCAGATCGTACAGCACCAGCGGCAGAATGAAGTTGCCAGGGAAGCCGAAGCCCGGCAGGAATGCGCGATCGGCACCGTCATTCGACAGGCTGAGGTAGAGGATGCTCTTGTCGATATGAACGATATGCCCTTCGAAAACATCGCCGTCCACCGTCTCAACCTTCACGAGCCTGTTCGCGTGCTGGGCGCACACATGATGAAGATGCTGCTTAACGGCTTGCAAGTACTGATGCGTATCCGATTGGCAATGATAAACCGGAGACAGCTGCTGCGGCGCAGTTAGTTCGCTCATGTCGATAACCTCCGTATTGGGCTGGAATCATTCTATGCGCTTGCCCACTTCGGTGCTACGGCAGAACCATTTTTTTGAAAAAAATTAGTTGCAATAGCACCCTATTCGGGCATATACTGCAATTAGTTGCAATGACATCCTATCTAAGGAGGCGGTCATCTTGAGTGATGGTTGGACCGAACCGTCCGCGGGTACGGCGGAGTCCCATGGGAAGTACATCTCGGCGATCTACCGCCACATGCAGATACTGATCGCCGCCGAGCTGGCTCCTTATCGGATCGGGAGCGGACAGTATATTTTCCTAATGGCGATTGCCGGCCGGGAAGGGATCACGCAGAAGGAGCTGAGCGAGAGTCTGCTCATCGACAAGACGACGACCGCGAAGGCGATCGCCAAGCTGGAGGCCGAGGGGTACGTGCGGAGGGAAGCCAATCCGGCGGACAATCGCTATCAGCTGCTCTACTTGACGGAGGCTGGCCGGGACGTGGTGCCGAAGGTTCAGCAGGGGCTGAATCAGGTGAAGAGCAAAGCGAGCAAGGGCATCAGCGACGAGGACTACGCGTTCATGCTCGATCTGCTGAAGCAGGTGTTGCGCAATGTCAGCGAGCATACCAGAGGCGGAAGCGCCAATTAAGGAGGGGCAAACTCATGATTATAGCTAGTCCGTTCGTGGCGGTCGATAACAACAAGGAAGAACTCAAGTTCTACCAGCGTGTGCTTGGCGGCGAGATCGTCGTCTTGCGCAAGCAAGGGGAAGAGGTGCTGAACGCGGAGCTGCGGCTGGGGAGCACGAAGATCACCTTCGCCGACACGCAGGCGGCTCAGCCTACTGCGAAGGGCGATTATGTGAAGGTCTTCCTTCGGATCGAGAAGGAAGAGGAATTCCGGCGAGTCTATGCCGGACTGGCGGAGGGCGGCCAGATCACCAAAGAGGCGTATGAAGCTCCGTTCAACGGGCTCCTCGCCACCTTAACGGACCGCAACGGCGTCGCCTGGGTGCTGTCATATTATCGGGAGTAGGATGGCTGTCACACAACCGCACCTCCGATTGTCTTAACCTGTATCCATTCTAAAGAGGATATCCTCTTCATCGCAGAACAGCTGATCAGCAGCGCAGACTAACAATAAGCGGCGTCGGGCGGTTTAGCCCGGCGCCGCCTCTGCGTTCTTGCGATCCAGCCAACCCGTTAGATCCGCGAGGAATCGCTCCCGCTCGAGATCGTCGTAGGGCCGGTGGAGCATATCCGGGTATTCGATTCGCCGCTTGTCGCCGGACGGGATCGAATCGAAGAAGAGCCTCAGCTTGCCGGGCGGCGTTACGGGGTCGGCGAGCCCGTATTGCAGCAGGAACGGAAGGCTCAGCGTATGCGCGCTGCTCTCGATGCGCTTGATCGCATTCGCCAGCCCGCGGCCAAGCCCCGGCGTCACCGAATAGTGGCGCAGTTCGTCCGATGCCAGGCGTGCCCGAGCCTCGGGGTCTTTCGTTAGGGCGGTAAAATCAGGTTTAGAGTTCACCGTAAAATCGGGTTTGACGATGCTCAAGACGGCAACGAGCACCTTCTCCGGCAGCTTCATCTCGTAGGTGAGCGCCGGCGCGATCGCGGCCAGCCCCGCAAGACCGGCAGATCGCCGCAAGGCATAATCGATGGAGATCGCGCCACCAAGACTGTGGCCGATCAGATACAGGGGCGAATTCGGCTGCTCAAGCTCGACCTTCTGACGGAACAAGTGGAGATCGTCCGTATATTCCTCCCATTTTCGAATATAGGCCCTTGTTCCCGGATTCCGGCCGTGCCCCCGCAGGTCGAAGGCATAAACCGCATACCCCTGCTCCGCCAGCCGCTGCGTCATGTTGGCCATGCCGCCGCTATGGTCGCCAAGCCCGTGCAACGCGATCACGGCAGCCTTCGGCGCTGTATTCGGCAAGATGGCTCGGTAGAATAACTCGTAACCGCCCGCGCCATGGAAAATCCCCTCTTCGGTTCGCAACACTTCACGTCCTCCATTAGTAAGACCGTTTATTCTTAAGGTAATGAAATTCTGGGTCAGCTCTGGAATTCCTTCAAGCCGGCGGCAGGACGATCCGCCGTATCTAGGCATTGGAATTGCGGGGTATAATAAACTGACAGTAGTAAACATCCAAGGCTCGGCCTTGCGTTGATAGAGGGAGATGCGATGACGACGACAACTGATACGGCCAGCACGGGCTGGCGCTTCGACAATAGCTACGCCCGCCTGCCGGAGATTCTGTTCACGAGGATGGAGCCGAGTCCCGTGCGCTCGCCGAAGCTGGCTATTCTGAATGAGCCGCTGGCGAAGGTGCTTGGGCTGAATGCGGAGGCGCTGCGCAGCGAGCAAGCGGTGGAAGTATTCGCGGGCAACCGGATTCCCGAGGGAGCCGAGCCGCTCGCGCAAGCTTATGCCGGGCATCAATTCGGGCATTTCACGATGCTGGGCGACGGCCGGGCGCTGCTGCTCGGCGAACAGATCACGCCGCGAGAAGAGCGGATCGATATTCAGCTCAAGGGCTCGGGCCGCACGCGTTATTCCCGCGGAGGCGACGGCCGTGCGGCGCTGGGGCCGATGCTGCGGGAATACATCATCAGCGAAGCGATGCATGCGCTGGGCATCCCGACGACCCGCAGCTTGGCGGTCGTGACGACCGGTGAGACGATCTTCCGCGAGACGGAGCTGCCGGGCGCGATTCTCGCCCGCACGGCGGCGAGCCATTTGCGCGTCGGCACGTTCCAGTACGCGGCGAATTGGGGGACGGCCGAGGATCTGCGGGCGCTGGTTGATTATGCCCTGCAGCGGCATTATCCGGGTGCCGCATCGGGAGGCGCGGCCGGGGACGGTGCGGCAGCAGACGATGTCACAGCAGGCAATATGCAAGGCAATCGGGCCCTGATCCTGCTGCGCGAAGTCATTCAGCGGCAAGCGCTGCTCATCGCCAAGTGGCAGCTGGTCGGCTTCATTCACGGCGTTATGAACACCGACAATATGGCGATCAGCGGTGAGACGATCGACTACGGGCCGTGCGCCTTCATGGATGCCTACGATCCGGCGACCGTATTTAGCTCCATTGATACGCAGGGCCGCTATGCTTACGGCAATCAGCCGTACATTGCCGTCTGGAACCTCGCGCGGCTGGCGGAATCGCTCCTGCCTCTATTGCATGAGGACGAGGAGCAGGCCGTCAAGCTGGCCGAAGATGCGCTTGGCGAATTCGGCGGCCAGTTCCAGCATCATTGGCTGGCGGGCATGCGGATGAAGCTCGGGATGACGGGGATCGAGGAGGAGGACGAAGCCCTTATCGCCAACCTGCTGGAGATCATGAAGAAGCACCGAGCGGACTACACGAATACGTTCCGCGCCTTCACTGTCGATCGCCTCGAGGATACGGCGATGTACGGCTCGCCGGAATTCGCCGAGTGGCAAGTGAAGTGGCAGGCGAGATTGGACCGGAACAAGACCTCTAAGGAAGCTTCGCGGGAGCTCATGCGTACCACGAATCCCGCCGTAATCCCGCGCAACCATCGGGTGGAGGAAGCGCTGGAAGCGGCGGTGGCGCGCGACGATTACAGCGTCCTGCACCGGCTGCTGGATGTGCTGCGAGACCCCTTCGCGCACTCCGCCGAACAAGAGGAATACTGCTCGCTGCCCGAGCCGTCGGCGCAGCCCTATCGCACCTTCTGCGGGACTTGAGACTGCATGCTGTTCGCTGTCGCAGCCGGGTTGCATGATAATTCCGGCTCGGTCTGTATCCACAAAACCCCAGTCGAGAGTGAACGCTTCGGCGCAGCCAGATCGTCGAGACGCCGCCCAGACTCTCTTGCCGATAACGGAACGCGGTTCCGTTATCGGCAAGCTGAAGAACGATCTCCGCGAGATAACTGAACGGCATTCCGTTATTTCCGCGTTTCAGGTTGTTTACTCGAAGTGAATGCCGCGGATAACGGAACAGCGTTCCTTTAATGCGACTGCGAGCAAGTATTTAGGGCTAGATAACGGAACGCGGTTCCGTTATCGCGTGGAGCCGCATGAGCCGGAACTCATCCGATAAGCGTCGAGACCTTCTCGGCAGGCTTGGGACCGCTTCGGCGGTCCTTTCCTTATAACTCGCAGCCTATCCACCCATAACTCGCGGCCTGTCTCCCCTGCGCCTGCATCGCCGGACCAACGCGAATATCCTTTAACGCGTTAATGGCTAGATTTTACCTGTAGCCGATCGTCTCCTTCTTATAATATAGTCATACCAAACTGAACGCGGAAAGCGAGAAATCACACCATGAATCTGCTTCGTAGAAAATCCATCTCTGCGCTTATCACTCGATCGGAGAAGAACGGCGCTTCGTTAAAAAAGGATTTGGGGGCCTTCGACTTAACGATGCTGGGAGTCGGCACCATCATCGGCACGGGCATCTTCGTCATCACCGGATTGGCGGCCGCCTAACATGCCGGTCCCGCGCTGATTCTCTCCTTCATTCTGTCCGGTCTGGCTTGCGTCTTCGCTGCTCTCTGCTATGCCGAATTCGCTTCAGCCGTTCCGGTGGCCGGAAGTGTATATACGTACAGCTATACCACCTTCGGGGAATTGATCGCCTGGATTCTGGGCTGGGATTTGCTTCTGGAATACGGGGTGGCTGCGTCCGCCGTCGCGAGCGGATGGTCGGGCTACTTCCAGGGCATCTTGGACGGACTGGGTATCCACTTGCCGGCCGCGATATCCAATGCCTATGACCCTGACAAGGGCTCCTTCATCGATCTGCCTGCTGTTGGTATCATCCTGCTCCTGACATCTCTGTTAACTCGCGGCGCGAAAAGATCGGCGCGGTTCAACGCTATCATGGTCGTCATCAAAGTCGCCGTCGTTCTGCTCTTCATCGCCGTAGGCGCCTGGTACGTTAAGCCGGAGAACTGGACGCCGTTCATGCCGTTCGGCTTCTCCGGGGTGGCGACTGGCGCAGCGACTGTGTTCTTCGCCTACATCGGCTTCGATGCGGTATCCACGGCGGCCGAGGAAGTGAAGAACCCGCAGCGCGACATGCCGATCGGGATCATCGCATCGCTCGCGATCTGCACGCTGCTCTATATTGTCGTCTGTTTGATCCTGACCGGAGTCGTTCCGTATACGCAGCTTGATGTCAAAGACCCGGTTGCCTTCGCGCTTCGTTACATTCATCAAGACTGGGCTTCCTACTTGATCTCCGTCGGAGCGATTGCCGGCATTACGACGGTGCTTCTCGTCCTGATGTTCGGACAGACCCGGCTGTTCTACGCGATAAGCCGCGACGGCTTGCTGCCGAGGAAGCTGTCGAAGGTGAGCGGGAAGCATAGCGCCCCTACGCTTAACGTATGGCTGACCGGCGGCATGGTCGCCGTGCTGGCAGGCATCTTCCCGATCAAGGTGTTATCCAATCTGACCAACCTCGGCACGCTGTTCGCCTTCGTCGTTGTCTCGATCGGAATCATCGTGCTTCGCCGAACGCAGCCGAACCTTCGCCGGGGTTTTAAGGTTCCGCTGGTGCCGCTCATACCTGTGCTGGCGGTCTTGTTCTGCGGCTACTTGATTCTGCAACTGTCTTCGACCGCATTTATCGGCTTCGGCATTTGGCTGGCCGTCGGCCTTGTCATCTACTTCGTCTATGGCCATCGGAACGCAACGAGCGTCATGGAGGAGCAAGAATCGGACGCCGGATGAATTTGACTTTTACAATATATGGACGGCGTTTATAATGAAATTATCTTTTGAGAGATAGAAGACAAGTGGAGGGAGATCCAATGGAGATCAAGCGGGACGACCTGACCGGCGCGAAGATTCAGGCGCTCATCGGCGAGCATCTGCAGAACATGTACGAGCAATCTCCGGCGTGCAGCGTGCACGCGCTTAACCTGGACGGACTTCGGAAGCCGGACGTGACCTTCTGGAGCGTATGGGAGCAGGATGAGCTCTTAGGCTGCGGAGCGCTGAAGGAGCTGGATCCGGAGCATGGCGAGGTCAAGTCGATGCGAACCGCCTCCGTGCATCGCCGCAGAGGCGTCGCCCGCCGCATGCTGGCGCACATCATCGAAGAAGCGAAGCGGCGCGGCTATCAGCGGCTTAGTTTGGAGACAGGCTCCACGGAGGGATTCGAACCGGCGAGACGATTGTACGAGAGCTTCGGCTTCCAATACTGCGGGCCGTTCGCGGATTACGAGGAGGACGTGAACAGCTCTTTTATGACCAGGGAGCTGTGAGGAGATGGGGTGTTTGTCTCTAAGAAGGTACAACCTGGCTTCTATCTACATATGTTGTTAGTGAGCCGTTAATCCTTCTCAAGGGAGATGGTGCTAACCGTGTTGGCTTCGCTGACCTATTGGATGGAAGTCGCCTTATGGGTGGTGCTCGGCGCGATGGCAGCCGATTTTCTAGCCGGCTTGTTCCGAATGTTGACGAATAGCAGTCTCTCATTCGAACCGGTGCTGGGCTATTTAAGAGACATCCTCTACTACATCGTTCCGCTGCTGGTGCTCGCCTCGCTCGCCACGATGGACACGACGGGCTGGATCGTTCTGGTCGGCTATTACATCGGCGCGCTTGCCGTGTTCTTCAAATACCTGCGGGATCTTCGGGCAAAATTCTAATATACCGGATATGACGGCTCAACCCCAAAGGGCCGGGAAGCATCCTCTCGAGATGCTCCCGGCCCTTATCTCATGCTACTCGTCTTCCGGCAGATGCTCCTTGCAGAAGGCGGCGAGCGCTTCCTCCTCTTCCGGCTCGAGGTCGAGATCCAGCGGCTTGCCGGTCCCGCGCTCGATCAGATCGTACCTCACGATGCCGGCCTGCTCGCCGTCCACCTTGAAGATGACGCGGATCGCAACGCCATTAGCCGAATATAGTTCGTCATCCTCCTCGATATCCAGATCGAGTACGAATTCATATCGCTTGCCGGCGAGAATTCCGAATGGATCCTTGACCAGCTCGGCTGTGTATTCTCTAATGTTCAGCATGCTTCCATCCCTTCAGCTCGTTGGCTGAGTCTATTATACACGTTTTGCCGAAGTCGGATCATGCATTCGCGGCGCGGGAGGTCTACTGCCTGTCGAAGACGGGTATAACATAACGATGATAGCCAAGATGCAATTCAACGGCACATAGGAGGTCATTGGCATGAATCAACCGGGCGGCGAGCAGCAGCAGACATTCGGAGGGCCATTGCTTCAAGACAAAGTCGCGGTCATTACAGGCGCCGGGTCGGGCATCGGGCGGGCGGCCGCGCTGCGCTTCGCCGGAAGCGGGGCGCACGTCTGCTTGCTCGACCTGAAGAACGACCGAACCGAGCAGGTAGAGGAGGAGATTCGCGGCATGGGAAGGGAGGCGCTGTTCTGCGACGTCGACGTGGCGAACCCGCAGCGGGTCGAGCAGGCGATTCGCTCAGCCGCCGAGCGGTTCGGGCGCATCGACATTGTGTTCGCGAATGCGGGCATCAACGGGACGCTCGCTCCGATCGAGGACCTGACGCCGGAGGATTGGGACAAGACACTGACGACGAATTTGAAGGGCACCTTCTTAACCGTTAAGTACGCCATTCCGCACATGAAGCAGGCCGGCGGCAGCATCATCGTCACGAGCTCCGTTAACGGCAGCCGCGTCTTCTCGAACTTCGGCATGACAGCGTACAGCGCCTCCAAGGCCGGGCAGATCGCCTTCGCGAAGATGGCCGCGCTGGAGCTCGCCCGGTACAAGATCCGGGTCAACGTCATCTGTCCCGGAGCGGTGGAGACGAATATCGGCGAGAACACCCATCCGACGCAGGCGGTCGAACGCATTCGCATTCCCGTTGAATATCCGGAAGGCGGCCAGCCGTTGGAGCATCGGCCCGCGAAGCCGGAGCAGGTGGCCGATCTGGTCCTGTTCCTCGCTTCGGAGCAGTCCAGCCACATCTCCGGCACGGAGGTATTCATTGACGGCGCGGAGACGCTGCTCTAGACTGGATCGCCAGCTGATGTGAGCCAGGCGCGCATCCCTCAACTAGACCCAAGCGTCCTTCGAATACCCGCGTTCTTCCCAATAGCCGACGTGGTCGTCCGGAATCAACTCGATCCGGTTCAGCCACTTCACCGACTTGTAGCCGTACATCTTCGGCACGATCAGCCGCGCAGGCCCGCCGAGATCGCTCGGGATGAGCTTGCCGTCCAGCAGGACCGCCACCAGCACATCGTCCATGTCCGCCTGATCCAAAGTCAGCGAATCCGTATATACCCCATCGCCGGAGTAGAATTTAACCATCTTCGCGGAGCTCTTCACGCCGGCCTGCTTCAGCAGCTCCTTCAGCTTGATGCCTTCCCACGTGTTGCGGTATACCGACCAGCCCGTCACGCAGTGGAAGTCGCTCACCTGCACCGTCCGCGGCAGCTGGACGAACTCCGTCCAGTTCCACGACAAGCGGTGTTCGACGAGACCGTCAATCGTGAAGGACCAATTCTCGTTCGAGAAGGCGGGGATCCGAGTCACCGTGTACACCCGGTAACTGCCTTGCGCTCCGCCGCCGATCGGCGGGGAGGACTGCGGAAGCGGCGTCGGCGCAGGCGTCAGCCGATTGGCGTCTTCGGCGATGAGCGCCTCAATCGAGCTGCCGCCGCCAAGCGACGCGCTGATCCATCTCAGGAAGGATGGTCCCAGCGTCACCGCCAGCCCGACGCCGATCGCGCCGCGAATGAACGCCCGCCGCGTCATTAGCGGCCCTTGCGCGGCCGGGTGCAACGGCTCGCGCACCGGCTCCCGGCCGGTCTTGACCGTTCGCCGGTGCGGTTCCTTCAGCCATCTGAGCCGGGTCAAGGAATGATAGATAACGTAGGGCAGCCCCGCCCATGACAGGATATCGTGAACGAGCAGCGCCGCGTTCGCCGCTCGGGGGCCGGCAAGCCGGAACTGCCACAGCACCGCGCCTGAGGCGAACCAGCCGAGCAGCAGGACGAGCACGATCAGTACATTGAACCGCTGCCACGGCCTGCTCCTCAGCTGCTTCCAATGCTTGCCCGCCAACAGCAAGTAATAGAGCACTGGCACAATGGAGGCGATGCCGACCCCGATATGCAGCCACTTGATCCATACCCGTCCCTCGCCCAGCAAGCTTCGCCAGAAGCCGAGGGCCAACATGAGCCCCGTCAACGCCAAGAAGAATACCATCCAGCCGTTCCACGTATGGAGCTTCGCCAGCTTGCGGCCGAACCCTTTGCGCAGCCGATCCAGCATTCGCCTCATTGCTCCGCCTCCTCAGACTGCATGTCGTCATGAATCCGCATAGCGCAAAATGATGATTGCTCGTATCCGGGCGAACTCTTGTGGTTGGTTCTATTATACGGCCGACGGAACTTCAATAGCAGCAGGACTTAGAGGTTGAGCAGCTTGGCATCCAGCCAAGGACGAATGATCGGCAGAACATTCGAGGCTTGCATCGTTTGGGTATGGTCCAAGCCGTCCAGCACCCGGACATCCCAGCCGAGCGCTTCTAACTCTTCGCGCCCGTTCAACAGCGGTCCGGCGATATCAACGGTCACATCGCCCCAGCGCTCGCCGTACTCAATCTTGTCGGCTGACCCTGCGAAGCATAGGCGCGGGCACCGGACGGAAGCTTGAGCCGTCCGATCGTCGAAGTCTTGCAGCTGTTGATACAGCGTCACGAACTGCTTCGTCTGCGCTTCGCTAAGCGTGACTTCAACCGTCGACCAGTCGAAGTCGTCCGCGGAAGCGGAGGCGGCGTACGTCTGAGCTTCGGCAGGCTCCTTCGGCGCCGTCGCCATCTCGTAAGTCGCCATCGTGACGCGCAGCATCTCCTTGTACGGCCCGCCGATAGGAGGGAACCCGCCCATGATCAGCGCGGACAGGCGGTCGGTTCGCATGGCCAGTTGAAGACCGATTAAGGCGAGCCAGGAGTAGCCGTAATAAGCGAATCGGCCGGCTCCCGAAGCATCGGCAATCGTCAGCAGGTCTGCCGCGACATTCGCAGGCGTCAGCGTATCCGGCTTGGGAGAACGCTGTACATGACCCTCATAATCGAAGGCAATGACGCAATACTGGCCGCTGAGCCCTTCGATCAGCGACCGTCCAAGCGCGGGATCGACTCCCCATTGGCGCATCTCGTCAGCCTGAGAGCCTTCGATCGGCTTCGGATTCACCGGCAGCAGTATACTCGGTCCTGTGCCTTGAACCTCGATTGGAATACGGCTTCCGTCATGCAGCGTGGCTTCCATCATGGGGAATGTCCTCCTTAGTTGGATTTCTCGTCGATGAACAAATACTTGCCGGCCTGAAGAGAGCTGATGAGCGTCTCGGTCGTCTCGATCGCATAACGGATATAGCCCACCCACATGCCGACCAGCTCCGGGTGCTTGGATGGATTGGACGGAATCGGCTCGGTCGGCAGCGTCTGGAGGAAAGCAACGGTTTGCCTCAGCGAAGCTAATCGCTCCTCCAACAGCGTAAGGACCTGCCGGCGAGGCAGCAGCTCCATGAAGGCGATTCCCGCAGCCAACTGTTGGAAGTCGTTGCTCTTCAGCGCAGCCTTGAGGATCGACTCCAATTCGAGACGCCCCTCGTCGGTCAAGGTGTACTCCGTTCGGGCAGGGCCGCGCTTGGCGGCGTCCCCCGACTCTACCGCCCGGATCATTCCATGCGATTCGAGCTTCTCCAACGCATGGTAGATGGACCCCGGCTTGACGCTCGTCCAAGTATCTGCCCGCCATGCGGTCAATTCTTGGTGAACCCCATAGCCGTGGGTGATTCCGCGTCGAAGGATAACTCCCAATACAAGCAATCGAACCGTCGAGATGGTTGCTCAGCTCCCTTTTTCACACGAGTTAGGAACTTCACTATAGCAGAGCATGGATCATCTAGTCAAATTTGAATAGATGATCGTTGAACAATTATATCCCATTAATCCGTTCCAAAAGTTGGTCCAACAGGTTACGCTAGTAGCATTAAGGGGGAGATCTCTCTGATTAAAGAGGATCAAGCAACCATAACGTTAGGAGACGTTACGTTCAGTCTCCAAGAGCCGCATGACTTGGAATGGGTGAACCCTTGGAGAGACGATTAGAATCTATTGACGCTATCCTATTATTTCATGAGCATACAGAGGCCAAGGGGTATGTGGCGGTCGATTTCTACGACGGGAGCATTCTGTATGACTTCCGTATCCATCGCACCAAGATTTGCGACATCGATTTCTATCGACTGGGTCCTTCGGTCAACGATATGGGGGAACATTTCTGGGGCTCGAAGCGTTCGAAGGCGCCTGAAGAGTTCGTGTTAGGCGCTCCGATTGATAGCGTAACTAACGTATATACCTTGGGAGCAATTATCTTCGGATTGCTTGGAGGAGAGATGGACCATTCGTATGCGAAGTGGGAAGCAGGTGAGGCGTTGTACGGAGCAGCCCTGCGAGCGGTTCAACCGGAACGCGGTCGCAGATATGCGAGTGTCGTCGAGTTCAAGAGAGTGTGGGATGAGGCTCGTCTAGGGAGATGGTGAGGACGGAGACGTTGGGGCAGTGGCTGTCTGTACCTTATCGTCGGGATCGCCGTGCTTATCGTACTGGCTTCTGGGCGGCTTCCAAGAAGTCGAAGAAGTAGGGCAGCCCGGCCATTATATGCTAAAATCCACATACACGAAGGCTCACAGATGCACCGCATCAGATACGCACAAGTATAAGCAAAAAGCACAAGGAGATGAATCACATGCGCATGAATCGACTAGGCGCTTCCGAGCTGCTCGTCGGCGAGATCGGGCTCGGCTGCATGACGCTCGGCACCGACGAACGGAAGGCTGTATCGCTCATCCATGAGGCGCTGGAGCGCGGCGTTAACTTCCTCGACACCGCCGATCTGTATGACAACGGGCGCAATGAGGAGCTGGTCGGCAAGGCGATTCAAGGCCGGCGCGATCAGATCGTATTGGCGACGAAGGCGGGGAACCGGCGAATTCCAAGACAAGAAGGCTGGAGCTGGGACCCGTCGAAAAAGTACATTTTGTCCGCGGTCAAAGACAGCCTGCGCCGGCTCGGCACGGATTACATCGACCTGTATCAGCTTCATGGAGGCACGCTCGACGACCCGATCGACGAGACGATCGAAGCGTTCGAGCAGCTGAAGCGGGAAGGTGTCATCCGCGAATATGGGATCTCCTCGATCCGTCCCAACGTCATTCGCGAATACGCCGCGCGCTCCTCTATCGTCAGCGTGATGAACCAATACAGCATCATCGATCGCCGAGCGGAAGAGGAAGTGCTCCCCTTGCTTCAGGAGAAGAGCATTAGCGTTATCGCGCGGGGTCCGCTGGCCAGCGGAGCGCTCGCTGCCAATCGCGCGCCGTCTAAGGGCGTGATGGAGTATGAGCTGGAGGAGCTGATCGCGCTGCGCGAGGGGCTGCAGCAGCTAGAGACAGAGGGGCGCAGCCTCACGCAGCTGGCGATTCGCTATTCGCTTAGCCATCCGGCGGTAGCTGTCGCCATCCCTGGCGCCAGCTCGCGCGATCAGCTGCTGCAGAATCTGGCGGCGGCGCAGGTGCCGGAGCTGACGGAGGAAGAGGTGCAGACGATTCGCCGCCTCAGCAAGGCAAACAAGTATACGCTGCATCGGTAGTTTGCCCTGGAAGAGCAGCAAAAAAACGACGGCGTAAGGAGATATCCTTGGCGCCGTCGTTCTATTTAGGCGGAGAAGCTCGATCATATCGAGCTTCTCGTATGCTTAGCCTTGCTCCGCTGCCCGAGCGGCTGCCGCTTCCGGCTGCTGACCGGCCTCGTCCGCAGACTTCACCTTGCGGATGAAGAACGACAGCGCGAGCGCCACGATTCCGATGCCGATGATCACCACATAGGCATCGTTAATGCCCTGGATCGACGCTTCCGTGATCATATGCTGCATGTCGCCGGCATTGCCGGAGGCCGTCATATCGGCCAGATGGTGCTTGGTGCGGGACGTCATGATCGTCACCAGCAGCGCGGTGCCAATCGCGCCGGCTACTTGCCGGGACGTATTGGAGATAGCGGTGCCGTGCGCATTGAGCCGCGCCGGCAGCTGATTCAGTCCTGCCGTCTGGATCGGCATCATGAACAGCGCCATTCCCAGGCGCCGGCCCGTGGACATGAAGATGAGATAAGTGTAGCTGGTCGAATCGGTCAGGTTGATGAAGCCGAGCGTCGTGCCGATCGTAATCGCGAGGCCAACCACCGACAGCCACTTCGCGCCGAAGCGGTCGAACAGCTTGCCGGCCAGCGGCATCATGACCGCCATCAACGCCGCGCCCGGCAGCATGAGCAAGCCGGATTCAAGCGGCGTGTAGCCTCGGGCATTCTGCAGATACAACGGCAGCAGCATCATGTCGGCATACATCACCATTGTGATGGCGACATTGATAATCGTCGTCAGCGAGAACATATTGTACCGGAAGGCTCTCATGTCGAGCAGCGGATTCGGAATGACAAGCTGACGCCAGACGAAGAGAGCGATCGCAATGATGCCGATGCCGATCGGGACGAGCACCTCGGCATCGCTCCAGCCCTGGTTGCCAGCGGAGCTGAAGCCGTAGATCAACGTGCCGAAGCCGATCGTCGAAGAGACAACTCCCCACAGATCCAACTTCGGATAGGATCGTTCAGCAACATTTTTGAGGAAATAGTAAGCCAACGCAATGACGATCACGGTCAGCGGAATCATGGCGTAGAACAGAACGCGCCAAGAGAAGTGCTCCAGCACATAACCGGTAACCGTTGGGCCGATGGCCGGCGCGAAGATAATAGCGAAGCCGACCATCCCCATAGCGGCTCCACGCTTGTCGGGCGGGAACAGCTTCAGAATAACCGTCATGAGCAGCGGCATGATGATCCCGGCGCCGGCGGCTTGGATCAAGCGTCCGGCCAGCAGCAGCTCGAAGCTCGGCGCGAAGCCGGACACGACCGTGCCGGCGAGGAACAGGAGCATTGCCGACTGGAACAATTCGCGGGTCGTGAACCGCTGCATGAGATAGGCGGTAATTGGAATGAGGACGCCGTTGACCAGCATGTAGCCCGTGGTCAGCCATTGAGCCGTCGCGGCGGAGATGTCGAAGTCGGTCATCAACTCCGGCAGCGCGACGCTCATGATCGTCTGGTTAAGCACGGTAATGAATGCTCCTAGAATCATGACGAAGAGGAGCGGCCCTCTTCTCACCGAGATACCCTGTGATGGTGTCTGTGTTAGCGTTGATGCAGACAAAGCGCTTCAATCCTTCCTAGTGAATAGAATGTAATCATCATAGTGTTGTATAATTAACTCATTGTCGAATTATAGGGCCATCGGCCGCGGGCGGCAAGCGACAATCCGAGGCGCAACTGTTGGATAATTGACGTGTAGGCGGAATCCTGTTGACTTAGGGGAGAATGTTAGACAGATCACTGAACAGGTGTCATCGCTGCGATGAAATGGCAGAGAGGGAGCTGAAGTATGACGGCAAGATCCAGACCGAATGAGGCCGATCCCCGCGTGCAGCGGACCCGCGAGTTGATCCGGAATGCCTTCGTCGACTTGCTGGAAGAGATGGATTTGGAGAAAATCACGGTGAACCGAATCGCCGAACGCGCGAAGATTAATCGAGTGACCTTCTATCTTCACTACCGCGACATTCCGGATATGATCGATAAGATCGCGGACGATATCATGAAGGAGATGAAGGAAGCGTTGGAGAAGGGGGAAGCCGAGCTGGAGATGCGGAAGACGGATATTAGCGACGACCGCACCCACAGCACCGTCTTCGTCCGAATGCTGGAGTATATCGAGAGGAACGCCAAGCTGTTCAAGCTGATGCTCGCAACGAAGCGGGTTCCGGCGTTCACTGACCGGTTCCACAGGATGACCATCGAGCAGCTATCCGCTCGAATCGAGCAGCGCTTCGCGAATCAGTCGGCGCCAAGCGTGCCAGCGGATATCAGCACATGGTACCTATACTCCGCACACATCGGCACGATCGTCATATGGCTGCAGCACGATATGCCGTATCGGCCGCAATATCTAGCTGATCAAATGATGCGGTTGACGCCGCGTCTATGGCAGCCGGAGGGCGAGATTTGACTTGCGGGCAGAGGTACCCGCAGAGACATCAGCCGCGAAGCGACCCAATTGGGGCGTTCCGCGGCTGATTTGTTGCGGAACTGGAAGCAAGTGAGAATTGTCGAATGATAGTGGCGAGAGTAGTCTGTTAGACTCATATTTTGTTGATCTTTTGGTCCTGCGCAGGTATGATGAGTTAGGAAAAAACTTCCGATATTGTGCTTTTATCACCATAAAGATCAGTCGGGGTCCATTCACGGGAGGAATCGAGATGTTTTGCGAGAAGTGTGGAACGAGATTAAACGACCAAGCTAATTTTTGTGCCTCGTGCGGCACTCCGGTTCAGATGCGGCAAGAGCCGTCGGACGGAAGCGTCACGGAAGGGGAAGTGACGGCCGGAGTCGAAGCGACGGCAGCAGTCGAAGTGACAGCCGCAGTGGAAGAGACGGCAGCGGCGTCGGCGGCCGTCAAGATGGAGGAGCCGGTTCGCCCGGAATCGTCGGCGTTCGTTGACCCGGCTGTTCAGCCGGCGGCGGCTCCCAAGCTCGAGCTTCCGCCTCTCCCCGAAGCCGGGCAGCCTGCCAAGGCGGCTCTGCTCAAGCGCCCGTGGTTCCAGGCAACGATCGGCGCTGTCGTCGTTGCGGCTGCTGCGGCTGCCGTCTTCTTCTTCGTACCGCTGAACGGATCTGGCCAGAATGAGCCTCTTCTGATTATGAGCGAGAACGAATTGTTGCTGAAGGCTTCTTCTAAGGCCGAACCGATCTCGGTCAGTTCGGAAGTGAGCGATGACGACGAACTGGACGAATTCTCTCAAGAGTACATACGCTATAACCCAGGCATCATCGCCCAGCTTAACGACGACAAGACGAAGCTATTCTTCCTTGACCGCATTAAGGAAGATGGCACCGGCAGCTTGTACTATCGAGAAGTGAAGGCTAAACCAAGCGACGATTCGGTCGCTAACAAGGGGACCAAGCTGGCGAGCGGCGTTCTATTCCAATATGGCAGCCAATTCACGATTGCTAACAACGGCAAAGGTATTATCTATGTGAAGAACTACACCGTAGATGAAGGCGGCAAACTGAGCTACCACGATCTGAAGAACGAGACGGTCATCGACAGCGGCGTGTATGATTATTGGTACTCGGACGATCAATCCGCCCTGTATTACACGAAGCAGGACGACGAAGAGACGATCCTGTATTTCGTAACGCTGCAGAAGCCGGAGGACAAGACCAAGGTCGATTCCGATATTGGCTACATCAGCGATTTCGATCAGGATACGGCCAAGATCTATTACACCAAATCGGACGACAAGCCGAGCGATACCGAGAATAGCAGTTCGACGATGACGCTGTATAGCAGAGAGCTGACTCAAGACAGGACGAAGGTACTGGACGGCATCAGCTTTATCCTATCCGGCATTGACAACAATGAGTTCTATTACACGACAGAGACTCGCAAGGAGGTCTCCTTGGCAAGCTTGGTTGACGATCCTCTCGCCCAGAGCGATGCGGCGATGAAGGAGCCTGTCTATAGCGACTACCAGACCGTCGTCCAGGTGCCTCAGACGGATTATTGGACCGGAGAGACTTATTATTACGATGACATTGAGACGGACTATGATGCTTTGTATGATGCTTATGATGCGTACGACGCGAAGCTGGCGCGCGACGATCTGCGCCAGAGCTTGCAGGGAGAGACGATCGAGGACATCTCTTATAATTTAAATCTGTTCAGCAATGGCCAATCCACTTTGATCGCCAGCGATTATTTGAACAGCCCGTTCAATGATTTGTCATCCAAGCTTATCGTCTATAACAAGAACGATCGCGGATCGATGAACAAGCTCTCGCTGACCGACATCTCTTCGGCCGAAGACGTTCGCGCCGCTTATGACGAGACATTGAGCGAGTCGGGGGTCACCTACATGTCGCTGGGCGCCATTCCGGATATCGAATTCGGCGACGAAGACACCGCCAGTTGGAACTACGCGATATCGGCCGATGGCAAACAGCTGTATGTCATTGAGAGCACGGACTCGAAGGACGAGCTTGTCTCCTACGATCTCGGCACGGGCAAACCGGAGAACCGCCAAGTGATCGACGATGAAGCGGCATCCATGACCTATATTGCCGATGCCGGTCAGATGTACTATTACAAGGACGTCAACGACAGCGGAGCAGGCGAGCTCTATTCGCGGAAGAACGGTACGAGCCAGAAGATCGCCTTCGATGTCCAAGCCGGTCAGACCACCATCTATTCGGATCAGAACGTTGTCCTATACATGACGGACTACGATGAAGACGACGAGACCGGCACGCTGAACATGTATCAAGACCAGAAGAGCACGAAGATCGCTAACGATATCGGCCTGTATTTCTTCACATACGGCTCCGATCTGTATTATCTGAACAATTACGACAGCGACGACGGCAACGGAGACCTTATCAAGTATATAAGCGAAGACAAGAACGAGAAGATTCGCGATGACGTATACGGTGTTTATCCGACAGAGTTCGGATACTCCTTCTAAGCTAGAAGCATTGCCTATTCCAACAAGCCGGCGATCCCTGTGATCCCGGCTTGTTCCTTATCCGCTATGAGCCGCTCTTCTCCGCCGCCCTAGAACAACTGCGAACTCCGTCGGCAAGATCACACCCCTAACTTTTTTCCGACAGCATCTGCCAAGAAGGGCGTTCTGCTATAGTCCCTGCATACATATAGTTGAGAAGATGACCTCTTAGCAGCGGCCATTATTCTCAAGGAGGAGGCGGAGAAGTGACGACGGTCGGCCAGCAGTTTGTTTTTAACTTTACTGGTGCTGAACAGCAGTTTGTCGTACCTAGCGATGTGCAAGTCGTTCGGATCGAGAGCTGGGGAGCGCAAGGCGGTACCGCTACGACGAACGGTGTCGGTGGTCTAGGCGGTTACGCGGCGGGGACGTTCTTGGTGGCGCCGGGTGAGACGTTGTTCGTGTTCGTCGGCGGCATGGGGGAGAACGGAGCGATCAACGGTCCTGCGACTGCCGGGGGCTTTAACGGCGGCGGCAGCGGGGGCCCAGGGTTTGACAATTCCGCTTCAGGCGGCGGAGGCGGGGGCGCTTCGGATGTTAGGCGAGGCGGCGATACGCTTGCCGACCGGATCCTCGTGGCCGGCGGCGGAGGCGGAGGCACCGGCACGATCACGAGCGCGACTGCAGGATTTCCCGGAGGAGCAGGAGGCGGACTCGTCGGCGCAGATGGTCTAGGCGATTCTCCGACGGCTATTGGGCGGGGAGGCACGCAGACGGCTGGCGGCGCAGGAGGAACCGGAGGCACGCATACCGGCACGGCCGGCACGTTGGGTCAAGGCGGCAGCGGAACCGGCAACCGATTCGAAGGAGGACCGGGCGGCGGCGGCGGGCTCTTCGGGGGCGGAGCCGGGGGCGGCGGCAACGGAAATGACGGTTCAGGCGGCGGCGGTTCCGCCTTCATCGCCGCCGCCGCGGCGGACCCCGTGACGGAGACGGGTGTCCAAGCGGGCGATGGGCTGATTGTGTTCACGGCGCTAGGCGTGCTCAGCCTCAGCATCGTGAAGGTCGCCGACCGGAATGAAGCGGCGCCGGGCGATACGGTGAATTACACGGTCGAAGTGGTGAATACGGGGAACTTCGAGCTGACGAATGTGAGCGTCGTCGACCCGCAGCTCGGGATTGCCGAGACGATTCCGGCGCTTCCGGCGGGAGCGGGCATCTCGGTTCCCGCCTCCTTCACGATTCCGGCGTCGACGCCGG
>NZ_JACJVN010000042.1 GCF_014212015.1 Cohnella lubricantis | reverse complement strand
TGTTCGCGGGCACGCACTGCTTTATTCTTGGATAGCCCACCGGCGCGGTTTCTTTAACTGCTCTTCCTGTTCGCGGGCACGTACTGCTTTTATCTTGGATAGCCACTGGCGCGCAAATATTATCTCGGTTCTATGTTCTTTTTAATGCGGATACGCACAAAACGTTTAAATATGTAGAATACAAAATATTAGTTTTAGATCTGCGCCAATTGCATCTAACGTTCTTGTATTCACGAACCCGAGAACCTTAAGGCAGCTTCAGCTGCCGGCCGCGACGCGGTTAGGTTCGCAGGGTTGTCCGCCTGACTCCACTTCTCGAAATTGCCTAGGGCGGACCAAGGGACGGCGCCAGCCGGCCCGTCGCGTGAATACGGTGTTAGATGTTGTTGGCGCCTTCTTCGAATTTGCTTCTGATTCATCTTATTTGATTAATGTCCTGCGATTTCCTTTAATATCTTCTGTTCGCGAGAACGTGCTGCTTTTATCTTGGATAGCCACCGGCGCTACTTCTTTGTCTGCTCTTCCTGTTCGCGGGCACGCATTGCTTTATTCTAGGATATCCCACCGGCGCGGTTTCTTTGACTGCTCTTCCTGTTCGCGGGCACACACTGCTTTATTCTTGGATATCCCACCGGCGCGGTTTCTTTGACTGCTTTTCCTGTTCGCGAGAACGTGCTGCTTTTATCTTGGATAGCCACCGGCGCTACTTCTCTATCTGCTCTTCCTGTTCGCGGGCACGTACTGCTTTATTCTTGGATAGCCCACCGGCGCGGTTTCTTTAACTGCTCTTCCTGTTCGCGGGCACGTACTGCTTTTATCTTGGATAGCCACTGGCGCGCAAATATTATCTCGGTTCTATGTTCTTTTTAATGCGGATACGCACAAAACGTTTAAATATGTAGAATACAAAATATTAGTTTTAGATCTGCGCCAATTGCATCTAACGTTCCCGTATTCACGAACCCTCACCGACTTAAGCCCCAACGGGGCGGCCGCGACGCGGTTAGTCGGTGCAGGGTTGTCCGGCTGATTCCGCTTCCTGACTGCCAAATTCGTCCCCGAATCTACTTCTGACTGCTTCGGCCGGACCAAGGGTCAGCTTCAGCTGACCCGCCGCGTGAATACAGTGTTATACGTAGTTGCCTCTTCCTCGAATCATCCCAAGATAGATTCCCTTGATCTTAACCCGCTCTTATTAACTTTGATTCAAATATTCTATATTCAATACGGTCGGAGCACGCCTTTACTATCCATCGCCAATTATTAAAAATCGGGCTATTGATATTCGTGTTCCATTACCGTCATTGAATCCAATTCGAATCAAAGTTAAAGGGTTAAGATCTTACGAATCGTCCCACTAAGCTTGATTACCAATATTCAAAGACTGGAACATGTTAGTTCGGCCTCGACTCTCAAGCCTCTGATCCAACTGCAAACTAACATGTTCTTGTCAGTCATTGAATCGATTATCAAGCTTATCTCTCTACGATTCATATGGGAATCTATCGGTCCAATCCAACTAATCATAATTTTAAACCAGGGCGCTAGCTCGAATTCTACATTAGTGCGTCTTCTTCGAGTTACTTGCCTCAATCAGACAAACTAATGTATTCGAGCTCTTCCTTGTAATACCTTCATTCGCCCTGGTTACATGATTAGAGGATTGGATGGGATGTTCTTCTTTTGGAAAGGCAATTACGTATAACGTTCCCGTATTCACGAACCCGAGAACCTTAAGCCCCCAACGGGGGCGGCCGCGACGCGGTTAGGTTCGCAGGGTTGTCCGGCTGATTCCGCTTCCCCGTTGCTGAAATGCCTCTTAGAATCCACATCTAACTTCTGCCGGACCGAGGGCCGAATGGCCCGAAGCGTGAATACTTTGTTATACGACGGAACCTCTTCTTCGATATTGCCTACACATCTGCCCTTATGAATCTCTCGACATCATTGACCCACTTATTTTGGTTATCTGCCAGTAATGTATTCCAACCAAGCTTATTGGCCGGTTTCAAATTCTTTTCTTGATCATCAACATATAAAACTCGATCTTTGCTTTCAAATCTGGATTCAATCAATTCGTAGATCTGAGTATCCGGTTTGCATAATCCAACCTGATTTGAAATAATCACATTCTTTGTATATCGTTTTATACTTGTTAGAATCGGATCTATCCACTCCTTGCAATGATTACTCAAGAGGTGTATATCAGCATTTTGGCTCCACTGTTCCAGGTAGCCAGCTGGTTGCAATAACTCCAATGATCTAATCAAATTCTCTTTAGATCTTTCCTTATTTATACCAGGGAAGCAATCCACTAGCCATATCCAAAACTGATCTTCTCTAAGAATTCCAGTCCACAGGTTTCTTCTTATCTCATCAAATCTTTCTTTGATGACTTGAAAAGTAACCCCTGATTCTCTACCAAGTTCTTCCCAAAAATCAGATGAGATATTGTTAACTAATACTCCTGCAATATCTAAGACTAACTGTGGTTTTGATTTCATTTATAAACTCCTCAGAAATTTAAATGCCTTACCAGGTTCTGTCGTATAACGTTCTTGTGTTCACGACGTCCAACTCCCTTAAGCCCGAAGGGCGGCCGCGACGCGGTTAGGGAGTTGGATGTGTCCGGCTGAATCTACTTCCCTGCTGCTGAAATCCCTCTTCGAATCCACTCCTAACCTCTGCCGGACCGAGGGCCGAATGGCCCGATGCGTGAACATGGTGTTAGATGAAGTATCTGCCTTCCTAGAATTACTTACAAATATTTATGAAATGCAGTTTTGGATATCTCATGATTTATTAAACTGTCTGCATCTGTAATCGGTATTCCATTGTTATAGAACTTTGATTCAATAGTTGCTAATGTTTGACCATTAATTTTAGCAATTAACGCTGGGTTTGTTCCATTTCTTACAAGCTCAAACAAAGCCGAGTCCATGATTACTTCAACGGGAAATGAATCTGTATCAGAAGGAATCTCAAGTATTCTGGTATGCTTCAAAAATGCATAAAAATATTGATTTAAGCTAACAACTCTGAAGTTATCGTTGTAGATGAACTCAAAGAGATTATCTTCTTTAGTTACCTTTCTGTTTCGATGTTTCTCTCCAATGGAAATTGAAAATATGATATCTCTTCTTAGTCCATTAGGAATATTAATTCTAGTATCATTAATATTTAGAGTTCTATAATCTTCCGTAAATTTCTCAATCCTTAGAGAACAAATAACAGATTTCTTTGCTGGCGCAATAAGTGTCAATTTAATAAATAGTCTAAGTATAAGGAACTTATAATATAGCTTTTTAGGATAAATGCCAGATAGATCAGAAATATCATTTAGATCAAAATAGTTATCTAATGCCTTGACAATATCTATCAGTTCACTATCTTCCCAATAGCCTCTATTACGCTTTACTTGTAAATGATAGCGTTCAATAATACTTTCCTTAAATTCTTGATACGAAGGAATTTCATTAAAAATATTATTTGTTTTATGGGTTGAAAATAAGTACTTATAAAATGCCTTCACAGATTCAAGATGGTTTTCCATTGTACTAATTGTATTGATTTCCTTTAAACCATGATAATATCCCACACATTCAACGATGTCTTCCTTGTTGATTCTAATAGGATGATCTGCTTTACCAATTTGAGTTATATACTTCACGAATTTATTAACATGATTGCAATATGTATCATCTTGGCTGAGATATTCTTCTTTCCAAGTTTCAAATAAATTAGAGTCCATTTGACCTAATCTCCTTTGTTTTATAGATTTGCAGATATTTCATCTAACGTTCCCGTATTCACGAACCCGAGAACCTTAAGCCCCAACGGGGCGGCCGCGATGCGGTTAGGTTCGCAGGGTTGTCCGCCTGACTCTGCTTCCCTGTCGATTGCTCCTGGCGGACCAAGGGACGGCGTCAGCCGGCCCGATGCGTGAATACGGTGTTAACTGAAGTCGACACTTCTTCGAATCACTTTCATATGTCATTCAACCAGTCCTTTAATTAAATATAAAAGCAAATCATCATCTACCGTCACTTGCTCCCCAGGTTTTACTTCATTGTTCTTATAGAAAATTCCTTTACCATCCATCACATAACCGCGCTTATTATACATAATTTGAGCATTTCCATAATCTTTATAAAGCCCTACTGCTAAACCAATAAATCTAGATCTCTTTGACGCTATTCTTTCAATCTCATCAAGCATTTTACTTGCGATTCCCTTCCTTCTAAACTCAGGAAAAACATTTAAGTCATTTATCTCTGGTATATTATCTCGATTAAAATTTGGATATTCCGATGCTAACAACAAATGGCAACAACCTGCTAATATTCCTTGATAGTAAGCCAGTAAAGTAACCCTAAATCCTTGTTTATTTTCTTCAAGACACTTATAGAAATAGTCCTTCGATGTATACCATGGATATCTTTTTGAAAATTCAACATCCAATAAAGATGCTTCTTCATGGTTTGTGAGTTGTCTTATTAATATTGGTCTTGTCATTTTTTATCCTCTTTCTGTCGATTTCAGTTAACGTCTTATTTGCGTATTTCGTTTATTCATTCAATACTTGTGGGTTTGCGTATGTCGTAGATCGTGTTGATTGTTGTGGGGTTTGCGAACCGAACCTTGAGGTCCGAGCCGGCTGACTGCCGAGCTGAGTGCTTGAAGCACTTCTGCTCCGCGTTGCACTTCGTCTTCCGCCGTCCCCTCCTTGTTGCCTTGCCTATCCTCCTTAAGCTTACTCTTAATCACTCCTGCCAATCAAGCGGGCTGCGGATGCGTCGGATGTCTTTGACGCTGATGTGCGTGTACACTTCGGTCGTGCGAATGTTCTGGTGGCCTAGCAATTCCTGAATATAGCGCAGATCGATGCCTCCTTCCAGCAGATGCGTGGCGAACGAGTGGCGAAGCGAGTGCACGGACACCTCTTTGCGAATCCCGGCTTCGCGGAGCTTCTGTTCGAACAGCTTCTGTACGCTGCGCTCCGTCAGATGCTTGCCTTCTTGCTGACCGGGGAACAGCCATCCCGCCCGGTCGGCATATCCGCTTCGCAGATAAGCTTCTACCACCTCGTAAGCCGCTTCGCTTAGAACCGTGACGCGGTCTTTCCTTCCTTTTCCCTGCCGGATGTGAACGGTCTTACGCTCCCGGTCCAGATCCTTCAGACGGAGCCGCACCACTTCTCCGACCCGCAACCCCGAAGAATACGTGAGATAGAGAATCGCCCGATGCTTCGGGTTCACGGTCTGTTGCAGCAATCGCATTACTTCCTCACGCGCGAGCACATTCGGCAGCTTTCTCTCCTTCTTAGGCCGCAAGTAGGCCTCCGACTCCACCAATCCGCCAACATGCTGCAAGTAAAACTTAACTGCGCTGATCGCCTGATTGACATAAGCATGCGAATGCTGTGAATCTAGCAGATGAAGCGAATACTCGGACAGCCGCGAAGCGGATGGAGACGATTCCGAGGGTGCCGGATGAGCAGCGCAATATCGCATATAACGATCGACCTGGCCGTTGTAGGCGCGGATTGTTTTGACGCTGAAGCCGCGCAGCTTCATCTCGTCAAGGAAGCGCTTGCGGTGCTGCGTGTCCCAGTGTTGCTTTGGCCCCGAACCCAAGCTAGAGCCGCTCTCCGCATGGGATATTGCCTGCGAACGGCGGTCCTTCACCCAATGTCTTAATGACGGGACTCGATCCAACAGCTCCGGGTCAATCGCAATATCGCAATCCGCGAACAAGTCTACTAGCACCCCTACATCGTACGCCCGGCATGGAATCATCCACGCCTTCTGGGTCAAATCCCATCGCCGCTCCGGCATTTTCCGAATCTGTTCATAGAACTTCTCGCTATAAGGGAACTTTACCGCAATTTCACCCTCGGCTCCGCGCTTGAGCAGCACTTTCATTTTCCAGCTCATCCTCCTTAATCATAACAGAAGTTCCCATAATCTGACACTCGATGCAAACAAATAAAGCCTGCCCGGCCTCTTCGCAAAAAAAAGAAGGCCTAGCAAGCTCGCGATGCTTTCGGAGCGATATGAAGTTACTATGATGATAGCACGAGAATTCGAAGATCGTCTACTGGCATCCGGCTCGAGCCTCTTCTTCCCAAACCATTGCCTCATCCTGTAAAGTTAGAGCTGAAGTCACCCTATCGGAGGTTCTCCCATGGCGCATACGCCTCTGACGCCCGAAGCCGCCTCGGCGGCTGCCATCCAGCCGCGCGCTTGGGCGGTCACTCGCCGGCAGCACTTGATCTTCTCTCTCGCAACCGTTCTTTATTGGATGACGCTCTATATTTATGTGCCGATCTTAACGCCGTTTCTGCAGGATCGGGGCTTATCGATGGGCTGGATCGGCCTCATCGTCGGCAGCTACGGGCTCACGCAGCTCGCCATCCGTTTCCCGCTCGGCATCTACTCCGATCGGATGCGGCGCCGCAAGCCTTTTCTCATCGCGGGCATCTTGGCCGGACTTGTTAGCTGCGCCTTGTTCACCCTTGGCGGTTCATGGGGAGCCCCGCTTGCCGGCCGGCTCGTCGCGGGCATTTGCGCTTCGGCCTGGGTGCCGTTCACCGTCCTCTACGCCTCCTATTTCCGCCCGGATCAATCGACGCATGCGATGGGCAACCTGAGCTTCCTGACGGTGATCGGACAGCTCGCCGGCATGTGCGCCAGCGGCTGGCTCGCCGAAGCGGGCGGCTGGAATACCGCCTTCCTCGCGGGCATCGCCATTGCGGCAGCTGGAACGGCAGCGGCGCTCTGGATTCACGAGTCCCCGGCGCCGGCCGCGAACGCCGCGTCCGCGGTCCGTCTCTCCTGGAGCACCGTCGGCCGCTCGCGGCTGCTCCTGCTCGTATCGTTGTTGTCGTTGCTTGCGCATTGCATCCTGTTCATCACCATGTTCGGCTTCACGCCGCTGCGAGCGGTCGAGCTCGGCGCGTCCGAATCGCAGCTGACGCTGCTCGTCATCGCTTTCATGGTGCCGCATGCGGCGCTCTCGCTCAGCACCGGCCGATGGCTCGCTCCGCGATTCGGCTCGCGGGCCGTTATCGCGGCCGGCTTCCTGCTTAGCGCGGCTTGCACCGCGGCGATCCCCTACAGCCCGTCGCTGCCATGGCTGCTCGTTACGCAAGCATTCAACGGCGCGGCCCAAGCGCTATACTTGCCGCTGCTGCTCGGGCTCGCCATTCGCGATACGCCTTCTGCCGAACGAGCGACGGCGATGGGCTTCTATCAATCCGTGTATTCGATCGGCATGTTCGCCGGCCCTTACCTGGCCGGGTGGCTCAACGACGCCGGCGGCCTCAAGGCTGGCTTCCTGTTCGGCGCCGCGATCGGCGTCGTATCCGCCGCTCTCGCCTGGCTGCGCGCCCCGCGAGAAGGATGAGCAGCCGGCTCTTTTGCCTTCGCTGCCGTTAGCTGCCGTTGGCCGCCGTTAGCCGCACAGCCGCAACGCCAGCGAGGCTGCCAACGCGCCGATCGCCAGCGCGGTATCCCGCTTCCGCCATCTCTGCAAGCTAAGCACCGTCTTGCGGCGTCGGCTCCCGACGCCCCGGCTCTCCAGCGCGTCGGCGGCTTGCTCGCCGAGACGCAGCAGCGACAGCAGGAATGGAAGCGCCGTAGCGCGAAGCCGCCGCGGAACTGCGCGCAGCGTCAGCTTCGCTTCCTTGCTGCGGGCGACCGCATAACGCGCGAATCGGTTCCACTCGGTTAGGAACTGGGGGATGAACCGCAGCATGAGCGTGACGGTCAGAATGAACTTCTGCGCGGCCATCGGCTGACGTCCCCGGAACGACAGCAGCTGCTCCAGCGAGCGGCGCAGCCGCAGAGGCGTGACGGCGAGCGCCAGCCCCAGTCCAAGAATCGTCACCAGGAACGTGCGGGCCAGCGATTCGAGCGCCGTCAGGAAGGCATCCATCGCGATACTCCCGCCGGCGCCGATTCCGGCCACCAAGGCCACCAGCACAGAGAATATCGCGTATCCCGCGATCAACCCCCGCCAGCGCCGCAGCGGAATGCGTCCAAGCAGCACGGCAGCGGTCGTCGCGATTGCCGATGCCGCAAGTCCAAGCCAACCCCTCTGGGTGAAAATCGCCAGCGACAGCAGCACATAAGACAGCCAGACGGAACGCGGATCGAAGCCGCTGAGCGCAGAATGGCCGTCTGCTTCGATATAGCGCCGTCGTGCGCGAAGCTCCGATTGCGCTTGCCTAGCTGACCGCATATGATGAGCATTCCTTTGCGGATCTGATTGCTCCTGCGTTTGCGGTTCCTTCTGCTTGTGCAACTCCTTTGGCGATCGCGGGTCCTTCGGCGTTTGCGGTTCCAACGGCAGTCGCGGGTCCGCCGGCATTTTCAATTCCATCGGCGTTTGCGAGTTCATTGGCGTTTGCGATTTCATTGGCATTGGCGTTTGCGATTCCTTCGGAGCATTCGCTTCCGCCTGCGTTACCGCGCTCCCTTGCTCCTCCCCCGCGCCCTTCACCGCATCCTCCCGCTCCTCCGCTGCAATCCGCGTCCATTCCCGGGCAAGCCGCTCCGGGTGCCAGACGGTGCTCAGCGAAGCGCCTTGGCGCAGCAGCGGATGGATAGTCTCCAGCCAGGCGGGGACCTCCATTCCGGCTTCCTTCCACCATCGCGGATGAAGCAGCAGCTGTTCCCGCGTGCAATCTCGAATGCCGCCGTCCGGCAACATCAGCAGCACCCGATCGGCCAGCGGCAGCGCCCATTCGCTGTCATGAGAGACAAGGAGCACGCCCGTCCCCGAAGCGGTCATCCGCCGCAGCTGCTCGGCTAGCAGCATCTGTCCGGCCGCATCCAAGCCGGCCGTCGGCTCGTCGATGAGCAGCCAAGGCACCGGCGCCGCGATCAGGCAGGCGAGCGCCAGCCTTCGCCGTTCGCCGCCGCTCATCCGATTCGGATCCTCAGATCGCCGCTCCGCATCCCAACCGACCGCTTGCAAGGCCGCCTCGATGCGCTCCGATTGGGCTTCCCCGCTTAAGCGGTATGGCCGCAGCGTCTCCATCAGCTCTTGCTGCGCCGTGCGGCAGATCAACTGCTCTTCAGGAGCCTGCGAAGCGTAAGCATAGCGCCTGATCGCCTCCGGATTGAGCCTCCGCTTGGATTTGGTCACGCGAGCGATCCCGAACGCGTCGCTGCTGCGAAGCTCGATCTGCAACCTCGCGTCCCCGGCGTTCCCGTCCGGTCTCTCTTCCTGCTTCGCATTCTCGCTGAGTCTCTCATCCCCATTCGGTCCCGCATTCTCTTCCCGGATCGCGCTCTCTTTCCCGATCTCCCTCTCATTCAGTCCCGCATCCAGCTTCTCGGTCTCGATATCGATCGCGCGCAGCTTCCCTCGGGCGCCGGCGCCTCTTCCATGCTCCAGCCAGAGAGGCTTATCGCCATAGGCGACAACCAGCTCTCCCGGCGCGCGAAGGCCGGCCAGCGTCTCTAGCAAGCTCGTCTTGCCCGCGCCGTTCGCGCCGAGAAGCACGGTCACGGCGCCGGGCTGCAGCGTGATCCTCTTCAGCTGGTCAAGCCTCCGCTGCGACAGCAGTGCCGTTCTGCCAAGCGCGAATCGTTCACCATCAGGCGAGCAGCTTCCGATCAAGATGCTGCCGTCCTCGCCCCCAAGCTCTTCGCCGCCTCCGCTCACTTCAGACCGGCCAAGCTCCTGCGAGCTTGCCGGAGCCGCAGCTCCAATCTCGCGCTGCCACTCGGCCCCGGTCATCGGAAGCGGCGACCCCAGCTTCCCAAGCTTGCGCATCTCCAGCGCCAGCTCCGCCAGATAAGGCAGGCGAAGCCCGCAGCGCACGCACGGCGGCTCCTCCCGATCCGGCTCCCGTCCGAAGAGGAACTCTCTCCCGCTCCCTTCGAAAACAACACGCCCCTCCCGCATCGCCACGACTCGCATCTCCGGCGTGAGCTCCTCCAGCCGCTGCGTCACCCACACGACCGCCGCACCGTCCGCTTGCAGCTCCCTCGCCATGCTCATCACGCGCGATGCCGCTTCGGCATCCAGCATCGACGTCGCCTCGTCAAATACGATCAGCTTTGCCCGCCCATCAGCAGCCGCAGCAGCCGCAGCCGCCACCGCAGCCAGCTGCCGCTGCCCGCCGGACAGCCGCTTCCAAGGCTCATCCGCAAGCGGCGCAAGTCCCGCCCGCTCCAATGCGAACAACGCGCGGCTCTCCATCTCCCCAGCCGGCGTCTCTAACCATTCCAGCGCGAACATCAGCTCCTCGCGCGGCGTCTCGCCGAACAGCTGCGCATCCGGCTGCTGCATGACATACGCGGCAGCACCCGCTCCGGCGAAGCCGCGCCTCATCGTCCCGACCGCTCCGTCCATCGGCAGCCCCGCGAGAACACGTGCGAGCGTCGACTTGCCGCTGCCGTTCACGCCGACGATCGTGATCCATTCGCCCGGTTCCAAGCATAAGTCCACATTTTCGATCCGCGCGCTCGCGGTATCATCCTCAAGCTCCGTATATACAGACAACCCCTGCACAAGCAGGCTGTTCGTCTCCTTCACACGATTCCATTCCGCTGCACGATCCATCTCTACAGTACCCCGTGCATTCAGCATCCGAATTCCCTCTTCCCAAATAACGGATAACCATGGTAAAATGCCATTTGTTAACCACGCAACACCAACAAGGTTAACATTTGAGAGGAGATTTGACAATGACCAAGCCGTCTCATCCAATCGAACCATCCACCCGGACAGAGCCTCGTTCGGCCGATCCTTCAACCCAATCAATCCCATCCCAGACCGCGCTCCCGTTCGAGTCAGCCTCGATCCCAAGCCGCCAGAACGGCTGGATTCGCGGCACGGTCTACACCGCTCTATTCGCCGCTTTGTTCGTGGCCTTCAGCTCCATCTCGATCTCGCTTGGCTTCTCCCCCGTGCCGATCACGCTGCAGACGCTTGCCGTCATGCTGGCCGGCGGCTTGCTCGGGCCGGTGTTCGGATTCTGGAGCATCGCCATCGTCGTTCTGTTGACGGCGACGGGACTGCCTCTCCTCCACGGCCAAGGCGGTTTAGCCGTCCTCTATGGCTTCACGGGAGGCTTCATCTGGATGTTCCCATTCGCCGCGCTGTTCATCGGCTGGGTCAGCGACTGGCTGTTCCGCGGCTCCCGCAAGCTGTCTCGCAGTCAATATGTATTGCTGGGTCTTGCCATCTTCATCTTCGGAGTGCTTCTCGTCTACGCAGGGGGCGTGCCCTGGTTCGCCCATAAGGCAGGTTCTTCCATCGGCAAGGCACTGGCTAGCGCCTGCTACCCATTCCTGCCCGGCGATCTCATCAAGACGATCGTCGCCGCAGCTCTGATCGGAACGCTGCGTCCGCTCGTGCCCGGTCTGCGCCCAAGAGCCAGCACGCGATAACGCCCAGCTCAAGTCCCAAGGGGCTGTCTCCAACGAGACAGCCTCTTTGCCTTATCAACACCTATTCGCTATTCTCTTCCTCCCCCGACCCTCACCGAGCCTCACCAAGCCTCACCACGCTGTCAGCTGTCTCCCGCTCTCCGTCCATGCAGACTCTCGCACGATCTCCTCCTGCCCCGGGGACGAATGTACAAGCAACAGGCGGCTTTCCCGCATACGTTGGAGGGTGATCCATAACAGACACCGCCGTCGCCACAGTACCACAAGCGGAGATTCGTATATGGGGAGCGTGAACAGACGTCATGGCAAGCGGACGAATGGATCTGATCCTATCCCCGATTCCGGCGAATGCCGTCCATCTGACAATGAACGGCCTCGGAACCGAGGACCGATCGCTGACATCGATCGGCTCCGGCGCTCAAGTGACGATGCGTCATGGCAAGGCATCGGAGAATGTCTCACTGCAATTTAGAGACGACGGAGAGTGCTTCGTCAACTACATGGAGATGAACGCAGCGCTCGCTAAGCGTTTGAAGCTCCAACCGTCTCGGCGTTATCGGCTGGAATACGACGCGAACGCCGAACGGCTCACGATCCAGCCTTCCCCTGTCAGCAGCGCGAGCGCGGCGCTTAAGTCGGGCGGCCAGCTGTCGCCTCGCAGCATCTATATCGGCTTTGCGCTGCGTTCCATTCTGGGCATTCCCGAGCAGCGCGGTTTATCCATCTTGCTGCGCAGCGGAAGTATACAGCGCAGGCTTTCCGTCTATACCCCCAGCAACCTTTTCGACAGCGGACTCAAGCTCTCGCCTTCCACGGCCCGCGCGCTATCGCTTCCACTCGGAGCGCCGCTGCTGCTCGCCTATGACCAACGCACAAGGACGTTAACAGCTAGAGCGCTTAACGCCTCTAGAGACAATCAAACGGGCGGCACCTAATATAGGCGACGCCCGTTCTTCTCTTACTTCGATTTCTTCTTCGCGGCTGAACGGCCCTGCTTCTTCGGATCGCTCGGCTCCGGCGCTCTCGTCTGAGAGTTCGGTATTCCTTCCGTCACTGCCCTATAGCCCCCTTCGCGGCGTTATGCCGGATCGTTAAACTTCGGCTATTAGCATGTGAACAAGATCGCGACCTTATGTGTCAAACGAAGAAGAAGGGCCGGAAGCTTGCTTTATCAACTAGCGTCTATCAACAAGCTGCCATCAACGTACAATAATCTGCCTGCAGCGATCAGTCGCAGCTCTCCGGCGGTTCTGCAGGCGTAGCCGCTTCAACCTCCAGCTTCTCGGCCACCAGGTCGCGAATGACGCTGACGATCGATTGCAGCATATAATTGACATCCGTCTGGCTCTGCTGGAATTGCTGTACGATCGGAATGCCGTCGAGCTCGTCCTGCAGCGTCTCGATCTCCTTCTCGATCTTCTCCGCCATCTGCGGATTGTTGAACGTGTTCTGGAAGGCAACAAGCTCCTTCTGCTTCTTCTTGATCTGCTTGATCAAGCCTTGAACCCGTTCGTGGGTCTGGATAAGCTTCTCGGCCTTCTGGTAGACGCTCACCTCATCCGTCGTTGTGATGAGCTTGGCCAGCTCTCTCGTACGCGCCAGAATATCTTCGCGAAGAATAAGGTCTCGGTTATCGAACTTCGGAATGACCACGTCCCCATGCCCGTGGTGATGATCGTGAATCTTCTCTTCAATCGCTCGTTTGGTTCCCGACATATGAATCCTCCGTCAACGGTAAGGTTAGCTGTCTTATGCGCCGTTCGACAGCGCTGCGCGTTCCGGCGGCTGAACTGCCTCCGCCGTAATGTACCAGGTCTGCGGCTTCGTCACTCTCACTTGGACGAACTCGCCGATCCATTCCTTCGGCCCTTCGAAGTGAATGAGTTTGTTGGAGCGGGTGCGTCCGGACAAGACGTTCGGGTTGTTCTTGCTCTGGCCTTCGACCAGCACCTCAACCGTCTGTCCCGCCAGGCTCTCGTTGCTCTTGAGGCTAAGCTCGCCGATCAGCTCGTTCAGCCGTACAAGCCGCTGCTGCTTCACCTCGTACGGCACGTTATCCGCCATCGATGCGGCAGGCGTGCCTTCGCGAGGCGAGTAGATGAAGGTGAACGCCGAAGCGAACCTCACTTCGCGAACGAGTGACAGCGTCTCCTCGAACTGCTCCTCGGTCTCGCCCGGGAATCCGACGATAATGTCCGTCGTCAGCACGACATCCGGAATCGCCGCCTTGATGCGGCGCACGAGATCGAGGAAGTGCTCTCGCGTATACTTGCGGCTCATCCGCTTGAGCACCTCCGAGCTGCCCGATTGGACTGGCAGATGGATGTGCTCGACCAGGTTGCCGCCCTTGGCCAGCACCTCGATCAGATGATCGTCGAAGTCGCGCGGATGGCTGGTCGTGAAGCGCACGCGCGGAATGCCTATGCCGCGGATATCGTCCATCAGATCGCCGAATCGGTATTTGCGATCCGTGAAGTCCTTGCCGTAGGCGTTCACGTTCTGGCCGAGCAGCGTGATCTCCTTGTACCCTTGCCGCGCCAGCTCGCGAACCTCCGCGATGACATCCTCCGGCAGGCGGCTGCGCTCCTTGCCCCTCGTATACGGCACGATGCAATAGGTGCAGAACTTGTCGCAGCCGTACATGATGTTCACCCAAGCGCGCAGGCCTTCGCGCTTCTTCGGCAGATTCTCGATAATGTCGCCTTCCTTGGACCATACCTCGACGACCATCTCTTTGCCGAAGTAGGCATCCTGCAGCAGATGCGGCAGCTGGTGGATGTTGTGCGTGCCGAAGATGAGGTCTACATACGCGTGCTTCTGCAGGATCCGGTTCACGACCGCCGCTTCCTGGGACATGCAGCCGCACACGCCGAGAATAAGGCCGGGCTTCTCCACCTTCAGCCCCTTCAGATGCCCGAGCTCCCCGAACACCTTGTCCTCCGCGTTCTCGCGCACCGCGCACGTATTCAGCAGAATGACGTCCGCTTGCGTGCGGTCATCCGTCGGCTGGAAGCCCATCTCTTCGAACAAGCCGCGCATCACTTCCGTATCGTGCTCGTTCATCTGGCAGCCGTACGTCGTGATCGAATAATAAAGCTGGCGGCCCTGATTCAATTCCCGGAACTGCTCTATCACCGCTTCGGTCTCGGAGCCCCCGAACGCCATCACGTGAATGTTCTCTTTGCCTCTGCGCTTCTCGTCTTGATAGGATGGAGCGGAATGGATCTGAACGTTACGCCCGTTAATCCGGTAAGTCATACGTCCGTCTTCCTCGCTGACAACCTTCGCATCCGAGAAGTCAAAGTACTTCGAGTAGTCCTTCTTGGTGTCCTTATCCAATTAGGATTCACATCCTTTACCCTGAGCATGCGTGGCCGCAAACGAATGTTCTCGGTTCCATCCTCGAATTATACCATTTGGGCAATCGGATATCTATCCTATGACGTTGAGCATCAACCGATAATCTCGCCCTCGTCGCCGGTCGACGCGCCGGCCGCATTGCCTTCGTCCGTGTCGATGTGCATATCCAGCGCGAACGAGTCGGACACCCGCGCGATGACGTTCTCGAACACCAGACCGCGCTCCCCGCCGACGCGCACCTTCAGCAGCTGCTTATCCTCGATCCCCCAGCGAAGAGCATCCGACGTGTGAAAATGAATATGTCGAGCCGCCACGATCACGCCTTGCTCCACCGTCACTTCACCGGCCGGCCCGACGATCCGGATGCCCGGCGTTCCTTCGATATTGCCCGATTCGCGCACGGGCGGCTTCAGTCCCAGCGCGAAGGCGTCTGTACGCGCGATCTCCAGCTGCGTCGCTTTGCGAGCGGGTCCCAGAATGCGGACCTTCTCGAACGATCCTTTCGGACCGTATACTGCCACCGTCTCGTTCGCGGCGAATTGGCCCGGCTGCGACAGCGGCTTCAGAACAGACAGCTCAGCGCCCTCGCCGAACAGAATCGCAATATGCTCCTTCGTCAGGTGAATATGACGCGCCGATACGCCGATCGGCACTTTCTTCGCTTCGCTCATGGTAATTCCGCCTTTCTATGGTGGCCGGCTGCAGCCTGTCTGTCCCCGGCTTCATGTCTTCATTATACAGCAGCAAGAACAAAGAGGCACACGGCTAAACCGCGCGCCTCCCTCCAAAACCGCGTTTATTTGAATTCCGCCAACAATTTGTCGAAATTGTCCCTGCTCAGGGTCAGATCCTGCTTCGCCAGCGCCGCTTCCTTGAAGCCCGGTACGAGTTCCTCGTACGATTGGCGTTCCCTATCTTGATAGATCAAGCCGGTGAGCATGCCCCCCGTCTCCATGATCTTGTTCATCGCCGCGACACGGCTCGTCGGATCGTAATCCGGGAACTGCTCCAGGTTGACGATATGCTCCTTGAACCAATCATACGTGTTGATCTTGTTGAACGTGACGCAAGGGCTGAACACATTGATGAAGGAGAAGCCTTTGTGCTTAATGCCCGCTTCGATCAAGCTCGTCAGCTGCTTAATGTCGCTGGAGAACGACTGGGCGACGAACGTCGCGCCGGCTGACAAGGCGATCTCGAGCGGAGACAACGTATTCTCGATCGAGCCTTCCGGCGTCGACTTCGTCTTGAAGCCTTCCGCGCTTCGCGGAGACGTCTGCCCCTTCGTCAAGCCATAGATCTGATTGTCCATGACGATATAAGTGATATCCAAGTTGCGCCGGATTGCATGGACGGTATGCCCCATCCCGATCGCGAAGCCGTCGCCGTCCCCGCCGGAGGCGATGACCGTCAGCTCGCGGTTCGCGAGCTTGACCCCTTGGGCGATCGGCAGCGCGCGGCCGTGGATGCCGTGCAAGCCGTACGCATTAATGTAGCCGGAGATACGTCCCGAACAGCCGATGCCGGAGATGACGGCCAGCTGCTCCGGTTCGAGGCCGACAGCCGCCGCAGCCCGCTGAATCGCAGCCTGCACGGAGAAGTCGCCGCAGCCCGGGCACCAGTTCGGCTTGACATTGTTGCGGAACTCTTTGAATGTCGCCATTAGATACTCAACTCCTTGCAGGCTTTAGTGATCTCGGAGGGCAGGAACGGCGTGCCGTCGTATTTGAGCGCATGCTCGATCTTGCCGTGGTAGCCGATGTTCTGCTTGATCAAGTTCGCGAGCTGGCCCGTGGCGTTGTTCTCGAGCACGACGACCTTCTTCGCCGACTGCAGATACGGCTCCAGCAGCTCAGAAGGGAACGGGTGCAGCTGGCGCACCATCACGCGGTTGACGGTGATGCCTTCCGCTTCCAGACGCACGCGCGCTTCGTCAATCGTGCCGCCCGTCGAGCCCATCGCCACGATCGCCAGATCCGGCGTCTCGTGCGGAGCGTCGGCCTTGACCGCGTCGCGAATGCGCAGCGATTCGAGCTTGCGCAGGCGCTTCTCCATCATGTGCTTGCGGTTGCCCGCGCCTTCCGACGGACGGCCTTCCTGGTCATGCTCGACCCCGGTCACATGATGAATGCCATTCTTGGCGCCAGGCAGCACGCGAGGCGAGACGCCGTCATCCGTCAATTCGTATCGTTTGAACAGCTTGTGTTCCTCCAGCGGCGGCAGCTCGCCGGCTAACAGCTTGCCCCGCTCGATGACGATCCGATCGTAATCGAGCGGCTCGCAAGACTGCTTGCCGAGCGACAGCTGCAGATCCGTCGCGACGATAACGGGCACCTGATAGATCTCCGCCACGTTAAATGCTTCGATCATATCGTAGAAGCATTCCTCGATCGTGCTCGGCGCGAGCACCACCTTCGGAATCTCGCCATGCGTGCCATAGATGAGCGCGTTAAGATCCGATTGCTCCTGCTTCGTTGGCAAGCCCGTTGAAGGACCGCCGCGCTGCGTATCAATAATGACGAGCGGCGTCTCCGTCATGCCGGACAAGCCGATCGCCTCCATCATGAGAGACAAGCCTGGCCCAGCGGAAGCCGTCATCGTGCGCACGCCGGCATAGTTCGCGCCGATCGCCATCGTAGCCGCCGCAATCTCGTCCTCCGTCTGCACCACCGTGCCTCCGAATCTCGGAAGCTTCTTAATCAGATACTCCATAATCTCCGACGCCGGCGTGATCGGGTACGCCGACATGAGCCGGCATCCCGCCGCGATCGCGCCAAGTCCCAACGCTTCGTTGCCTATCATGAACAGCTTCTGCTTGCCGTCGGCCGCCTCCAGCTGGAATTCCTCCAGCGGACCACCGGCCTGCTCCAGCACGAACTCCGCGCCGCGTCTGACCGCTTCGACATTCTTCTCGACGATCGCCGGCCCCTTGCGGCCGAATTCCTCTTCCACCGCTCGGCCCAGCACCTCAATCGGCAGGCCGAGCAGCGCCCATGACGCGCCAGAGGCGACCATGTTCTTCATGAGCGACGTGCCGAGCTCTTCCGCGATTGCCGTGATCGGCACCGCGAACAGCCGCGCGTTCACGCCCTCCGGAAGCTGCGGCGAGAACTTCGCGTCCGCGACGACGACGCCGCCGGCGCGAAGCTCTCCCGCATTCAGATCGATGCTCTCCTGGTCGAAAGCGGCCAGGATGTCGAGATCGTCGGAGATCGCCCGAATCGGCCTCGTGCTGATGCGAATCTTGTTGTTCGTATGCCCGCCTTTGATACGGGATGAGAAATGGCGATAACCGTACAGATAATACCCCAGCCGATTGAGAGCGGTAGAGAAGATGCGGTCGGTGCTCTCTACGCCTTCCCCCTGCTGCCCGCCAATCTTCCAAGACAATTGACTTATCACAGTTCCAACTCCTCTTAGCTCTGCTTCGTCTCGTCCAATTACTTCCAGCCACCACAATTTTATGATCGCACACCTCGAAATGCAAGCGTTTCCGACGAAATCAAACGATAGCTCTTTCGGATGATATAGATATGGATTTGATATGAGACCCAAAAGCCTGCATCCTAATGCGAGATGGGACGCGCTATTTATTGCTGCGGCAGATTGGCCGAGAGGAATCTTCTCGCGTTGCCGCCGAGGAATCCGCGGACGGTCTCCTCCGGGTACCGGGCGAGCAGCGCCTCCGCCAGCGCGGGATACTTCCCGGGATGCTCCAATCCGCTCACATACCGGTCGATGCCGTCGAAGTCCGAGCCGAACGCCAGATGCTTCTCGCCGCCGAGCGCGCACATATGCTCCACATGGCGCAGCACGTCGTCGATCTTAGCCGGCTCATTCTCCGTCAGGAACCACGGGACGAACGTGATGCCGACGATGCCGTCCACCGCGATCAGCGCGCGGATCTGGTCGTCCGTCAGGTTGCGGGGATGGTTCCTTAACGATCGCGCGTTCGAGTGAGAGGCGAAGAACGGCCGCTTCGCCGCTTCGGCCAGATCCCAGAAGCCGCGCTCCGACAGATGCGAGACGTCGAGCACGATGCCCAGCGCTTCGCACTCTTGAACGAGCTGCCTGCCAGGACGCGTCAATCCGCCGCCGCGCGGCTCCATCGCGCCGTCGCAAGCCCAGTTCGCAGGGTTCCATGTCAAGCCGAGCAGCCTGACCCCTAACCGGTGCAGCAGCCTCAGCGCCCACCACTCGCCGCGCAGGCTGTCAGCTCCCTCCAGCGAGAGCAGCGCGCCTGTCGCTCCGGTACGGCTCGCTTCCTCCAGGTCCGCCGCCGTCCGAATGAGCTTCATCCCGGGGGCCGTCAGCACTGCGGAGCCGAACAGCTCCGCTTCGTGCAGTGCCGTCTCCGGCGTCTTCGGCCGCTCATTCGGCACATAGATGGCGAACACCTGCAGATCCACGCCGCCGCTCGCTAGCCGTTCACGCGTCACGTCCAATCCGCCGGCGTCCGCCCCCGCGAACTTCGCTGTTGGATCCGTCAACAATTTGCTTAACACATCGCAGTGCAAGTCCGCAATCCGGCTGTTCGTCATCACTAACGCCTCCCTCTTGCGATTAAGACAAGCCAGTAGGAGCGAATAAGCAACAAAAAACCTGTTAACCTCCCGTCATCCCACCGATGCGCCGCATCAGCAGGGATGATACTAGGTGAACAGGTTCGAGCACAAATGCTGACTTATCATTATCTGGGCTCAACGATGAGCTTAATGGCCGTTCTGTCTTCCCCGTCGATCACGATATCCGTGAACGCCGGGATGCAAATCAGGTCCACCCCGCTTGGAGCGACGAACCCTCTTGCGATTGCGACTGCCTTGATCGCCTGGTTAAGCGCTCCTGCGCCAATGGCTTGCAGCTCAGCGGCACCGCGTTCGCGAAGCACGCCTGCCAAGGCGCCTGCAACAGAATTTGGATTGGACTTTGCTGATACCTTTAATACTTCCATGACCAGTTCCTCCTCAGGGATCAAAGGATGGGCCCACTAAAAGATAGTTATTCGGTAGACGTTCCGTTAATTCCTGCTGCTTTTGGCCATGATTTGCTGAATATATTTAATTTTCTGAAATTATGTTACGAGAATGGCGACAGGCGGATCGAAAAAGCGCGGAAGCTCCCGCTCCCGCGCTTGTGCGTTGGCTATAATTCGGCTGTCTCGCGTTTAGCTGGCGATCCAAGAATCCTCGTCAACGCGAATCGTCTGGATCTTGGTGGCGCGTCCCGTCGCTTCGTCGATCTCGACGCATGCACCGCTTAAGATCCACTTCGTCTCCGCCACCTGGAATCGGCTCGGCAAGCCGGTGATGAACTTGCGGATGACGCTCTCCCGTTCCATGCCGAGCACGCCGTCCCGCGGACCGGTCATGCCGGCATCCGTTAGATAAGCGGTGCCGCCCGGCAGAATGCGGTCGTCGTTTGTCTGTACATGCGTATGCGTACCAACGACGAACGAGGCGCGGCCGTCGAGATGCCAGCCCATCGCGATCTTCTCGCTTGTCGCCTCCGCATGGAAGTCGACGAGAATGCATTTATGCTTCTGCCGCAGTTCGCTTAAGATATCGTCCGCCTTCCGGAACGGACAATCCGAAGGCGGCAAGAACGTCCGGCCCATCAGATTAACGATGGCGAGCTCCTTGCTGCCGACTTTGATCGCCGTATAGCCCCTTCCCGGCGTGCTGCCCTCCGGCAGGTTCGCCGGACGAATCATGCGGGGCTCGTCGTCGATGAATTCGAAGATCTCCCGATTGTCCCACGTATGATTGCCCATCGTGATGCCGTGCACGCCCCACTCGAACAGCTCGCGCGTGATCGCAGCGTTAATGCCTCGCCCGGCAGCAGCATTCTCGCCGTTGGCAATAATGATGTGCGGTTGATATTTATCCTTGATCCAAGGCAGCAGCCTCTTGACGGCGTCTCGGCCGACACTGCCAACGATATCTCCGATGAAGACGACTTTCATGCCTGCAAGCTCCTTTCGATCCGGCCGGAAAAGGGAAGAAGTGGCCGCGGTAATCGTCGCAGCCACTTCTTCATCCTTCCCGAAACTTATTTCGCGTACTCTACCGCCCTGGTCTCCCGAATGACCGTCACCTTGATGTGGCCCGGGTAATCCAGTTCGTCCTCGATCTTCTTCGTGATGTCGCGGGCGAGTCTGAACGCTTCCGCATCATCGATTCTCTCCGGCTGCACCATGACGCGAACCTCGCGCCCGGCTTGAATGGCGTACGACTTGTCAACGCCTTCGAACGACTCGGAGATCTCTTCCAGCTTCTCGAGGCGGCGAATGTAGGTCTCGAGCGTCTCTCGTCTTGCTCCGGGGCGCGCGGCGCTGAGCGCGTCCGCTGCTCCGACGAGCATCGCGATGACGGAGGTCGCTTCCACATCCCCGTGGTGGGAATGAATGCTGTTGATCACGACCGGATGCTCTTTGTACTTCTTCGCCAATTCTACGCCAATCTCGACATGCGAACCTTCCACTTCGTGGTCGAGCGCCTTGCCGATGTCATGCAGCAAGCCGGCGCGTTTGGCTAGTGTAACGTCTTCTCCGAGCTCCGCAGCCATCAATCCTGTCAGATAAGCGACTTCCATGGAGTGCTTCAGTACGTTCTGACCGTAGCTCGTCCGGAACTTCAACCGGCCAAGAATCTTGATCAGGTCGGGATGAAGCCCATGTACGCCCACTTCGAAGGTTGCCTGCTCGCCATATTCGCGGATTCTCTCGTCCACTTCCCGGCGAGATTTCTCGACCATCTCTTCGATGCGCGCCGGATGGATGCGTCCATCGGCGACGAGCTTCTCCAGAGCGGTACGGGCAATCTCGCGTCTAATCGGATCGAATCCGGACAGGATGACCGCTTCCGGCGTGTCGTCGATGATGAGGTCAATCCCCGTCAACGTCTCCAGCGCGCGAATGTTGCGGCCTTCGCGGCCAATGATGCGTCCCTTCATCTCCTCGTTCGGCAGCGCAACGACGGATACCGTCGTCTCCGCCACGTGATCCGCGGCACAGCGCTGGATCGCGAGCGAGATAATGTCGCGGGCGCGTTTGTCCGCTTCTTCCTTCGCTTGTTGCTCAATGTCCTTGATGAGCTGAGCAGTCTCATGGCGAACTTCCTGTTCGACAGTCGACAGAATCAATTGCTTCGCGTCATCCATCGACAAGTTCGAGATCCGCTCCAACTCGCTGATTTGTTGCTTATACAGCTTCTCAATCTGATCTTGAGTCTCTTCGATCCGTTTTTCCTTGTTGGCGACTTGCTCCTCTTTACGCTCCAACGCTTCCAGCTTACGGTCCAGCGACTCTTCCTTCTGTACCAGCCTTCTCTCCTGACGTTGAATTTCGTTACGACGCTCACGAATATCTCGTTCAGCTTCGTTACGGAGCTTGTGCACCTCGTCTTTGGCTTCCAGCACCGTCTCCTTGCGGGTGGCGTCCGCTTCTTTCTTGGCATTCTCCACGATCTGCAGGGCTGCCTGCTCGGCGCTGGAAATCTTCGCTTCCGCAATGGATTTGCGTACCACATAGCCAATCCCAAAGAAAAGCGCGCCAACAACGATTACGATCAAGACCCAAATCCCAGTTGCCATGGTCTTCACCTCCTCGTTGCATCGCCAAGGCATCGCTTGGGATACTTATTCAATTGTTGCCGGCTTCTAAACCGTTCCATTTCGTCTGTCGGTAGAAAAGTCGAAAAATCAGATTCCGAATCGTTTTTTGGAAGGAAAAAGGTTCGGAATGAAAAGATGAAATACAAATCCATTGTATCTTTTCTGAAAATGGGTTGTCAAGGCAAACGCCCGGCTTCGCCGTTGTCTCTTCAGGCGTTCGTCATGCTTCGCTTCATGCCCCTGGCCGCGCGTTCCGTCAAGACGTTCGCATGCTGCATCAATCCAGCAGCGGATCGAACGGCTCATCCCACTCCCCGCCGCTTCCAGACGTTTCTTCCCCCGCTTCCGATACCGCTTGGCGCACCGCATCACGCGCCATCTGCGGCGGGAATCCGCGCCGCTGCAGCACCGCCATCAGCTTGTATTCCCGTTCCCGCTGCGTAGCCCCTTTGACGCTTGGCCAACGCTTGCGCGCCAACGCGACCGCAGACGCCTGTTCCGTCTCAGCGTCAAGAGACGACAGCGCCCGTTCGACATCGTTCTTGCCGACGCCGCGCCGAAGCAGCTCCTGCTTCACGAGCCGGCTGCCTTTGCGCTGGTAAGTCACCTTCTGATCGGCGTAACGGACGGCATACTCCGTATCGTTGATCAGACGGTGAATGTTTAGTCTGTCCAAACAAGCGGCTATCGCTTCATGGGAGAAGGCTTTGCGCTTAAGCGCCTCCTCGAGCTCTTTGCGCGTTCGCGCCTTGCGGTTGAGCAGGCCGAGCGAAGCCCGATAAGCTTGCTCCACTTCCTCGGACTTGCGCAGCTCGTCCCATTCCTCCGCCGACAGCCTCCGTCCCTTGAGCAGCCGCATGTTGATCAGCGTATCCTCATGCACCGTGAGCAGTTCGGACGCCCCGCCAGACTCCGGAGCTAACGCCACTCGGTACATAGAAGCCCGCTTCGAATCTGCCTCGAGCCCTGTGACGACAGCTCCTGAGTTTGGATTCTCGTCTATTACAGCCATCTCTCCTTGCGTTATCGGCTTGCTCGGCTCCTCTCTCGATGCCGATGGCTCCTTCTCATTCCATCTCTTATCCATCACGCAACAATCCTCCTTCACTGCCCGGCGCTTTTGCGAGCATAAAGCAAAGGGCATCCGCACGGATGCAGATACCCTTTAGCCCTTGCTCATCTTATTCAATCCCGCTGGATCCCTTACTTGCGCCTCAGCTTGATTAACGATGGATTATTCCATTGCGCCGAATTCGGCGTCTTCGTCTTCCTCTTCCGCCGGAGCGGCAGCGAGTGACTTGCCGATCGCATCTGCGTTCAGCGTCGCTTCGCGAATCTGCTGCTCGATCTGTCCGCACAGCGCGGGATTATCCTTCAGGAACTGCTTCGCATTCTCGCGGCCCTGTCCGAGACGTTCGCCGCTATAGGAGAACCAGGCGCCGCTCTTCTGGACGATATCGAGCTCCGTGCCGATATCGACGATGCTGCCTTCCTTCGAGATGCCTTCGCCGTACATGATGTCCACTTCCGCTTGCTTGAACGGAGGCGCAACTTTGTTCTTCACGACCTTGATCCGCGTGCGGTTACCCACCACATCGTTGCCTTGCTTGATCGATTCAATGCGGCGAACGTCGAGACGTACGCTCGCGTAGAACTTGAGCGCGCGTCCGCCTGGCGTCGTCTCCGGGTTGCCGAACATGACGCCGACCTTCTCGCGCAATTGGTTGATGAAGATGGCGATAGACTTCGACTTGCTGATGGCGCCGGACAGCTTGCGCATCGCTTGAGACATCAAGCGAGCCTGCAGGCCGACGAAGGAGTCGCCCATGTCGCCTTCGATCTCGGCCTTCGGCACGAGCGCCGCGACCGAGTCGACCACGATGATGTCGACCGCGCCGCTGCGCACGAGCGCTTCGGCGATCTCGAGCGCTTGCTCGCCGGTGTCCGGCTGGCTCAAGAGCAGCTCATCAATATTGACGCCCAAATTGCGGGCGTAGATCGGATCCAGCGCATGCTCCGCGTCGATGAACGCAGCTTGTCCGCCGGCTCTCTGCACTTCTGCGATCGCATGCAGAGCGACCGTCGTCTTACCGGACGATTCCGGACCGTATACTTCAATAATGCGTCCCCGCGGGAAACCGCCGATTCCAAGGGCGATATCCAGAGCCAGGGCACCGCTCGAATAAGTCTCTACTTGCAGTTGGGCCTGCTCGCCCAGCTTCATGACGGAGCCCTTCCCGAATTGCTTCTCAATCTGGCGCAATGCCATCTCTAATGCGGCGCGACGATCGGACAACACACCCACATCCTTATCATTATTATAGTTTCAATCATACCTTCTTTTGGAGCGTTTGCCAAGCATTTTACGAACATTCGTTCGATTACTTTGTATAAAAAAACCGCAGCAAAGTAATCTTCGCTACGGTTCTTCCGCAACTTTCGATATAAATCATATCACAAGGCCCAATAGTTGACAACCCCCTCACTAGCGAATTTTGTCGACAGTATTGACAGCCGCATATCCGAAGACCTAGGAAAGCAGTAGATAATCACTAATTTCGCAGGCTTTGCGTGACATAGGAGAACTAAATTTCCCCGGGGTACTTGCAAGACGGAGCGCTATAAAGAAGAGATTCTCACGCGGGACGAGATACTCGATTT
>NZ_JACJVN010000041.1 GCF_014212015.1 Cohnella lubricantis | reverse complement strand
TTGGCCGAGTAATTCCCGCACAGGAGTACTCAGTGGAGTTGAGTTACACGGTTTGCCCGAGTAATTCCCGCGCAGGAGTACTCTACGGGAGCGCCTGCCCGTGTGTCAACGTCCCGCAGAATGCCGGTACTCCGTCGGCGACTCGCCGTAACGGCGGCGGAACAGCTTCGAGAAGTAGAGCGCGTCCTGAATGCCGACGGACGAGGCGATCTGCTCGATCGTCAACTCCGGCCGCTCTCGGAGCAGACGGCGGCCGCGGTCGATCCGCGCCTGCGTCAGGAAGGCGATCGGCGTCATGCCGGTGCGGCGCTTGAACAGCCGGGACAGGTACGCGCGGTTGTAGCCGATCGCTTCGGCCATCGCTTCGATCGTGACGGGCTCGGCATATTGCGTGGACAAGTAGCCGATCATCCGCCGAACCAGCTCGTCGCTGTGGGAGTCTGGGCGGAGCGCGGCGCGCTGAGCCTCGGAGGAGGCATCCTGCAAGGCGGCCAGCAGCAGGTACAGATAGCCCGATGCTTCGAGCGAAGCGGAACGGCTGCGGGAGCGGAACGCTTCGAAGATGTTCTTGCACATCTCGGCCGGAAGTCTGCTCTCGCCGGTGTCGACGAACCCGCCTTCCGGTCCGAAGCCGGCCGTCTCAGCGAGATGCGGCGCCAGATCGCCGTCGAAGGCGGCCCAGCGATATTTCCAAGGATCGCTGGGGTCCGAGGCATAGCTGACCAATTGCTTCGGCGGAATCAGGAAGCTGTGCCCCTCGCGCAGCTCAGCACGCAGATCGCCGGAGACGAACGTCCCCCGTCCGGAGATCACATGATGCAGCAAATAATAGTCCACTACTTTCGGTCCGACCCGATGCTCCGGGCTCGTCTGGCTCTCCCCGGCGAACAGTACGGTTATGCCTCCGGCGGCCTCGAGCTCCATGCCGGCAGGGTTGGAGACGACGCGGTACGTCGGCGTTCTGCGCATTCCTTCCACTCCTCCATTCGACGGAAGAGTCGTCTCCTTCCATCGCTTGTACGGCTTCTCTCATTGTATCACGCACATGAGCTGGTGCGAATCTCGAAAGTCACTTTTCTCCATGTGAAGAACACATCCCGCCATTTTCCGTCCGCTTCAAAATTCGTTATACTGAAGCTACCAAATCTGCTTGCCAGAAGGAGCGATTATCAATCTTATGCCGCACATTCCGGATCTAAAAAGAGAGTTCGCGAGCCGCTTCGGCGGGTCCGCGCAAGACATTCGCGTCTTCCATGCGCCAGGACGCGTCAATCTGATCGGAGAGCACACCGACTACAACGGCGGGGCGGTGTTCCCGGCGGCGCTGACGTTTGGCACGACGCTGCTCATTCGTCCGCGCGAGGATCGCATGCTGGGGCTGGCATCCACGAATTTCGCGCTCGGCGGCGTGATCGACGCAGACGGGCTGTCGTTCCGCGAGGAAGACGATTGGATGAACTATCCGAAGGGAGTCGCTTGGGAGCTCGAACAGAGGGGCTTAAGCTTAACGCGGGGCTATGACCTGCTTTTCCACGGGGAGATTCCGAACGGATCGGGCTTGTCGTCCTCGGCTTCGATCGAGGTCGTCACGATGTTCGCGCTGCTGACGTTGGAAGCGGAGAAGACGGACACGGTGCAGATCGCTCGCTGGTCGCAGCATACGGAGAACGAGTTCGTCGGCGTCAAGTGCGGCATTATGGACCAATTCGCCGTCGCGAACGGCAAGAAGGACCATGCGATTCATCTCGATTGCGATACGCTCAAGTACGAGCTCGTCCCGTTCAAATCCGGCGACTACAAGCTCGTCATCGGCAACACGAACAAGCGCCGCGGACTGGTCGATTCCAAGTACAACGAGCGCCGCGCGGAGTGCGAGCAAGCGGTGCAGGATTTGCGCCAAGCGTTCCCGGATTTGACCCTGCTCGGCCAATTGACGCTTGCGCAATTCGAGGCGAACGAGCATCTGATCGCGGACGAGACGGTGCGCCGCCGCGCCCGCCACGTCGTAGAAGAGATCGACCGCGTCGGCCGCTCTGTTGAGGTGCTCAGCAAGAACGATCTGGCGGCGTTCGGCCTGCTCATGAACGCCTCGCACGATTCGCTGCGCGACCTGTACGAGGTAACGGGCGATGAGCTGGACGCCATGGTCGAAGCGGCCCGCGAAGTGCCGGGCGTGCTTGGCTCCCGAATGACGGGCGCCGGCTTCGGCGGCTGCACGGTCTCGCTTGTGCACCAAGATTCGGTCGAACGGTTCATCTCGGAAGTAGGTTCCAAATACGAAGAGCGCACGGGTCTAAAGCCGGCCTTCTACGTCTGCGACATCGGCGACGGCGTGCGCGAATGGAAGGAGGAGGCGTAACCATGGCGGTATTGGTAACGGGCGGCGCAGGGTATATCGGCTCTCACGCAGTGGCGGCTCTATTGGAGAAAGGCGAGGAAGTCGTCGTCGTCGACAACCTCTATCAGGGTCATCGCGAGGCGGTGCTCGGAGGGAAGCTGTACGTCGGCGACCTGCGAGACGAAGCGTTCCTGGCGCAAGTGTTCGCGGAGAACGAGATCGACGGGGTTATCCATTTCGCGGCGAATTCGCTTGTCGGCGAGAGCATGGAGAATCCCGGCAAGTACTACCACAACAACGTGTACGGGACGCTGTGCCTGCTTGAAGCGATGAAGAAGGCGGACGTGAAGTACATCGTCTTCTCTTCGACAGCAGCCACGTACGGTGAACCGGAGAAGGTGCCGATCGAGGAATTCGACCGGACGCAGCCGACGAACACGTACGGCGAGACGAAGCTGGCGATGGAGAAGATGATTCGTTGGTTCGACGTCGCACACGGCGTCAAATACGTATCGCTGCGGTACTTCAATGCGGCGGGTGCGCATGAGAGCGGCAAGATCGGCGAGGACCACAGCCCCGAGACGCATCTCATTCCGCTCGTGCTGCAGGTCGCGCTCGGCCAGCGCGAATTCATCTCCGTCTTCGGCGAAGATTATCCGACGGAGGACGGCAGTTGCATTCGCGACTATATTCACGTCAGCGATCTGGCTGATGCGCATCTGCTCGCGCTTGATCGGCTTCGCAAGGGCGGCGACAGCGCCGTCTACAATCTGGGCAGCGGCAGCGGCTCGTCGGTGAAGCAAGTGATCGAGACGGTGCGAGAAGTGACAGGCCACCCGATACCGGTGCGCGTGCAGGAGCGCCGGGCAGGCGATCCTGCGGTGCTGATCGCTTCTTCGGAGCGCGCCCGTTCCGAGCTCGGCTGGAGTCCGCGCCGCGAGAAGCTGAGCGATATTGTCGCCAGCGCATGGGAATGGCACCGGGAGCACCCGAACGGGTACCGGAAGTAAGAACGGGAGGCAGCAGGGGATGGAGACATCATCGATAGGCTCGGCTCAAGCAGGCAAGCCGAGCAACGTGACGCAAGGATCGCCGGCGGCTATCACGCGCCATATCGTACGGCTGGTGGAATTCGCGCTGCGGCGGGACATGATCGCGGAGCTAGACAAGGAAGCGGCCGTCAATGCGCTGCTGGATCTCTTCCGATTGAGCGAGCCCGATCAGGCTGCGATGGACACGGCGTTCGACGAACCGATTCCGGATAGCCCGACACCTCTGCTCGAGCCGCTGCTGGATGCGGCGGCTGAGTTAGGGCTTATTCCGGACGACACGGTGACGTACCGCGATCTTTTCGACGCACGGATAATGGGTCTGCTCATGCCGCGTCCGTCGGAGACGGCGGCCTTGTTCGAAGCGCTGAAGAAGGAGAAGGGCGTTGTCGCGGCGACCGATTGGTTCTACCGGCTGAACATGGACTCGAACTATATTCGGATGGACCGGATTCGCCGCAACGGCTATTGGCTTCACCCAACGGCCTACGGCGGCTTGGAGATTACGGTGAACCTGTCGAAGCCGGAGAAGGATCCGAAGGAGATCGCACTGCTGAAGACGCTGCCGCAATCGAATTATCCGCCGTGCCTGCTCTGCAAGGAGAATGTCGGTTACGCAGGACGGCCCGATCATCCGGCTCGCCAGAACATCCGGCTGCTTCCGGTGGAGCTGCAGGGGGAACGGTGGTTTTTCCAGTATTCGCCTTACGTGTACTACAACGAGCATAGCATCGTCCTCCGCGGCGAGCATGTGCCGATGCGCATCTCGCGCGAGACGTTCGCCCGGCTGCTCGACTTCGTGGAGCGATTCCCGCACTACTTCATCGGCTCGAACGCGGACCTGCCGATCGTTGGCGGTTCGATTCTGAACCACGATCATTTCCAGGCCGGAAGGCACGTATTCCCGATGGAGCAAGCGGATGTCGACGCATGGCGCGAACATTCGCAGGAGCCGAAGGTTCGCGGCGGCATCGTCAAGTGGCCGATGTCCGTGCTTCGCCTGCGTTCGGAGGATCGCGATGCGTTGCTGCGGACCGCCGGCGGCGTGCTGGATGCCTGGCGCGGCTATAGCGACGCGGCGGCGGAGGTGGCGGCGTTCTCGGGCGAGACGCCGCACAACACCATTACGCCGATCGCCCGCATGCGGGACAACGGCGAGTACGAGCTCGACCTCGTGCTGCGCAATAACCGCACGAGCGAGGAGCATCCGGACGGGATTTTCCATCCGCACCGGGAGCTGCACCATATTAAGAAAGAGAACATCGGCTTGATCGAAGTGATGGGTCTTGCCGTTCTCCCGGGCCGCCTGCAGCAGGAGCTGGCAGATATCGCGGAGCTGCTGACCGGCGCTGCGGCATACGATCCGGCGGCGCTGGCGGACGCTGCGCATCCGCTGGCGAAGCATGCGGACTGGATCGCCGAACTTGTCAGCGCGTACGGCACAGCTATGGCGGCGGAGGACGCCGCCCGCTTGCTGCAACGAGAGGTCGGCGACAAGTTCGCCGCCGTCCTGCGCGACGCCGGCGTCTACAAGGAGACCGCCCCCGGCCGCACCTCGTTCGAGCGGTTCCTCGCCTCCGCCGGCTTCTGAGCATATTCGGCTGCGTGCAGAGCAACAGATCCTCTGGCAAATCTGCCCTAGCCTGGCGGCGGCAAAGGAGCTTCGTCGACGCGAGTTGCAGAATGCGCCGTGGCTGGCATGAGCAATGAGCAACATGAATTTCTGAACTCTGAACGGCGAGCGGGCTTTGAGCTCTGGGAGCTTCAGGTTGAGCTCGCCTGCAACGACCAAATCCCGCCTCGCCAGCTTGTCCGGCAGGGCGGGATTTCTAGTATGTCGGCTGCTAACAGCCACTCTTGCGGCTCAGCCGCTCCCATTACCCGCGCAGCTTGCCCAGCTCGGAGACGAGCGCTTCCACTTCGCTGATGCTGAAGCGGTCTTTGGATTGCACCATATCGTATATGTCCTTGATATCCTCGTAGCGGTCCACTTGAAAATGCGCTGCCTGCATCGCCGCCCCGGAAGCCATTCTCAGCTTGGTCTTGATCGCCTCGATCATGTACTCGACGTTCTCCTTCGTCGGCATAGACAAATCCATTCGCTTCGCTTCCTCTCTGATTGCTTGATGAAGCCCATTGTACCATACCTCACCCGCCCCCGAAACCGCGAAAGGTGGCGTTCCGGCACGAGCCATGTTACCCTGTTAGAAAACATTTCAGACCGGACCGCCGCCGCGCGGATTCCGCCATACCCCATACTCGACACCAACCTGTCATATAAGGAGACTTATGACCCGCATGGTCCAAGCTTCACGCCCCGAAGATCTGCTTGCCGACGTCTCCGGCCTTCGCCGCTTCTTCGCAGGGGTCGCCGCCCGGCATGCCGAATCCGAATTGACCTTCCTCTGCATCGGCACCGACCGGTCGACAGGCGACAGCCTCGGCCCCTGGGTCGGCACGATGCTGGCCAACGAAGGCTTCTCGCGCGTCATCGGCACGCTCGAGAAGCCTTGCGATGCCGACCGTTTGCCGGAGGTGATCGCAAGCCTATCGCCTGGCGAGCCTGTCGTCGCCATCGACGCCTGTCTCGGGCGGCCGGAGAACGTCGGCCGATTCCTCGTCGCCGAAGGGCCGCTTCAGCCGGCCAAATCCGTAGGCAAGGCGTTCGCTCCCGTCGGCGCATACAGCGTCGCGGCGATCGTGAACGCGAACGGGCCCAAGCCCTATTGGACGCTGCAGACGACCTCGCTGTACCATGTGCTCGGCATGGCGCGGCAGATCGCCGGTGCGATCAAGGCCGAGTGGCCGGAGCCGATGTGATCCAAAGCCGGAGCCGATTTGAATTGTAGGAGCTCGATTCGCTACAATATCGATATTGAATCCGCGAACGAATCCGTACATGTATCGACGTCAAATCCCATGCAGACCTCATCTCGAAAGGACGTGACTTATGCCAATCGTAACGCTCGCCAACTCGCTGCAGGCAGCCTGCGCGGACGAAGGCGCCGGAACGCCCGTCTTGCTGTTGCACGGCTACTGCGGGAGCCGCCATTATTGGGACGACGTGCTGCCTTTGCTAAACGCCAAGTTCCGGATCATCGCACCGGACTGCCGAGGACACGGCGAGACGCAAGCGACGAACGGAGCTTATCCGATGGAACAGCTGGCGGAGGATGCCGTGCAGCTGCTCGACGAGCTCGGCATTCCGAAGGCGTACGTGCTGGGTCACTCGATGGGCGGCTATACCGCCCTTGCACTGGCGGAGAAGTATCCGGACAGGGTCCTGGGGCTCGGCCTCCTGCACTCCACGACGTTCCCCGACGACGAGAACGGCAAGGCGGGACGCGACGCCGCAGCCCGGCGCATCGCGCTGGAAGGCATCAAAGGCCACATCGACGACTTAGTTCCGAAGCTGTTCGCGCCCGAGCACCGAACTTCGATGCGCAGCAAGCTGTCGCGTGCAACGGTCATCGGATACGGTACGTCACCGCTCGGAGCGATCGGCGGAGCACTCGGCATGAAGGAACGGCCTGACCGCCGCTCCATCCTGGAGCAATTCCATAAGCCCGTGCTGCTGCTGGCAGGCGAAGAAGACGGCGTCATCGCGCCGGAGAAGCGGTTCCCGGCGTCCGGCCCGAACGTGACGCAAGTGCTTCTCTCCGGATCGGGTCACATGGGCATGATGGAGGCGCCGGAAGCGTTCGCGAATGCGATCGCGTCCTTCATCGAGACTTCCGAAGGACGCCGGAACGATGTATGACCGCGACTATCTGATGCGGCTTATCTCGCAGATGTCGGTCGCGATGGGCAGGCTGATGGGGCTCAAGGAGCAGAAGAAGCATGACGAGGCGATGGAGCTGATCGATGAGTTCCTCAGCCGCGAGCTGCGAATGCGCACCCGGCTTGCGCTCGGCCTGTCGGACGAGGATCTGCTGAAGATGCTGAGCATCGGAAGCGCGCCTAACCTCGAGTCCGTCGCGATCATTGCGGCGTTCTTGCAAGAAGATGGCGATCTGCTGCGGGAGACCGGACGAACCGTCGACGCCGTTCCGCGATACGAGAAGGCGCTTCGGCTGCTTATCTACGCTATCTTGGAGGGCGGCCCGATCAAGGGGCTTCGGATGGAAGAGCGCGTCCGCGAGCTGATCGCCGGACTCGAGCCTTACGAGACGACAAGCGAGACCAAGCGTTCGATCTGGGGCTGGGAGGAGAGCCAAGGCCAATATGCGGATGCTGAAAATAGGCTGTACGAGCTCTACGAAGATCGAGCCGTCACGGCTGACGAGGGCCGCTCCTTCTATAAGCGGCTGGAGCGATTGGAAGACGATGCGCTCGAGCGCGGTGGACTGCCTCGCGGCGAGCTTCGGGAAGGACTAGAGCAATGGATCAAGCTGGCAGGAGAGACGGCCTCATGAACGATGCAATCCCTGATAAGAAGAGGGAAGAGCTGCAAGCTTTTCTCCAAGAGACGATTCAATCCGAACAGCTGCTGCAGGCGACCCTGAGCCAGCCGAGGAGCAAGTCTGCGGAAGCCGCGCGCCGAATATCGGTTCGACCGGTTCGCTTGAAGAACACGCTTCATTATCAATTCGAACGGCTGGTCGGCAACAAGGCGCTGCACGACAATTTGACGCCTGAGCAGGCGGCGGGCGAGATGGAGCGCTTACTGAGCGAGGACTACCGCCAAGCGCTGATCAAGACGCCGGAAGCCGACGTGCAGGTGCTCGTCAGCAAGAAGGGCAAGCCGGCGCTGCTGCGGCAGGCGCCTACCTCCAAGCAAGCGGACTCTGCCGCAGCCGCGCAAGCGCACAATAGAACGAAGCCGTATGCGCTGCCGGAAGGCGAACCGGTTCCTTTCCTGATCGAGCTGGGGGTGATGACGCCGGAAGGCCGCGTTGTGAAGGCGAAGTACGATAAGTTCCGACAGATCAACCGCTTTCTCGAGATGGTGGCGGATACGCTGCCCCAGTTGCCGGCGGATCGGGAGATCCGGATCGTCGACTTCGGCTGCGGCAAGTCGTATTTGACATTCGCGCTTTACCACTGGCTCGCGATTCGGGAGCGTCGGAACGTAACCATTTTCGGACTCGACCTGAAGAAGGATGTCATCGAGACCTGCTCGCGGCTGGCCGCCAAGCTCGGCTGGGACAAGCTTCGATTCGCGGTAGGCGACATCTCGAAGTACAAGGAATCGGCCGAGGTGGACATGGTCGTCACGCTCCACGCATGCGACACCGCTACGGATGCGGCGCTGCTGCAGGCGATCGAGTGGCAGGCTAATGTGATTCTCTCCGTTCCTTGCTGCCAGCACGAGCTGTTCAGCCAGCTGTCGCAGCCGATGCTCAAGCCTCTATTGAAGCATGGACTGCTCAAAGAACGCTTCTCGGCTCTCGTGACGGACGCGGTCAGAGCGCAGCTTCTGGAGACGGCCGGCTACCGGACGCAGCTGCTTGAATTTATTGATCTGGAGCACACGCCCAAAAATATTCTCATCCGCGCGGTCCGAACAGGCCAGCAGGGCAGCTGCGAAGCCGCTTCCGAATATGCGGCGATGCGTGACTTCTTGGGGATATCCCCATATATGGAGAGGAATTCGCAGGGCGAATTGGCGACTATTTTGTCCAATTTCAACAATTCGGAGCGCGAGCGCTAAGGAAATCTATAATACAAGGCCAAATCGGCAAGTCTATATTGTCGAAAAAAACCAGAGTATGGTAGAATAAAGGAATTAAGTCCCATGTTTTCCGGGGAAAGAAACGCGAAAAAGGTGAATGCCTTTGGGACTCCTATGGCCAGATTTGCTCTTGTTCATCTCTCTCTTTATCTTATTTGCTTGCGTCATAGCATTTAATAGACTAACGCTCACGCACAAATTATATTTAGCATTCCATTTTCTCATGATGCTATGGCCGCTTGGTCAGCTTGCCGCCAACATTACCGACTATCCTCACTACCAGAACTTCTTCATCCAGCTCTCCTTCGTGGCTGTCGGATTAATCGGGCCGGGGTGGCTCTGCTTCGTGCTGTTCTTGACGCAGCGCTCTTCGATGCTGAAGCCTGCCCGCCTTGCGGCGATGCTGGCGCCTGCTCTCGTGTGCATCGCGGGAGTGATCTGGAACCCGAACCATCTGTTCTTCGAGATGCTGGCCGGCGATCAGCCGATGCGGAAGTACGGACCGCTCTTCTGGGTGCTCTCCATCGTTCAGTACGCTTACTTGTTCTTCACGCTGATCCAGATGTTCCACGAGCTAAAGAACGACACGTCCGTTCATCGGCGCAAGCAGCTGGCGACGACGTTGATTGGCATGTTCGTGTTGAGCGGGTTCTCCATGCTGGACCTGCTGGTGAATGTTCTGCTGAAGGATTACTTGCCGGTCGTTCCTGGCCTAATGTCGCTCGGGATTCTGTTGTCTGACATTTGCTTCATTCTGGCGATCTACCGCTTCGGCATGTTCGATATTCTCAGCATGGCGCAGCAGGATATTTTCGAACATATGACAATGGGCATCGTCGTCGTCGACGACAACGGCAAGGTATTGGAAGCCAATCGGGGTTCCGGATCGTTCGCGAACGTCACGAAGGGCGACCATTTCGAGATGGAGAAGTTCCTCGCATCGCTCCACAGTCAGGAAGGCGTCGGCGAGTTCCTATATCGCTATCGCCACTACCCCCAAGAGAGGCTGCAGACGGAGCTTACGCTGCACGATCAGCGGCACGTCTCGATTCAGATCTCGCCCGTCCTCGACCATACGAAGGCGGTACTCGGCCGAATCATCACGTTCCATGATGTGACCGAGCTGCGCAAGCTGGTTGACGAGATGAATCGCAAGAACGAAGCGCTGCATGAACGCAACCTGGAACTGATCACCATACAGGACGAGCTCTATCGGGTCAACCAGAAGCTGGAGCAGATGGCGATTACGGACAGCTTGACCGGCTGCTACAACCGGAGATTCCTGATGCAGCAGCTGGAGCATGAAGTGCTGTTGAATCTGCGATATCGCATTCCGTTCTCGATCTTCCTGTTCGACATCGACTTCTTCAAGCATGTCAACGACCGATACGGGCATCTGGCCGGGGACGAAGTGATCCGGCGCACGGCGGAGATCGTGAAGAGCCAGCTGAGGCGCACGGATATTCTAGCCCGTTACGGCGGCGAGGAATTCACGGTGTATCTGCCGCATACGAATCGGGAGCAGGCGGAGCATCTGGCGGAGCGGATTATGGCTGCCGTCTTCGATAACCGGATCGATTCGGAGCAGGAGCAGATCGGGATCACGATCAGCATGGGCATCGTGACGGAAGATAACTTCGATCAGCAGGTGGACGATGTGAAGGAATATTTGCGCGGATTGTTCTCGAGCGTCGACGCAGCCTTGTATAAGGCGAAGGACGAAGGGCGCAACCGCGCCGTCATCGCACAAGTCAATTGATGTTGTTCATTGTTCGGAACGGACATTCCATGAAGTTGGATGGAGGAAGTTTAGTTGGATCACATGGGAAAATGGTTCGGCATCACCCTGGCATCCATCATCAGTGCAGCCGCAGCGATCGTAATAGCCATAGAAGCAGAAGGTTCGGGATGGGAGATTATCGTCGGCGCGACCGGAATCGGGTTTGCCTGCGTGCTTCTGCCAACGGGCTGGATGCTGGGCAGGCATTATGACCGCATCAAATCCCGCTCGGAGCGGGATAGCTTGACGAACGCCTTCACCAGAAGGTTCATCGACCGCTGCTTCACTCGCTTATCCGAACAAGCGCTGCGAGGAGGCAAGCGGATCTCGGTGACGCTGGTTGATCTGAACGACTTCAAGTTGATTAACGATACTTACGGCCATAGAAGCGGCGACGAAGTGTTGGTCCAATTGGCGAAGGCGTTAGCCTCCTGCTGCAACCGCGGCGAGATCGTCGGACGATGGGGCGGAGATGAATTCCTCATCCTCAGTCCCTATGCAGTCAGAGGCGCGTCGAACTCGCTCCATCGACTCATCGAGGAGCGGATGGAGCGGCTGTCACAGTCGACGGACAAGCCGATCTCGGTCGCGATCGGAACGGCGGTATTCCCGGAGGACGGCAAGACGCTGGAGCAATTGCTTCAAACGGCGGATCGCGGCATGTATGAGGACAAGAAGCTTCGCAAGAAGGAAGAGACGATTCATCGACTTAAGGCCTAAATTAGTATCCAAGTCAGATCGATTATTGTAGAAATAGGTCTACCTACTTAGTCCGTTTAATGCTATATTTACGTTATCCTCGTTATCCCATGCTCTTATTACATACTTAAATTGGGCAAACTTGCTGAAAGGCAAGGACGCAAAGCTATAGGGTCTAAAGTTCTATGGAACGATGACAGCCTAGCCGCCGGTAACTTCCTCCGGGAATTGCCGATACGGTTGTCCGGCTGCCTTCCAATCGAGAGGCGGCTTTTTTTATTCGGTGATAGCGGGAAAGGTGGCAGGATAAAATGGCGCATAGAGTCCCCATACAACCAGATAAAGATTCGCTGTCGGTGAAGTCGCTGCTGCATTGCCGAACGGTTATCGCGAATTCCCATTTTGTCGCCACGGGCATCATGACTCAAGTTGAAGGAGAACTGTTCGAGATCGAGCTGCACGAATTCAACCGCTTCGAGCTGGGAGAAGCCGTGACGATGACGGTCTACTCGCCGGCGGGAATCCAGACATTCCAATCGATCGTGTTCGCTAAATATGAAGGAGCCGTCGCGGTCATTCAGCCTCCGCTCATCATGAAGAAATTCCAAGAGAAGCGAGAGTACTTCCGGGTCGAGACGACAGGCAAAGCGAAGATTCTCCGGGTAGTCGGCGAGAGAGGCGAGACGGAACTGCTTCCGGAGCCGCTCGAAGCCGAATTGAGCGATATAAGTATCGCCGGCGTCGGGCTGCGAATTCCGAAGCATCCGGCATTGGCGAAGGCGGCGCAGCTCGGCGCCATTCTTGACCTTGGCTTCATGCTCGAATGCGAGCTGGAGATCGTTCGCCGTGACCGCGCAGATGCCGACGTGTTAAGCTACGGCATGCGAATGAAGCTGCAGGACATGGATATGATGCGTCCGCTTCGGGCGTTCGTGCTGCGCAAGCAAGTGGAGAAGCAGATCGAGCTGCGCGGCCAGGCCGTGAAGAAGCGTTCATAGCGAGAGCGGGGCTGGGCAAGGCAATACAGGATAGAACAAGATAGAACAAGATAGAGCAAGACAGAGCAAGACAGGCAGGAGTACGTACAAGAGTAAGGCACGGATATATACAGGAGCAGGCTCGTGATCGTCGCGCGCCTATTTTTTTTTGCCTTCTACTTGCCCTGGGGATATTAGTCGAGTGCTGGGGATAAAAGGGGTCAATTCTGTGGGTGAGCAGTGGATAAGTTGGGGGTAACCGCTTGGGCATCGTGGATATCGACAGATAATAGGAGAGAGTTAGACTTGTTCATGGGCGATAACCGGCGGTTTAGTGGATAGAATGTGGGGATAATGTGGGTAACTCGGTTGATATCGTGGATAAAATCATATTTTCTGTGGGCAAAGCAGTGGATAAGTAGGGGTTGTTCAACAACGGGCTCAGCCTGCCTCATCGGGAGCATCCTTGCTTCACAAGAGAGAAGCTATTAAGCTAAAGTTGAGAGACAACATTTGGCATTTAGTGGGGCGTAGCGATGACTCGGGGACTAAGGATAGTTGGCCTTCTCGGCGCAATAGCGCTTGCAATTACGCTTGGCTGCTCCGCTTACCGCAGCGGTCTTTTTTTTGACTCCGACTTCTATTGGCTAGAGCTGTCGATTATCACCTGTGCGGTCTTGGCCGGAATCGCGGGCTGTTGGAGCTTCGTTCCATGGCGGGTGAAGCCCTGGTCGCTCGCTCCGTTCGCGATCGCGGCTGTGTACGCGCTCGTATACATGTTGCAGCCGGCATCAACTAAAGGGACGGCGGACGCCTTCCTCCGCTGGACGGCATACGCCTCTTGGATGGTGCTGCTGGGTATTCTCATGGCCGATTCGTTGCGGCGCAAGGCGGCATGGGCAGGGTTGCAAGCAGTGGGAGCCTTTCTTGTCATCGGGGGCTGGCTGGGCTGGTTCGACTGGCTTCGATTCCCCGAGATCATCTTCCGCTCGAATGAAGCGGCGCTTGCGGCGAACGGCGCCAGGCTCGCTGGCTTCTTGCAGTATCCGAATGCCTTCGGGGCTGTCGTCGCGGCTTTCGCGCTAATGCAATGGCAGTTGATTGCTTCCGAGCGTCGGACGGAATCGCTGGCGTCTTCCTTGTTGCTCGTACCGACGCTCGGCGCGTTGTTCTTAACCGAATCGCGAGGCGCCTTGTTGGCGCTGGCGATCGGGTTCGTCATTGCGGCGGCGCTCCGCAAGCCGGAACAGCGAGGGAGCGGCTTCGCCGCAGCAGGAATCGCTGCGGCGCTGGCGGCAGCTGCAGCGAGCAAGGCGTTCGAGGCGATGAAGCAGGGGCGGCCGGGGGACGGAATGTGGGCGCTGATCGCAGCGACTCTAGTAGGAGGTGGCCTCCTATTTGTCATTCGGAATTCCGGATTGTATTCAGGCCGGAGACGATGGGGAGCACGCTGCGCGAAGGCTGTCAAAGTTGCGGCATCAACGCCAGGCGGCCTGTTCTTACTTGTGATGGGAATGTTCGCGGCATACCTGCTGCTAGCTGGAGGGGGGACGGCGGGGGCGAGAGTTGTCGGGCATTTCGAGACGGCGGCGGCGAGACAGATGTATTATGCCGATGCACTGCGGATGTTCCGTGACCATCCGTGGCTGGGGACGGGCGGTGAGAGCTGGCGAATGCTAGTCGGACTGTATCAGAGCGAGCCATATATCGGCAATGAGGTCCATAGCGGGTATTTGGAGATGCTGATCGACACCGGGCTGCTTGGCATCGTTCTGCTGCTTGGCATGCTGGCCTGGTATGCGTGCAAGCTGCGCAGGGGCGCGCCTGGCGTATGGGGGCCGGCCGCCGTACTGCTTAGCCACGCGGCGATCGACTTTGATTGGTCCTACGGGTTCGCATGGCTGCTCTTGTTCTATTGGCTCGCGCTGCACCTGTCGGCGCGCGAGCAAGAGCCGGCCCCGGGCGCGGGCGTATACGCCGCCGCGCAGCCGGGGCCGCGGCGGCCGCGTACCGCCTGGCCGCCGCGCCTGGCAGCGCCGCTATGCGCTGCGCTGCTGCTTGGCTTCGCCGCCGCGGCATTGCCCGCGGCTTGGCGAAGCGCTGCCGCCGCGAGCGAGCAGGATGCTGCGCTCGCGGCGGCAGCCCCGGGCGCGCGTGCTGCGCACCTGCGCGCCGCGCTAGAGGCGGATCCGTCGTGGACGACGGTCCGCCTCCAGCTCGCCGCTCTCCTGCCGATGCAGGAGAGGGCGAGCCTGCTGGCGGCGGGATTGCGATATGAGCCGCAATCCGCGCCGCTGGAGCTTGAGCTCGGCGCAACGTATGCCGAGCTCGGGCAGCCTGCCCTCGCGCGCGATCATCTGCGCGAGGGGCTGCGCCTCGGGCGGTACGATCGCGAGGCGCAGAACGCCGCGATCGCCCGCATGGCGACGCTCGCCGATCGGCTCGCGTACGCCGGCCGCGGCGACGAAGCCCGCACCGCCGCGGCCGCAGCCGTCGAATTCTTCGAGAGTTACCGCGAACTGTATCGGCAGACATACGCGGGACAAGCCAATCCTTGGGAGGACAAGAAGCTGGCGCTGTTCGTCTCCGCTAAGACCAACGCGGCAAGAGCGATGGCTCTGCTTGGCCGGACGGAGGAAGCGCGCTCGCTTCTGCTCGAAGTGATGCAGGAGAACTCGCCAGAGTGGAGCCAAGAAGCCGCCGAGCGATTGAAGCGGCTAGAGGAAGCAGAAGGCTGACTACGCTCGAGCGGTGGGACATCCCGAATTAGTCTCAAAACGAACTAACTCGCCGCCGGAACGTCCGCATCAGCCCGAATTAGTCTCAAATCAGACTAATTCCTCGCCCGAACCGTCCCGCACTCCTTCTGGACTGCGGGACTGCCGCCATCTCACCCGCCGAACGCTTTGCGGAACGCATCGGCCAGCGACTCGCGGTCGACGTTCCATAGAGCGGCGATCTCTTCGCTCAGTTCGTCTTCCCACCAATCGGCGAGCTTCTTGCGGTTGCTGCGATTCTCATGGATCCAGAGCAGGTTGCCGACGACTCGCTTGACGTAAATCTCTTCCGCCTGCTGGACAAGCTCGGCGGGAATATACTGCTTCAGCCGCTTGGCTGTCCTGTAGAGCTCGAGTCCGCATGCGCGCCGAATAGAACGAAGGTTCGGAAGCTGAGCTTCGTGCTTAGGCTGTCCGGTTCTCATTGGTCATCCTCTCCCGCGATAGCCTATGCGTCAGAGCGGGGGATGGACACCGAGTCGCATAACGCCAATAGACGGCGGAGCCGGTTCGATCCGCGCCTGTTGATGAGCGAGAGGCAGTCCGCGGCGGCAGCGACCGATAAGAGGAAGCCGCCGCACGAATACAACAAGAAAAGAGCGGAACAAATGCCCGCTCTTACAGCCAACTTTTCGACCACCGTCAACAGTCCGCCCTCATAGCCGTCTCTAGACTCGCCGCCGTCAACCTGCCCTCACAACCGCCTTCTCACCAGCCGCCTCAGATTACGTACAAATACCCGACCATCGGGATGCTCGTATTCGGGTCGCTGTGCGTCGTGCAGATGATCGGATACGTGCCGGCTTCCGTCGGAGTGAACTTAACGATCGTCGTCTTGCCCTTGTTGATCGTGCCGGATACGTTGTCCAGCCCTTCGATGTAGAATGGATGCGACTGTCCGCTGACGCCTGTGATGTGAAGCTCCACCGGCTGGTTCTTGTGGACGATAATCGACCCCGGCGAGAACACATACGATTCCAGCTGCTTGCCGTTCGAACTGGAGGAGAATTCCCCCGTGACGATCTGGAACACCTGCGGCTCCGCGGATACCGGGGCCGATGCCGCTCTCGACTGTGTCCACCCCACGTACGAGCCCGCCAAGATGATCGCAGCCGCCAAGATGATGTACCATTGAACCCTCTTTTTGCTAATGAAAACCACTTTGCTCATCGTCCGCTCTCTCCTCTTCGTCTTGATCCTCGTTCTAATAGAAATGTATGCAAGAGCCCGTCCCCGCATGACAAGCTGGGGCTTGGAAGACTTCATGGACGATAGGTTTGCGCGGAGGGGGAGCTTGCCCTTATGATAGAGTAGATATTATCGCCAGACGGCTCGGCCGGAAGCTGTCGATAGGTAATGGGAGGCTATGGAATGGGTTTGATTCACGAATGGCTGGCTCAACTGCTGAGCTGGATCGAGAGCCTGGGGTATTTCGGCATCATTATTGGCCTTGCGATTGAGGTCATTCCGAGCGAGATCGTGCTGGGCTACGGCGGGTACCTCGTCTCCAAGGGGGACATTAATTACTTCGTCGCTGTATTATGCGGAACGATCGGCGCGCTTCTTCAGCAGTGGATTCTATACGCCATCGGCCGATTCGGCGGGCGTCCGCTCGTCGACAAGCTCGGCAAATATTTGCATATCAAACCCAAACATATCGATCTGGCGGAGAAGTGGTTCGACAAGTACGGCTCCGTGATTGTCTTCACCGGGCGTTTCGTGCCGGTCATGCGGCAGGTCGTCTCCATTCCAGCCGGCATGGCGCGCATGAACTTGGGGAAGTTCACGCTGCTGACATTCGTCGCTTCGCTGCCGTGGTCGCTGCTGTTCGTTGGCCTGGGCTGGTCGCTTGGGTCGCAATGGGAGAAGATCGACGAGAAGGCGGCCCCTTACGTGCAGCCGGTCATTCTAATCGCCATCGCGCTGCTGGTGGTCTACTTCCTGTTCCAGTACGTGCGCAAGCGTTCGAAGCCGAAGGCATAATCCTTTATCCTTTATCCTTTATCCTTCATCCTTCATCCGCGTCCCGCGATTTGATACAATAGATCCGATTGGAATCCAGATCCTATTAGAGGAAAGAGGGACCCTCATGAGCCAACAATTGGGCCAATATCTGAATAAGGGCATCTCGCCTAAGCAGTTCATGGACGGGATGGAGAAGAACCGCGAAGCGTTCCATGCGAATTACGAGCAGTTCGCCTGGCCAACCGCTGAGCTGCAGGAGTATTACGAATCGCTGAACAACCGCGACGATCTGCGCTGCATGATCATTACCGCGGATTGGTGCGGCGACGCGCTGCGCAGCGTGCCGATCGTTCTCCGCGCCATGGAGGCGGGCGGCGTTCCGACCGAAGTGATGATTATTGAGCAGCATTACGATCTGATCGATCAATTTCTGACGTTCGGCGGCCGTTCCATCCCGATCGTGCTCATCACCGACACGGGCGGCCATCTGCTCGGCCAGTGGGGTCCTCGTCCGCAGCATGTGCAGGAAGTGATGCTCGCCTTCAAGGAGGCGAATCCGGATCGCGAGGCGCCGGACTACCAAGAGAAGCTGGGCGTAGCCCGCAAGGAGATCGTGCGCCGCTATGGCGACGCGGCCGATTACACGCCGGTTATTCTGCGCGAGCTGCAAGCGATTCTGGAACGAGCCTAATAGGGGCGGTTGTCGAAAATGCTAACTTTTCAACGCTATACATTGGGCGCTTTGCAGACGAATGCTTACGTGCTGATTGACGCGACGCGCACGCGCGCGGCGGTCATTGATCCCGGTACGCCGGACGCCGCGCTGCTTCGCCGGCTGGAAGGGCTGAAGGTCGAAGCGGTCGTGCTGACGCATGCGCACTTCGACCATATCGGCGGCGTCGCCGAGCTGCGCAAGCGGTTCGGCTGCCCGGTCTACCTGCACGCTTCGGAGAAGGATTGGTTAACCGATCCGGCCAAGAACGGATCGCTGATGTGGCCCGACATCGGCGGGCCCATAACGACCGAGCCGCCGGACGCATATCTTGCAGACGGCCAGAAGCTGGAGCTGCTCGGCGAGACGTTCGACGTTCTGCACACGCCGGGGCATTCGCCCGGCAGCGTCAGCCTGCGCTGCGGGGATCTGCTGTTCGCCGGGGACGCGCTGTTCCGCCGCTCGGTCGGACGGACGGACCTGCCGGGCGGGAGCGGGCCTGCGCTGGAGCGGTCGATCCGCGAGAAGCTGTACGCGCTGCCGGACGACGTCATCGTCTTGCCGGGACACGGGCCGGAGACGACGATCGGCGAGGAGAAGCGGGACAATCCGTACGTCCGGGCTTAGAAGACGCAGCTTGCAGGAAATGTCGCCTATTGAGAGTAAATGTAAATTTATGCTTTACATGGGTTACAGCATCTGCTAATATAGCGATACCAAGGTTTACGATTTACGGCTGCGAAGAACGCAGGCGAAGGAGAGCTCGACTCTCACTCGCTTGCGTTCTTTTTGTTTTTTATCGAGAAGAGGAGGATGGATTGTGAATCGCAAACGCCAAATGGTCATCAGCTTATCCGCAGCCCTGCTGTCGGGTCTGCTCGTTTATGGCGTCTATCTGCTGCAACTTCGGCACATTCGGCTGGAAGAGACGGAAGAGATCGTTGTCCCGAGACAATTCGTGCCCGCCGGCACGATTCTGGACAAGGGGATGCTGACAGTGGCGTCCATTCCGCGCGGGTCATTGGATCAAGACATGATCCGGCGGGTGGAAGACGCCGAAGGCATGCAGACGTTCGCCCCGCTGGGGGGAGGCGAGCCGCTGCTGGGCTGGAAGATCAGCCGCTTCCCGCTCTTGCCGCGCGAAGGGGAGGCAACCTTCCAGATTCCGCGCGAATATGTGAAGTCGGTGTCCAACGGGCTTCGCGCGGGAGACTGGGCGAGCGTGTTCGTCTCGTCTGAGTTAGGCCCGTCGCGCCGGCTCTATCCTGAGCCGGTGGTAGTCGCTGCGGTGAAGACGGCGGCCAACATGGAGCTCGAGAATCCGGATCGTTCCGGTCTGCAGTCGCTGGTGGAGGGTGACGAAGAGCAGCTGTACGCATCCCGCCGAGACGCGAACGGCAGCATCGACTCGGTTAATCTGAACTTGACGGAAGCGCAGTGGCTGGCGCTCGATTCGGCTTGCAAGGACGGAAGCGCTAAGCTGATTATCGCGTTCGAGGCTTCGGCATTCAGCCCGAACGGGAAGGAGGCGGGACAATGAGCGCAGCGGCAGGCAAGCTGGTGGCTTTCGCGGGATCGACGCCCAACATCGGCACTTCGGTCACCGCGTTCGGCACGGCGTTCCGCATCGCGACGATGACCGGCAAGCGGGTCGGGTTCCTCTGCCTTAACTTGAAGAGTGCCAAGACCCATCTGTATCTAGGCATCGACAAGCCGGAAGTGACGCTGGACGGACTGCGTCCGGAGCTGAAGGCGGGAACGCTGACTGGGGACAAGCTGAGGCAATACTCGTTCGCTCCTTCGCGGCTGAACGGCTTGCACGTCTTGTTCGGCAACTTGGCCCGCGATCAAGCGGAGTATTACGAGCCGGAGCAGATCGAGAGGCTGCTTCAGGCGTCGCGGGAAGCGTTCGATCTGACGATCGCGGACGTGAGCGCTTATTGGGACAATGCGGCTACGGTCTGCGCCATGCGCGAAGCGGATCACCGTTGTCTCGTGACGACGGGAAGCCTGTCCCACTTCCAGGAAGATGTTAACCGATGGACCGGCCAAGTCGGAGCACAATTCGGCATCGCTCAAGAGCAGTTCCAGCTCGTGCTACTGCAAGGGGCATATCCGCATTCGGGAGGGTTCGGTATGAAGGAGATTCGCAAGGAGACGGGATGCGTCTCATTCTCGGAGCTGAAGCTGAAGGAGAGCCTTCATCTGCAGCTGGACAGCGGGCGGCTGGACGAATGGCTGGCGATGGAGGAGCGGCATGCGCAGGCTTTCGATCAAGTGGCAGATCCGCTGTTGAAGAGGCTGAACTGGAGCGAGCGGCTCCAGCGGACGGAGCGTCCGTGGATGCGCCGATTAATGATGCATCGGAGCCGAGGCGGATGATGGCCGCGGATGATAGGCCGACGCGGTTCTCGGCTGCGGCCTACGCCTCCAAGCTGCAGGCGGAGGGAGAGATGCCGGCTGCGGCTGCGGTGCTGCGCATGCCGGAAGGCGGCCGGCTTGATGTGCAGGAGTTGAAGGAAGAAGCGCGGCAGATGCTTGCGGCGCCGAGGGGCTGGAGCGAGGAAGAACGCCGGAAGTATGCGGAGAAGCTGAACCGCGCGGTGATCGGGTTCCCGCAGGAGCGCTCGGAGATGCTGGCCGTATTATCAGACTGGGTCATGAAGAAGCGGCTTCAGCACTATGCGCTCGGGCCGATGCAGTACGGCACGCTGGCGGAAGCGTTGTTCGCGGAAGTGATCGGGCTGAACGTGCTGGAGCTGGTGCTTCGCGACCGGGAGGGTCTAGAGGAGGTGCAGGTCGTCGGGACGCGCATCTTCGAGGTGCGCGACGGGAAGGCATATCCTTCGGTCTATCGGTTCGACGATATCTCGCAAGTGGAACGTATCCAGCAGAATCTGGTGCTGTTTAACAACGACCGAATCAATCCGCGCAAGCGATGGGCGGAGGTACTGCTGCTGGACGGCTCCCGCGTGACGATGACCGGCTTCGGATTCACGGCGCAGCCGACGCTTACGATCCGCTTCTACACGGTGCGCAGATTTGAGCTGGAGACGCTGTGCCGGCCCGAGTACCGCACTATTAATGATGAGATTCGCGAACTGCTCGGGGCCTTGATTCGCTCCCGGTTCAATATGGTCGTCATCGGGGCGACGAATACGGGGAAGACCCACTTCATCAAGGCGATGATCGCCGCCATGCCAGATGAAGAGCGGATCGTCACGATCGAAGGCCGATATGAGCTTCGGCTGGCCAAGGACTTCCCGGAGAAGAACGTGATCGAGTACGAAGCGGAAGAGGACGATCCGCTCCATGGCTCCCGCCAGGCGTTCAAGCTGGCGCTGCGGCAGTCTCCGCAGCGGATATGCCATGCGGAGATTCGCGATGAGGACGCGAACATCTACGTTCGCGCTTGCACGCGCGGTCATGAAGGCAGCATTACGTCTGTCCACGCGAATGCGTTGGAGGATGTGCCTGAGACGATCACGGACATGTGCATGCTGGACGGCCGCGGCATGAATCCAACGCGTCTGACCAAGCGGATCGCCGAGATGGTGACCCAGATCGGCTTCGAGATGCGGATGGTCGGAGACTGCCGCAAGCTCGTCCGGATCGGGGAGTTCGCTTGGGAAGGCGGAGACGTCGTTGTGCGCGATCTGGCCCGTTATGACGATAGTCGGGACTCGTGGGAGCTGCCGCTTGATTTCTCTGCCCGCGCCTGGGAACGAATCCGGCGCGCCGACTCTGCCGCGTTCGAACGCTATCGGCGGAAGGGAGGTCTTTCCGATTGACAGGTACACGGTTCCGCTGCTGCTGATCGTCCTGTTCACCTTTTTATTTATCGCTTTCTATGGTTGGTTCAGCGCCGGATTGGACTCCCTGTTCCGGCACCGGCGGCTGGAATCGAGGCGCGAGTCTTCCTGGCGGACTGCGGTCGCCGGCTATCTGTCCAGACTTGGCAAGCCATATAACCGTGTTGCCGATCTGCTCGGCGCCGCAGGCTGGACGATGACTGTCGAGAAGTTTGCTTTGCTTTCTCTGCTGCTCGGCTTGGGAGGAGCCGTCGCTGGCTGGTCGCTTTTTCAATCTCTCCGTTCGGCTGCGCTGTTTAGTGCGATGCTGGCGCTGTTGCCTTATGGCTTGCTGAGGTTTCGGCTGATCAATCGGCAGATGGCGACCCGCCTTGAATTTCTGCCGGCGCTGGAGCTGTTCTATCAAAGCTATCTCATCACGGGAAGACGGCATATTCGGACATCGCTGCAGAAGGCGGTCGAAGAGAGGCATCTGACCGGCGAGATTCAATCGGTATTCGAGCAGCTGTACCGCAACTTATGCGTCAAAGGGAACGATGAGGGGAGCTTGCGGCGCTTCGCGATGGCCGTCGGCAACGTATGGGCGGACTACTTCGCGAACATGCTCGGCGTCGCGCTGACGGAAGGGAACGACATCGCGGACAATTTGAAGGAATTGATCGGCGATATGCGCAAGTCGCGGATGGAAGAGCAAGCGGAGCGCCACCGGCTGCTGGAGATTCGGCTGGCTAATTTCTCGCCGCTCTTGTTCCTGGTCTTGTTCCTTGCCGTCAACTTTCGGATGAACGGAGAAGCCAGCTATCGTTCCTACATCACGGACCCTGTCGGCAGAGGCATGCTTCTCAACGCGGTCGTGCTCATGTTCATCTCGTTTCTGATGGGGGTTTATTTGTCCCGCCGCAAGCTGTAGCAGCCTGATAGCGCCGGCGATGCGCCGGAAGCGCCCGGTATGAGAGGAGCCGATGAAGAACGATGGCACAGTATGATACTGGGCTGTATTACACGCTGGGGTTCGCGGTTCAATTCGTGCTCGCCGCGATCGGGATCGGGCTGCTGCTTCGGCACTTGTCCGCACGCCGGCCCCGTTGGCGAATCGCGCGAAGAGCGCTTCACCGCCGGCAGCCACCGCTATGGTTGCTCCGCTTGACGGGCAGCCATCGCGATTCCCAGCCGCTTCGCGAGCGGAGCGCGCTCCTGGCAGGCTGCGGACTCCGCTGGCCGGCAGAGTGGTACTTGGCGTTGCGTCGCACTGCGTTGGCATTGCTCCCGTTGGCGGCAATCGCCGCATACGCCATAGAGGAAGCGGGGGCTCTCTCCGGGCTGCAAGCCGGCTATGCGGAGACCGCCATGCTAGGAGCGGCGATTCTCGTGTACTTCGACCGCTTCGGCCTGGAAGCGGTCAAGCGATACAGGGCTGACCGCATTCGCCGGGAGATCGTGCTAATTAGCAACCAACTGCTCTATTACGCAGGCTCCCGGCTCCACCTGCATGGGAAGCTAATGCGATGCCTCCCGTACACGAGGCTGATGAAGTGGGAGCTGCAGCTGATGCTGAACGAATGGTATTACGATCCGGAAGGCGCCATCAGCCGGTTCAAGGAACGTCTAGGCACTAGCGAAGCCTACGGATTCGCGGAGACAATCCGCTCGCTTCGGCTGAACGAGTCCGGCGAAGTATTCGACATGCTGCGGGAATCGGTTAAGGAATACAAGGCCAAGATCGAACTGGCTAAGGCCGGCCGCAAGGAGACAGTATCCTATGCGCTGTTCGTGCTGGCGGGCTTGCCCATTCTGTATACGTTCCAGGTGTTCCTGTACCCGTGGGTTCAGCAATCGAGGCAGCTGTTCGACGTTCTGAATTCCTAGATCTGCGATGCGAAGGGAGGTTGGAAGCATGCGGAACATTCTCATTACCGTCATGATGCTGATCGTGGTCGCGGTGATGTTCACGAACATCATTACCAAAGATTCGACCGGCACCAAAGCTCGGATCGAGACGCAAGGCACGGCGGCGAACACGAAGCTGGGCGAGCTGGCGCCGTGATCCTGATTCGGTGAGCAAGGAGGGATTTCAATTGAGGCAGATCCTTATGACCGTTCTGCTCATTATGACGGTCATCGCCATCTATATGAACGTAGCCCGCGGCAACGGCGGGACGGAGTCGCGCATTCAATCTTCCGGCGTCGTCATCGCGGACGGAATCTCCAGGATTAGCCCGTGAAGCAGCTGCTCGTGTTTGTATTATTCGCCGCGCTGTTCTGCTGGCTGATGTTCTCGCCGGTGTACAAGCACGTGCTCTTAATCCGGCAAGCCATTCTCCAGCAGGAGGTGGATTACTTGCTTGAGGTTGGCGCCAGCGGCCGATACGGGTACATCGATGATGCGATGATCGACGAATCGAGGAACCGCCTGTCACAGCGGGGGTTTCAGCCTTCCTTGCTGCAATATGAGGTCGATTCGACGACGGGAGCGGACCCGCGTACGCCAGCTGCGCCCCTTCCTCGGGGAGTCGGCATCAAGCTGGCCATTCGCTATCCGTACGAGAGCCTGCTGGATATTGACCGCTTGATCGGTATCGAGCCTCCGGCTGCCGGCGATACCATCTCCGCGGCAGGCTTAAAGATGAGTGAATACGTGCCTTGAAGTTAGTAGGGGAAGGGAAGGCTGGAAGCGGGGGAAGGGCATGCACAAACTGGTATTTGCTGCGCTGATGATCGTGATCTGGTGGATGCTTCATGCCTTGCAGATGGATGAGGAAGCCGCGCTTGGAACGCTGCACGAAGGGAAGCGGGCGGTCGACCGTGCGGCGCACGCGGCAGCCCAGATGGCGAACCGGGAGAAGCTCGAGGTTGGCATTCTGTCGATCGACGAGACGGCAGCGCTGGCTGCAGCCAACGAATATTTGCAAGCGAATTTGCGGCTTGGCGCGGACTTCTCTCCCGAAGCAGACGCCTTTCTGCGCGATCGGGTAGAGGTGAAGGCGTTCCGCGTCGTGAATGAGGCGGAGACATTCCCCTATACTTACCGCAATGCGGAATACGGCTATGAGACGACGCTTAACCGCCCAGGCGTTATCCTTATCGTCCACGTGGTCTATCCGCGAATGTTCGGCGTGCTCGCTCCCGTGGAATGGGACTTGAAGGGAGCGGCCGAAATGGTCTATTAATCAGCTCTCTCCAGTGAAGCCGGGGGCTTATGCTCCGGCTTCTTTGGCGTGTTTATCCTCCCCAAGCAAAATTTGCATAAGAAAGAAATCCTTCGCACACCCTATCGTCTGCGCGAAGACCTTGCAGACGCCGAGGAGGGGGAGGGCCATGGTTCGATATCGCATGCGCGGTTCTGCCAAGACCGAACCGCAGCCAGAACCGGTGCCGTTGTCTGCTGAACTGGCGCGGAATGAACAATGGATCCGTTCCGTCTGCTCCTCTTGCTCCGATGTCGTCTATCGTCCCTTCAAGATCGGAGGAAGAACGAGCGCGCTGCTGATATTCGTGGATGGCTTGGCGGACGACAGGGGAATCGAAGATTTTGTGATTGCTCCGCTCATGCGCGAGGATGCGTTGGAAGCGATCGGTCTTCAGGAGATGCTGCGGCAGAAGGTCGAAGCGTCGGATGCTTCGGAGCTTGAGACCCTGGACGAATGTGTTGTCAGGCTAATGGACGGTTACCCGATCTTGCTCTGCGAGGGAGAGTTAAACGCATTGGCGCTTGGATTGGCCAAGTGGGAGATGAGAGCCGTAGAAGAGCCTGCCGGAGAATCCGCCGTTCGGGGGCCCCGCGAAGGATTTACGGAGACGCTTCGCATCAATACGTCCCAAATACGCCGTATCATCCGTTCTCCCAAGCTCAAGATGGACTCGGTTCGAATCGGCGGCTATACCCGTACCCATGTCGTTGTGGCGTATATCCAGGGGGTGGCCGATGCAGCGATTGTCGAAGAGGTCAAATCCCGGCTGAGTCGCATTCAAGCGGATGGCATTCTGGAGAGCGTTTATATTGAGGAATTCATCGAGGACAACCCCTACTCGCCTTTCCCTCAATTGCTCGATACGGAACGGCCGGATGTTGTCTGCGCAAGCCTATTAGAGGGGCGGGTAGCCATTCTGACCGAAGGCTCGCCATTCGCGCTGGTGGCGCCAATCACGTTCTCGTCTCTCATGCAGGCGGCGGAAGATTACTATCAACGGTATATCTTCTCTACCTTCATTCGCTGGCTCCGGTACTTCTTTCTCATGATCTCCTTGCTTCTGCCTTCTCTATATGTAGCCGTTCTAACGTTTCACCAAGAGATGGTGCCCAGCTCTTTGTTATTCAGCATGGCGAGCTCGCGGGAGGACGTCCCTTTCCCTGCGCTGGTTGAAGCGATTCTGATGGAGGTAAGCTTCGAAGCGCTTCGCGAAGCGGGTCTGCGGCTGCCGAAGCAGATCGGTTCTGCAGTCAGCATTGTCGGGGCGCTCGTCGTCGGCGAGTCGGCGGTGCAGGCGGGACTCGTATCGGCGCCGATGGTTATCGTCGTCGCGTTGACCGGTATCGCTTCATGCATGATTCCGCGTTATGTCGCGAGCAATTCCATCCGGATGCTCCGGTTCCCCATGATCTTCCTGGCGGGGACGCTTGGTCTTCTTGGGATCATGATGGGCATTATCGCGCTCGTGCTTCATTTGAGCAGCTTGCGCTCCATTGGCCTTCCTTATATGGCTTCTCTGGCGACGCCGCGAGTCGGCGAGTGGAAGGACGTGCTCATCCGAGCCCCGTGGTGGTCGATGACCAAGCGTCCTCGATTGACGGGAACCTTCGATCAGAGACGGTTAGCGCCGGGACAGAAGCCGAGCAAGAACCGAGGATAACGCGATGCAGGATCTTTGAGGGGGAGCCTCGTGTCAAATAACGATAAGATGACTGGCGTTCAATTGGCATGCGTGATGTATTCGACGGTGCTTGGCACAGGATTTATCACGCTGCCTACGACTTCTTACCAATATGCGCGGAACGGTCTGTGGCTGACTATGTTTCCCGGCATATTGACGGCGCTAATCTCCATGGGCTGCGCGGTCAAGCTGAGCCGGATGTATCCCGGGCTGTCGCCCGTCGCTTACATCAAGCGCATTCTGGGGCGAATACCTGGGTTTCTCGTCGGTCTGCTGCTATTCCTCTTCTGCCTGCAAGCGGCAGGGGTGACGGTCAGGCAATATGGTGATTTCGTCACAGGCAGCTTCATGAACCGAACGCCGCTTACGTTCGTAATCGCCTCTATTGCGTTGCTTGCGGGCATTGCCGTGAGGTGCGGGGCAGGCGTTATCGCCAGAAGCGCCGCTCTACTCACGCCAATCTTTGTGCTGCCGCTGCTGCTTCTGGTGCTCCTCTATCCGCATCTTGAGTTTAGATATCTGTTCCCGCCGTTGGAGCGGGGGATCGTTCCCGTACTCAAGGGCTCGCTCACGCCGCAAGCCTGGATGAGCGAGGTGTATCTCATCTCGTTCTTCCTGCCTCGCCTGGCGAGCGGCGTCAAGATCGGGAGATGGGCAGTCGCCTCGATCGCGGCGATCGTAGCCAGCATGTTCTACGTCAATCTATTCTCGATCCTTCTGCTCGGTCCGGACACCGGCAGCAAGTTGGTCACGATCTTGATTGCCTTCCGATATATCAACGTGGCGGACTTCTTCGAGAACATGGAGGCTTTCCTGCTGGCCATGTGGGTCGTGGGGAATTTCGTTAAGCTGGCTGTGTTCTATTATGCGGCTTCGATGAGTTGCTCCGAATTGTTCAGGCTGCGCGATTACCGGCTGATTGTTTTTCCGGTCGGCATACTCATCCTGATTTTTTCCATTTGGGATTTGCCCTCTTTTGCGATCGTAGCGGAACAGAACCTGCTGGTGGCGCCGTTCTGGGTTCCAACGATGATGGCCGTGCTGCCGGGCCTGCTTGTCATTGCCGCGTCCATTCAATGGAGACGCAGATCCTTGCAATCGCGACCGAACGGATAGAGAAGGAGGAGGCAGATGGGCAAGTGGTTCTTCTGGGAAGTAGCTATCGCAGCCGTTATTATCGCCATTTCCGAATGGAAGAGGCTGCAGGAGCAGCCGGGTAAAGACCGCATCGTTTTTCTCGCGCTTCTGCTGGCTGGCGCGGTCCTATCCTTTCTGAACTTGCCAGATACTCCCGGACCAACGAGTGTGATGGCATATGTGTTCAAGCCGCTGCGTCCCTTGGTGGAGCCTTAAGCATGAGAAGACTGCCTGTAAGAGGAGAGTCGATTCGATGAGGACGGCGATCGGGCTTGCAGCCGTTCTCGCAATGCTTGCATTCTCCACCGGCTGCTGGGACCGGAAAGAGCTGAACGACCTGGCTCTCGTGACCGCCGCGGCTTTCGATCGAGGAGCGGGAGATTCCGTACGCGTTACGGTGCAATTTTTTATTCCCAAGACGGCAGTCACCGGCGGAGGCGGCGGAGGCGGCGGAGGGCAGGAGCAACAGACGGCAACCCGATATGAAGAAGGCGAGAACATTGCGGACGCATTGGCCCGGCTGCAAATGAAGGTGCCTCGCAAGATCTTCTGGGGGCAGTGCAAAGTGTTCATCTTCTCGCAAGAACTGGCTAGATCGGGCATTCAGAATCACTTCGATCTGCTGATTCGCAGCCCGCAGTTCAGAGAGCATGCCTATATGTTCGTCAGCGAAGGGCAGGCGGCTGCGGTGCTCGATACCTACCCGCCGCTTGAACGTTCTTCCGCCAGCGTGATTCGAGATTTGACGCAGTTGGACATCGGGATCAAAGTGACGGTGGGAGAACTCAGCAGGCAATTCAAGAGCGATTCCCATGTGCAGATGATTCCGATGGTCCGTATTCTGCCGCTCGGGAAGGGGAAGCGGGCGATTCCGTATGAGAGCGGTACGGCTGTCTTGAAGAACGGCAGAATGACCGGCACAATGTCCGAAGGGGTCACGCGGGGCGTTATGTGGGTGCTGAATCAAATAAGAGAGTACGTTGTGACTTTTGAGAATGAGGAGGGACCGAGTCGCGGCAGAGTGTCTTTGCGTCCGGTCAAAGCAAGCACGAAGGTAACGCCGCGAATGGTTAACGGAAGCTGGCAAGTCGATATCTTCGTCCGCACGCAGGGCGATATCACCCAGAACGAGACGCTGGAGAACCCGATTAACCCTGAGGTGCTAGCCCGGCTGGAGAAGTCATTCTCAGACGAAATAGGCGAACGGATCAAGCAATCGCTCCGCGAGGTTCAACGTAACCAGAAGGCCGATGTCGTCAGCTTCGCCGAGGCGTTCCACCGCAAGTATCCGAAGCAGTGGGAGAAGGCCAAGGACGATTGGGAGAAGATCTTTCCCGAGATTAAGGTGAACGTTCGCGTTGCCGCACGCATCAATAGGCCGGGACTGGTCAACGTTCCGGGCGGCGTTCCGTATGACCAAGTGAACAAGGAATAATCGAAGCCAGAGATTTGACGCGATCGCGCCTCTTTGCTCTAATGAAGACAATGAAGGAGGCGCAGAGAATGGCAGTGTGGCCGAATCACGAGGCCGCTTCCCGGCGGGAGCGGCTGCAACAGCTCATGAGGCAGCAGGGGTTAGACGGATGTCTGATCTCGCAGAATGTCGGCATCTATTATTGGACCGGTTCGATGCAGACTGGTTATTTGTTCATCCCGAGAGAAGGGGAGGCTGCTTATTACGTCAAGCGAAGCTTGCTCCGGGCGAGCTCCGAATCCCAGGTTCGCACGGTAGATTTGGGATCGTTCCGGCAGTTCGGAGCGAAGCTCGCGGCGGATTACCCGGCTGTCTTCGGCAAGAGCCGCCCGCGTATCGGGGCCGATCTGGATGTCATGCCAGCGCAGCTATACTTGAAGCTGCTAGAGCTCGTGCCGGGTGCGGATTGGAAGGATGCTTCGAGCCTGCTCAGGCGCGTCCGCAGCGTCAAATCCCCCTTCGAAGCGCAGCGGATTCGGGTCGCCGCTCAAGCGGCAGCCCGCGCATTGGACGATGGCTTATCCGAATTGAAGGAAGGGATGACGGAGCTGGAGCTGCTCGCGGTCATCGAGTATGCCATTCGCCGGCAGGGGCATATCGGGCTGATGCGAATGAGAGGCTACAACCAGGAGATCATGACCGGCATGGTAGCGGCTGGCGAAGCCGCGGCGGAGCCCTCTTACTTCGACGGTCCGGCAGGCGGCTTGGGATTGACTCCCGCTGCTCCTCAGAGCGCTTCCGGCAGACCGATTCACAGAGGCGAGCCGATTCTGCTCGACATTGGCTGCTGCATCGACGGCTACGTCATCGATCAGACCCGGACGGCGGTGATCGGTTCACTTCCTGGCCAGTTGGAGAGAGCTTATGAAGCGGCGGTCGGCATTCTCCGGCGGACGGAGAGCCATCTCGCGCCTGGAGCCGTTCCGGAGCAACTGTACGCCGAGGCGCTGGAGATGGCCGCGGAAGCGGGCTTGTCCGAGCACTTCATGGGCTTCGGAGCCGACCAGGTTCGCTTCCTCGGGCATGGCATCGGCCTCGAGATCGACGAGTGGCCCGTTCTGGCGCGAGGCTTCGCGGAGCCGCTGGAGCCGGGAATGGTACTCGCGATCGAACCGAAATTTACGTTCCCAGGCCTCGGCGTCGTCGGGATCGAGAACAGCTATCTCATCACGGAGAGCGGCTTCGAGACACTGACTGCCAGTCCGGAGAAGCTATTCATCGTCTGACCGGAAACGATAAGACGCAAGAAACCGGCCGATCGCTCGGCCGGTTTCTCTCTTCGTTGAATCCGTCATCAGGTAGCTCTGCCGCATTTCTGCCGCATTAGAAAAAGATTTGCCACAACAAGCAGACGCACACGCCGTACAGCCCTAGAGCGGACGGAATCAGATAGAACGAATCGCCTTGCTGTCTAAGCAGCGGACGAATTCCCCGTTCGATCGCCAGATAGCCCATGACGATAACGGCTAGCAGAACGACGATCGCGAGTGCCGGAATGATATATTGTAGAATGAGAGCCGCGATCGCTCCAATCCCCAAGTACAGCTTGGTCATGCCTACGATATTCAAGCTTTGAATGACCGTTACACGCTGCTTGAACATGCGTGCCGTGCCGGTTACGACGAGCGACAGCACGACCCATTGGAGCAGCAGCAGGAGCAGCAGCCTGAAGAAGGCGGAGCCGTAATTCGGGACGACATCCGAATAGAACAACTCTCCGAACCCGCCCATCAAGGCGGACAGGATGCTATCCAGAATCCTGCGGATGAACAGAACGGCGGCTAAAGCGGCGACGATCGAGCCGACGACAGCGATGACCAGTCCCGGAACGGCATTCGCGAAGCCCGTTGCCCGATTAAGGGCGGCGGAAGGGCTGAGCAGCGCTTCCTTTGCCCATTCCGCGAGTGGGTGAAGCTCAATCGATTGCTGCTGCGGCCTCGCCTTGAATCCAGGTTCAATGGCAGCGGTTTGTTCTTGGGCAGCTAGGCAGGCATCGCACCGATCGTTCGTTGGATCCGGGATCGGGGACCCGCACATCGTACAGAATTTAGCCATTATTTTCCCTCTCTTCTTCCTATTTCCGAATATGTGGATCCGGAGGAACATAAAGAAAGTATAGAGGGCGGCTCAAAATCATGTCAACAAAAGTCGACTATTTGCATAAATCCGGTGTTTTTTAGTAGGATAGATAGAAGCAGTAGACCGCTTTTGTCTAGGGAGGGGAACGGCATGCTGAAGCTCGGGGATCGAATCGTTATCGTGAACGATCGCTTCGAACAGAATCTTCCCGTTGGAGAGTACGGCTATATTATCGCCTATGATAGAAATAACGACAGCGTATTTGATTATATCGTTCGAGTGCCCAAAGCGAACCGCCAGTACTATGTCTCTTCGGATGACGTAGAGCTCGAAGAGGTTCTGCTCGCCCAAGAGGCGGATCGAATCGAACGCGAAGCGCTGATCGACTTCGCGCTGGCTACCCGCAACGAAGAATTGTTCAGGCGGATAATGAATGGAGATTCGCCGGCGGAACCGGAATCCGACAAGGAAGTGCTCAGCCGCGAGGAATTCATCAAGCAGATCAATTTGAAGGCCTGGATCTAAGGATCTAATCGACATCCCAATCCCGGACAAGCCTGTATGCGGGCTCGGCCGGGATTTTTATCTGCGACTAGATGAACGCGGAGGCCGGCAGAGGGACAGGCGACGGTCTTCCGAAAAGGTATCCTTGCAGCAGCGGCACGCCAGCCTTAGCCAGATAACGCCAGTCCTCTTCCTGCTCGACGCCTTCTGCAAGCACGACGCCATGGAACCTGGCGGCCCGGTCCAGCGCGTCGTCGATATACTTCTGCTTGCCGGCATCGGCGTGGCAGCCGGTCACCCACTTGCGGTCCAGCTTCACGTATTCCGGCTTCAGTCGGTCCATCGCCGCCAATGTGGCATGCTTCTCGCCGACGTCGTCCATCGCCAGCCGAATGCCTTCTCCGCGGTAAGCATCGAAGATATCGTTCAGATGCCGAATATCGTCCAACTGCTCCGTCTCCACCACCTCGAAGACGAAGTCCGCCGGATCCAAGGCGTGTTCCCGAATGGCGCCGAACGTTCTCTCCAGGCAGGAGGACGGACGGTAGATCGAGGAAGGCAGGAAGTTAACGAATTTCTTCACGCCTTGCGGCACGTGGCGAGCCGCCAAGCGGATGGCGCTGTCGCGGGCTTCTCTGTCCAAGTAGGAATGTAGGCCTGCTTCACGCGCCTTCTCGAACAATTCGGCCGGGCGGAACGGCGGATGCTCGGGCAGCGGCCGCAGCAGGAATTCATAGCCGATCGATTGGCCGCTTGGCTGAACAATCGGCTGCATGTATGAGGTGAAGCGGCGGTTGAGGATGAGGTCGGCAATGCCGTCGCCGCCGACATTCGCGAACAGGTAGCCGATCGGCGCCCAACCGTCGGCTGCCAGCCCTGCCTCATATGTGCCGTCCTCCGCATTCTTCTCCAAGCGCTGTGCTGCCTCGTCTTCATAGGCATCGCCAGCCGAATCCTCATACGTAATTCGGCAACGGACGGCTCGGCTCTGTTCTTCGTTCATCCACCGGCGCAGATGGTTCACTAACTGGAGGAAAGGCTCATATTGTTCGAAGCGCAGCGACCAGACGCGCCCTTGCGGCGAGGCGGATCCTTCGCCCGCGAAGCTCTCGAGCAGCTCGCAAGCGCCTAGATCGTCCGACGCCAGCTCCAGAAGGCCGGCGTCCCGGAGCGGATGCCTGCGGTTGCGCATGTGGTAACGGGCCAATGCCATTCCCTCCTATCTCCTCCAACTCGTCTCCTCCTCTAATATTCCCAGCTTCCGGAGTTTATGAGCGCGTCCACGGGTTTTCTTTTTCCCAGGTTGTCCGATATAATAATGAGAATGATTCGACACGAACGTGAGGAGGATACTGGACCATGAGCATCACCGTCAAAGACGTGGAACACGTCGCGAATCTGGCGCGTCTCGAGCTATCCGAAGCCGAGAAGGATCGGTTAGCCGGACAGCTGAGTACGATTCTGGAATATGCGGATAAGCTGAACGAGCTGGATACGAACGGCATCGAGCCGACCAGCCACGTGCTGCCGATCTATAATGTAATGCGGGAAGATGAGGTCAGGCCTTCCCTGTCGGCCGAGAAGGCGCTTCTTAACGCGCCGGAGGAAGAGGACGGTCACTTCAGGGTGCCGGCCGTAATGGAATAACATAAGGGAGGAACTCCACTTGTCTCTGTTTGATATGCGGTTGTCCGATATACATAACCGTCTTCATCATAAAGACCTGTCGGTATCCGAGCTTGTCGATGCGTCGCTCAAGCAGATCGGCGAGACCGACGGGAAGATTGGCGCATTCCTGACGATGGACGAGGCCGGAGCGAAGAAGCAGGCTGGGGAGCTGGATGCCTGGACCGGCGAACGCGGCTTGCTGTTCGGCCTTCCGGCCGGCATCAAGGACAATATCGTCACGGAAGGGCTGCGCACCACCTGCGCCAGCCAGTTCTTGGCGAACTACAACCCGATTTACGATGCCGGTGTCGTAACGAAGCTCAAATCGGCACAATCCGTCACGGTAGGCAAGCTGAACATGGATGAATTCGCGATGGGCGGCTCGAACGAGAACTCTTCCTTCCATCCAGTTCGCAATCCTTGGGATACGTCCCGTGTTCCGGGCGGTTCCAGCGGCGGATCTGCCGCATCGGTCGCTGCCGGCCAAGTATACTTCTCGCTCGGCTCCGACACGGGCGGGTCAATTCGCCAGCCGGCCGCTTACTGCGGCGTTGTCGGCTTGAAGCCGACGTACGGTCTCGTCTCCCGTTACGGCCTTGTAGCGTTCGCGTCTTCGCTCGACCAGATCGGTCCGATCACGAAGAATGTTGAAGACGCGGCTTACGTGCTGCAGGCGATCGCCGGCCATGACGAACGAGACTCGACTTCTGCCAACGTCGATATTCCGGATTACGCTTCCTCGCTGACAGGCGATGTCAAAGGCTTGCGCATTGCCGTTCCGAAGGAATATTTCGGAGAAGGCGTTGATACGCAGGTGAAGGAGCGGGTGCTCGAAGCGTTGAAAGTGTACGAATCGATGGGCGCCGTATGGGAAGAAGTGTCCTTGCCGCATACAGAGTACGCTGTCGCCGCCTATTATCTGCTGGCGTCGTCCGAAGCATCCTCGAACCTGGCTCGGTTCGACGGCGTGAGATATGGCGTTCGCTCGGAGAATCCGGCGAACCTGCTTGACCTGTATCGCCGTTCCCGCAGCGACGGCTTCGGCGCGGAAGTGAAGCGCCGGATCATGCTCGGCACTTACGCGCTCAGCTCCGGTTATTATGATGCTTATTACAAGAAGGCGCAGCAAGTCCGCACGCTCGTGAAGCGCGACTTCGATCAAGTGTTCGAACGCTTCGATATCATCCTGGCGCCGACGGCGCCGACGACGGCGTTCAAGCTCGGCGAGCAAGCGGACGATCCGCTGACGATGTATATGAACGACATCTGCACCATTCCTGCCAGCCTTGCCGGCATTCCGGCGATCAGCATTCCTTGCGGATTGGCAGAAGGCCTGCCTGTCGGGCTTCAAATTATGGGCAAGCCGTTCGACGAAGCGACGGTGCTCCGCGCCGCCCACGCCTATGAAGGCAACACTGAACATCATAAGCTGCGCCCGGCGCTGTAGAGGAGGAGGAGCCAACAATGTCTACCCCATTCGAGACGGTCATTGGACTTGAGGTGCACGTCGAGCTGCATACGAAGTCCAAGATCTTCTGCGGCTGCTCGACCTCGTTCGGAGCGCCGCCTAATACCCATACGTGCCCGGTCTGCCTTGGCCATCCCGGCGTGCTGCCCGTGCTGAACCGCCAGGCGGTCGAGTACGCCATGAAGGCCGCGATGGCGATCAACTGCGAGATTGCCGAATGGTGCAAGTTCGACCGTAAGAACTATTTCTACCCGGACTCGCCGAAGGCGTATCAGATCTCGCAATATGACCAGCCGATCGGCAGCAATGGCTGGATCGACATTGAAGTGAACGGCCAGACGAAGCGGATTGGCATCACCCGCCTTCATCTGGAGGAGGATGCGGGCAAGCTGACGCACATAGACGGCGGCTTCGGATCGTTAGCCGACTTCAACCGCGTCGGCACGCCGCTCGTCGAGATCGTCTCCGAGCCAGACATCCGTTCTCCGGAGGAAGCGAAGGCTTATCTGGAGAAGCTGCGCGCCATCATGCAATATTGCGATGTCTCCGACGTCAAGATGGAGGAGGGCTCGCTGCGCTGCGACGCCAACATCAGCCTGCGTCCGTGGGGACAGAAGGAATTCGGCACGAAGGCGGAGCTGAAGAACATGAACTCGTTCCGCGGCGTGCAGCGCGGGCTCGAGTATGAGCAGATGCGCCAGGCGGACGTGCTGGAGAGCGGCGGAACGATCGTACAGGAGACTCGCCGCTGGGACGATGCGCAGGGCAAGACGTTCAGCATGCGCGGCAAGGAGGATGCGCATGACTATCGTTATTTTCCAGACCCGGATCTCGTTCGGCTTCATATCGATGAAGAATGGAAGGAACGCGTGCGGGCTTCCATTCCGGAGCTCCCCGATGCGCGGCAAGCCCGTTATACGGAGCAGTATGGCCTGTCTTCCTACGATGCCGGCGTTCTGACCGCATCCAAGCAGCTTGCCGACTTCTTCGAAGAGAGCTTGAAGTACACGAGCGACGCCAAGGCGTCCGCTAACTGGATCATGGGCGATCTGCTCGGGTATCTGAACGCCAACAACCTGGAGCTGGACGACGTGAAGGTCACCGGCCAAGGGCTCGGCGAGATGATCGGATTGATCGAGAAGGGCACGATCAGCACGAAGATTGCCAAGACCGTCTTTAAATCCATGATCGAATCGGGCAAGTCGCCGCAGCAGATCGTCGAGGAGCAAGGGCTCGTACAGATCAGCGACGAAGGCGCGATCGTGGCCATCGTCGACGCGGTTATCGCCGCCAACCCGCAATCCGTGGAGGATTTCCGCGGCGGCAAGGACAGGGCGATCGGCTTCCTCGTCGGCCAGATTATGAAGGAGACGAAGGGCAAGGCGAACCCTGGCATGGTGAATAAGCTGCTGATGGAACGCCTCAAAGGCTAATAACGGAATGATGGAACGGCAATCCTTATAGAAATTAAGGATAGCCGTTTTTTCCCATTTGGATTTATGATAAAGAGTATACGAAGAGTAGGAGCAAACAGTATTCATGGTGATCGAACGATTGGATCTGTCGAATCGGGAGACGGCGGAGCTGGTGTGGAGCTTGCAGCATGCAGCCTATCGAATCGAAGCGAACCTCATCGGCGTCACTGATCTTCCGCCGCTTCGCGAGACAGTCGCTGATCTGGAGGCCTGCGCCGGGACCGAGACGTTCTGGGGCTGCTGGACGGAGGACGGCGAGCTCGCAGCCGCCGTATCCGCGGAGACTGGCGATGAGGCGGGGAGCTCAACGGTCTGCCGGGTGATGGTGCATCCGGATTATTTCCGCCAGGGGCTTGCCAGCAAGCTGCTGTCTGTTATGATGGCGGAGTATGCGCCGGGCTCCGATTGGGATGTGACGGCGGAGGTTCGCAATGAACCGGCACTGTCCTTGTATGCGAAGCTGGGCTTCCTGCCTGCTGAGACGTTCTGCCCGGCGCCGGGCATCGCGATGGTGCGGATGCGGAAGCCGGCAAGTGCCGAAGCCGAGACTTAAGGCTGGCGGCGGCCCCGCCGCCGAGCCATTGTTCATTCGGCTCGTATCATGCTACGATTTGGGAAGGAGAAGGCGGCATGGACAATCCTTGGGTGATTGATAATTGGCATTTGATGTTCCGGCTGCTCATCTCCGTCATTCTTGGAGGTCTGATCGGCTTTGAACGGGAACGCAAGAATCACGCGGCGGGTCTGCGCACGCACACGCTCGTCTGCATGGGATCTTGCTTGATTATGATTCTGTCCATTTACGGATTCACGGACTTCATCGGGCAGCCTAACGTGAACCGCGACCCGGCCCGATTGGCGGCGCAAGCGATTACCGGCATCGGTTTTCTCGGAGCCGGTACCATTCTGTTCACGGGCAAGTCGATTACGGGTCTGACAACCGCCGCTTCTCTATGGGTGGTAATGGCTATTGGATTAGCTGTTGGCGCCGGATTCTATTTTCCTGCTGCGATCTGTTCGGTTCTTGCACTGCTCGTGCTCTGGGGTCTTCATATCGTGGAGAGAAGATTCGTCAACCAGACGAAGGAGCATCTGATCACGTTATCGGTGGACGCCAACCAGATCACGACGGAGCAGCTTCAGGAACTGCTCCGGGAGAAGGGCGCCAAGCTGCTTCGCATTCAATATGAGGAATCTTACGTCGGCCCTAACGACTCGGTGCGGACGCGGATTCGTCTGAGGGTGAACATGGCGAAGATCGAGACGGCTCTCGAGCTCGTGGAGCGGCTGCGCAAGACGGCAGGCGTCTTCGCCGTCGGGGTCGAGTAGACCGGTTCGGAACGGAATCGACTTCTTGGAGGTGAACGGATATGAGTTCTAGCGGTTATCCTGATCAGCCTGTCCGGAAGAAGAGAAAATGGGTATCCGCGCTCTTGTCGCTTCTCTTCCCGGGAACCGGACATATGTATTTGGGGTTAATGGCCAAGGGAATCGCCATCATGCTGCTGCTATCGCTCAACATTTGCGCCATCGTCTATTTCGCGATCGAATATGGCAATGGCTCCGGCAGCGGCAGCAGCGTCCTCGTCATCGTGCTGGTCAGTCTGCTGGTGCCGATCCAATACTTCTATAGCTTGTTCGATGCACTGCAGCAGACCGAGGCGGTTAATGACAGGCACGCGGCGGGTTGGCTCGGAGCTTCAGGCCCGAACGGGATGCCCTCCGCACAGGGAACCCCTTCCCAGCACCAAGTGTCCGTCGCGGGAGTAGTGCTGCTGGCGGCAGGCGGACTCGCGTTGTTCTCCATCGCCGACATGAACTGGACCCGGTGGTTTCTGCATTCGTCGGGCTCGATGACCGGAGCCGTTATCCTCTTCGTGATCGGCGGTTTGATCTGGGTGTGGGAACGGCGGGGCAGCTCGAACCGCAGAGGTTGATCGGCCGGCAGTCCAAGCGCGCTCCGAATGCCAACGCAAGCGCCATCGGACTTTCGTGGCTTCGGTCGGGGGCTTCTTCCATTGACAATTGCAAAAATAAACATTTACAATTAGTTTAACACGAAGGAAAGGCTGTGAGGTGAATGGACTCCCGGGTACATCATGCCGTGGACCATCTCAAATCCGGCGGGGTCCGGATGACGCCGCAGCGTTATGCGATCTTGCAATTTCTGATGGAATCAGAGGATCATCCTACTGCCGACGACATTTTTCGAGCGCTGTCTCCTCAATACCCGAGCTTAAGCGTAGCGACGGTCTATAACAATTTGAAGCTGTTCGTGGACGCCGGCTTAATTAGAGAATTGACCTACGGAGATGACTCCAGCCGATTCGATTCCGACTTGTCCGACCACTACCATGCGATCTGCACGCGCTGCGGAACCATGGTCGACTTCGATCATCCTCCCGTGCGCGCGGTTGAAGAAGCTGCGGCACAGAGAACCGGATTTATGGTGCAAGGCCACCGGATGGAGATTTACGGCCTCTGCCCAACGTGCGCTTCGCTGCGCTCCTAAATACAAGAAGATAAACGCGCGGAAGGTCGACAGCCTTGCGCGCGTTTTTGCTAGTGGCTTCCGGATCCCCTCCCGGCATCTGCCGATGATTGGATGCAACCGTTCGCGGCTGCTGATCGTCCAGTTTAATAGACTTCCAATGGGAGAGTGAAGATTTGAACACGATGGTCATGACCGGCCGGCGCCGTCCCCGACCTCGCGGTCGGTTGGGACGAGCTTTGGCGCTGCTCCTCTTATTTCTAGCTTCTGCCGCTGCCGTCATCGTCTGGTGGGCGGTGACGAGGCCGAATATGTCTCACGAGATTCCGGAATATATGGCAAGGCCTCATCCGATCATGATCGAAGGGCAATGGAGCCAGTCAACCGCGCTTGGCGAAGGCGAAGGCTTGCTCGTTCCGCTTAGCATCGCCCAGCGGCTGCTCGGGGACGGTGTACATTACGAAGCCGCCACCGAGACCATTATTCTGACAACGTCAACGGAAGTGCTGCACTTTAAGACCGGAGCGCTGGACGCGACGCTGAACAGCAAGCCGATTACGTTAAGCTTCGCGGCCCGTAAGTCCGATGAAGAAGGCGAGCTGTACCTGCCCTTCGCGCCGCTGAAGCAGCTGTTCGGCATTCAAGCGGACGTGGGAGCGCAGTCGGGCATCGTGACGCTGCAGCTGCCCGAGAGTACGCTGCAGACGGCGGTCGTTCCCGAGAATGCCGGGAAGAACGGCGTTCAGCTGCGGTCCGGTCCGAAGCGTTCTTATCCGATCGTCGAGGATATGCCGGCGGGGACGGGCTTGACGATCTGGGGTGAAGAAGAGGGCTGGTACAAGGTTCAATCCGCAGAAGGCTTCCTCGGCTACGCGGAGAAGAGCGACGTCGTCCTCTCTTCCATCCGGAAGGTTCCTTCGGCGGCTTCGGCGGCGGACGAGGAGCCGTTCGTTCCGTGGAAGCTGACGGGCAAGCGGATCAACTTGACTTGGGAAGCTGTCTATACGGCGAACCCGGACACGCGATCGATCGGCGAGCTAACCGGCGTGAACGTCGTCAGCCCGACCTGGTTCGAATTGAGCAACGGAGAAGGACAAATTGTCAGCAAGGCGGATGCAGGCTATTCGAAGTGGGCTCGCGACCAAGGCATGCAGATATGGGGGCTGTTCAGCAACGGCTTCGATGAGGAACGCACGCATCAGGCGTTGGCCAGCTACGATGTCCGCCTGAAGATGATCCAGCAGCTGCTCGCTTATGCGAAGACCTTCAGCTTGCAGGGCATTAATATTGATTATGAGAGCGTGAAGACTGAAGACAAGGACAACCTCATCCAATTCGTCCGGGAGCTGACACCGCTTCTGCATGAGCAGGGCCTGGTCGTCTCGATCGATGTCACGCCCAAGTCGAATAGCGAGCTCTGGTCGCTCTTCCTGGACCGCAAGCGATTGTCGCAGACCGTGGACTATTTGATTCTGATGGCTTACGACGAGCACTGGGCATCGAGCCCGGAAGCGGGCTCTGTGTCCTCTCTTCCGTGGACGGAAGCTTCTATCAAGCGGCTGTTGGAGGAAGATGACGTTCCGAAGGACAAGCTGATACTGGGTATGCCGCTGTATACGCGTCTGTGGACGGAGAATCCGGGCGAGGACGGAGGCGTTGAGGTCTCTTCGAAGACGATGAGCATGACCGCCGCGCAGAAGCTGATCACGGACAAGAAGCTGAAGCCGGAATTGTCCGAAGAGACCGGCCAGCACTATGCGGAATACACGGAAGACGGGGCCACTCGGAAAATATGGTTTGAAGACGAGACGTCCATACAGGCTCGTGCGGAGCTGATCAAGAAGTATGGCTTGGCGGGAGCCGCGACGTGGAACCGGAGCTTCGCGGATTCCGATATATGGGCGGTGCTGGACAAGGCGCTCCAGTCGCACCCCTAATCTATAAGAGAGGCGCAGCTGCGGATCTTCTTCCGCCGGCTGCGCCTCTTGCCTTATGTATGAGAGAGAGTCTGTCGATCCGTCTCAACAGCTGCCATTTCAACTGATGCGCCTTCCGTCGCTTCCTCCGGATCCCAAGTGAGAATCGTATGGCAGTACATGCAGCGGTCCGTCTTGCCGAGCATCTTCGTTCGTTTGCCGCACTCGGGGCAATCGATCACCGGCGCGCTCGTGGACAGCATGCCGACCCAGAAATAGATCATCATGCTAGCTGCGCAAGTCAGCAACCCGAACACCATGAAGATCGCCGCAATGATCTTGCCTACTTGGCCGAATAGCAGAATTCCGCTTGTGCCGAGCACCATCAGCCCCATGCCGCCGAATACGAGCAGCAATCCCCAAGTCCGCATCGTAGAAATTTTGCTAGCTCTAAACTTCATGTCTACGTAACTCCCATCTTCTTGATCAGTCTCGACATATTTGGACATATCCGACATCCCGGCAGGAAACCGAAGCCGTTCTGTAGAAGATACTTACACCTGCAAAATCATTATAGCTTACAATCAGCAGACAGACCACTTTCTGGATTCACAATGGGGAAGAGGGACTGAGTGATCGAGGTGATGGTGACCATGAGTCGGATGAATGACAGCGGACTGTTCTATACGGATTTGTTCGGACGCGAGGACGGGCTGATCAGCCTGGTGTCGGTCTCGAATTCCTATTCTAATGAGACGCTGTTCGACGGAATGGACCGTCTTATTCTAGCTGTATACGATCAGGAGCAAGAGAAGGGGACAGAACATCTGATTGTCGGAGACACCCGGGTTCTCGTTCGAAGAGTGACCGCGGATTATCTGGAGATGTGGGTCATGAGCGGGGAGAGCCGGGGGGCTGTTCAGTGGGTCGTCCAAGGCGAGGTGCTGCTCGATCGGGGCGGGTATATGACCGACTTGAAGCGCCGCTTGAACGATTGGCCGGAGCGGATGAAGGAACGCAAGATGCTCATCGAGTTCTCGAAGTTCATGAAGACCTACTTGCAAGCGAAGCAAGACCTGAAGGACGGCCAGATTCTTGACGCCTACAGCCATATCCTAACGTCTCTGCATCATTGGGCGCACATCGCGCTTATAGAAGAAGGAATGAATCCGGAGTTCACCGTATGGGTGCAGTTGCGGCGCGTGAACCCGGGCATCTACAAGCTGTATGAAGAACTGACTACGAATCGGGAGACGGTCGAACAGCGAGTGCAATTGTTGATTCTGGCTTGCGAATTCTCGGTTCTGACGAAAATGAAGTCTTCGTGCTCGTTGCTGCTGCGCCTGATCGAGACAAGAGCGGAAGGGTGGAGCGTGCCGGAGCTTATGGAGCATCAAGAATTGAGGGGGCTTTCCCTGGATTTGTCCTTGCTGCTTCAGAAGCTGGCGAGGAAGGGCTATCTGTTGGAGGTCGCCCGGCCGAAGCGGGAGGTCGGAGCCGGCGTGATGGAACTGCGGTATGCTGCCGTTCCCGGGAGCATGGCAGCTGAATAGATGTACTCCAATCCTCCTTCGGGAGGATTTTGGTTTATCGGAATATTTGGCTGGTAATCGGGGATGGTATCAGGAGAGCGCCGCGAATGACGGAGCGCTGGAACGCGGATTGCCGGAATTGCCGTCCGATTGCAGTAGGATCGAGACTGGCCGTCCCAACGCGCGAATCGCTTGAAATGACTGAATATTACTTCTTTAATTTTATGTCGAAATAGCGTTGACTCGGCCGTTGTATCTGTGTTAAATTAATTCTCGCCGCCGCAAGAGGTAACGCGGTGGTGAGCGAATCAAGCAAGAAAGTACGGACTGGAACAAATTGGTCCTTGCAATCGAACGAGACGCTGTGATATATTATGAAGGTCGCTGTTACGACAACGACGAGTTAGAGAAGCAACGAACTTGTTCCTTGAAAACTGAACATCGAGCGTAATCGATCCGATCGTCGATCGGATTTAACGGACCCTGTCGAACTTGAGCTTCGGTTCTTGGGAGACGGACAACGATTTAACAACGAATGAGCCATTTGGCTCTCTCAAAGTAGATGCTTCCGATGCGCGTTCCTTTGGAGCGCCGGAGGATTTACCTTTATGGAGAGTTTGATCCTGGCTCAGGACGAACGCTGGCGGCGTGCCTAATACATGCAAGTCGAGCGGATCTCATTG
>NZ_JACJVN010000040.1 GCF_014212015.1 Cohnella lubricantis | reverse complement strand
TTTCTATTATGCGATAAACACCTTTTCAATCCGTTTTTTTTCAATTCTATCTTTTATTTTAAGCAAAGGCGCCATTAATTCATCGTGATTGAATGGTTTTAATATATAGTCAAATACGCCTAGTTGTAATGCCTTCCTTGCATAGTCGAATTCGCTATGGCCGGTCACCAAGACAATTGCGATGTGGGGATGTTTATCGTTGAGATGTTCAATAAGCTCCAAACCGCTCATGAAGGGCATGTTTATATCAACGAGAGCGATGTCTGGCTTATAACCATCAATCTTCTCCAATGCATCAAGACCGTTCTTTGCTTCGCAACAAATTTCAAATCCGTATTGTTCCCATTCCACTGATTTGATTAGATACTGCCTATATAGAGGCTCATCATCAACAACTATGATTTTTAGCATTTTTTCAGCCTCCTACCTTATAAGGGATAACAATGGTTATCGTTGTGCCTTTACCTAATTCGCTTTCGATATTCAGCCCGTATCCTTCACCATAAAACAATTTAATTCTTTCATCTACACTTCGTAATCCAAAGGATTCTACTGAGGCAGGGGAAGTTTTATTATTCAATATTTGTTTAACTTTTTCTTCGGATATTCCAACACCGTCATCAATAACCATTATGATTATGTTCTCGTTTTTGATGAACCCTTCAATTCGTATTTTTCCGAAGCTGCCTTTTGTTTTCAGTCCATGGTATATCGAATTTTCGACTAAAGGTTGCAAGATTAATTTTAGAATTTTGTTGTTTTTGATTTCATCCTGCACTTTAATTTCGAAATCAAAAACGTCAAAATACCTAAATTTTTGTATGTTTAAATAATCATTCACATTCTTAATCTCTTCCTCGATCGTAATGATTTCTTTTCCCTTACTTAAAGCTACCCTATAGAAGTCCGCAAGGGATTTAGTTGCTATTTGTGCATCTGTTGCTCCCGCCATGCCACTAAGCATGTATATCAATTCAAGAGAGTTGTATAGAAAATGAGGTTTTATCTGAGCCTGAATAAGAGCCAATTCATACTCCCGCAACTTTTTTTGTTCCTGCTTGGATTTATCAAGAAGATCCTTAATTCTTTTCACCATAATATTAAATTCAAGCGCTAGTCTTCCGGTTTCATCCCTTGATTTTATATAGAATATAACGTCGAGATTACCGCGCTTGATTTCATCCATTTTAATCAGTAATTTCACGAGCGGTTTTGCAATTATGGCAGATAGGATCGTTGCAAAAAATAAGGCAAGTAACAAACATGTTATGCCTAAAACGACAACGACCCAGGTGTTTTTATCAATGTCCGCCGTTAGTTCCTGGATAGGAATGACACAGACAAGTTTCCAACCTAAATACTGTAAAGAGGTAGATGCAACCAGAGTATCCTTTCCATTGTTATTTTTAATCTCACTAAAGTTTCCTTTAGATAAAATGAGCTTCTTCAAACTCGGGTTAGTAAACGGTTTCAATATGTCGTCTTTATTTTGGGACGATACAATATTTCCTTGCTCATTTAATATGAAATAACTAGTTGTACTCGCTGGTCCAACACTGTTGTACACATCAGAAAGCGATTTTTCCTTAACATTTAATACGAGCATTCCGAGTTTTTTGCCGCTTCGGGGGTCAATAACTCTTTTTGCAATAGTCAATACCGGAGCATTAATATCCGAAACTAAATAGTTCCGAACCTGCATGGGGAACAATATATTCTCTGAACTGCTTCGATCGACTCTCCTATAAATTTCGCTTTTTAAAGTCTCGTCTAAATTGGTTACCATTTTGTCAGTAGAAGAAAATATATTCGAATTGGAATCTACGAAGGCTGCAGATTCCACATCTGGGAAAGTAATCTTAATGAGACTCAATTCATTCTCAATCTTCCCTCGCATTTCAAACAGCGATACGCTGGTGTTCCCGTAATTTAAATTCTTTTGAATTTGACTTATGAGATTCAGAGTCGTTACGTTGGCACAATTTTGCGCATTGGTAATGATTGTATTGATTCTAGTGACGATTAAGGTGGAGTTATCGGTGACATTTTTCACCGTCTTTTGAATAATCGAGTGAGAAAATATGCTGTTTGATATATAACCAAGAACGAATAATGGAATAACGACGAGCGGGATATATATTAATATGATTTTATTCCTGATCTTCTGATTCCGAAACCATTGCTTAATCATTATGTTCACAATCCTTTAGCTAGGATAAGGAGCGGAAAACCATGAATATTTCTTAGTATAAAGCAATGGATAAATTGATGTCATCTTAGCTTATTCAGGATGACGTTCAAATTACCAAAAGGTATCGGATATTACATTTTCGTAAAATATGCCCCTTGCTATTATAAAGATAAGCAAGTGCAACAAAATAATAAATAGGGGGAACAACGGTGAAGAAAACTTCTTTAAGGTCGTTAGCTCTTCTGGTTGTGTCGATTATGTTCGTGTCTATGATGGCTGCCTGTGGCACTAACTCGAACAATAACGAGAATTCGAGCAGTTCCGAGGCGACTGAAACCGCTTCCGCTAGCGCATCTGCTTCTGAGTCGGCTTCAGCATCTCCTGCCGAGGAAGTAAAACTCAAGATGTTCGTACACTATACTTCCGATGACGAGAAAGCTCAATTCGACTATGCAATGGCAGAAATGAAAAAGATTATGCCGAATGTTACATTGGATATAGACGTTATGCCTCAAGATAGCGGTGCAAAGTTGAAGACGTATTTTGCAACAGGAAGCTTGCCTGACATATTTGAAGTATCCACATCGGACATTGCTACGGGAATCGCTTCGAACAATATTATTCCTTTGGACGATTACATCAATAAGTTTAATCTCGCAGATCAACTTTCTCCTACGGGCGTGTCATTGTTGAGTCAACAAGACGGACATACATGGGGCATGCCGGCTGCAAATACGAACTTTGCCGTGATTTTTGTTAACAAGACTTTGTTCGAACAAGCAGGAGCGAAAATTCCTGAGAACTACCAGGAGCTGCTTGACGCCGGCAAAAAACTTATAGAACAAGGGACTGTGCCGCTCGGAATTTGGTTAAAAGAAACTTGGCCTGCACTGCAACTCTTTGATATGGCTGCGATCCCCGAGAATCCAAAAGGCATGACTGATCTAGACATTAATGGGACCGCTAAAGGCTCGGATCCGGCTTTCGTCAATGCGGCTAACAAGATTCAGGAGTTGGCTAAAGAAGGACTTATTTCTAAAGATGCCTTTACGTATGATTACAACTCAGCAGTCGCTGATTTTGAAAGTGGAAAAACAGCAATGTTGATGGTCGGGAACTGGATGACGCAGGAAATAGGCGATAAGCTCGGAGATGGGAATGTAGCGGTTCTTCTTCCCGATGTTTTCGCTGACGCCGCAAATGTTCAAGCTGTTAAGGATGCAGGCGTAATCAGCGGCGGCGGCTTTATTGGCGGATATGCTGTATCGGCAAATAGCAAACATAAGGAGATTGCCGCTGAATACGCTGTTCAGCTTGCTCTGAAGAATGCCGAGGGAAGAACCGTTAAGACAGGCGAATTCAACACCTTGTTTAAGAACCCCCCTGCTTCTGAGAAGCCAGAGAATGCATTGCAGAAAGAAGTGTCCAGTATTCTGACGACAGTGAAATCTACGACCGCTATGGGATGGGCTTTCCAAGATAATAAAATTCAAACGGACCTTGGGGGCGAAGTGCAAAAACTGTATTCCGGAGTATACAAGCCTGAGGAATTTGCTAAGAACGTCGATGCAATCCTTGAGAAGTATAGAAAATAATTAAATATCAAAGTACGAGTAGTCGCCTCAGGTAGCTTATCCTGATTTCACGGATAACGACCTGAGGCGAATTAATACTCGAAGCATTCTAGAAGGGCTGAGGAGGCTTTATATGCATAGCTTTTTGAATAGAAAATCCGCAATATTCGTCTTTGTGTTTCCATTTCTAGCCCTATACACAGCGATTATGGCTTATCCAATATTCCAAGTCTTTGTCAAAAGCTTTTATGAATGGGATGGAATAACCTCTCCGATTTTTTCAGGCTTGGATAACTATAGAAACATGTTGAAGGATTCCGACTTTATTCCGGCAGTTAAGAACGGTTTGATCTTTGCTGCAGTCATTTTGGTCTACCAACAAGTAGTGGCATCGATTCTTGCCTTTATATTCACATCGAGAAATTTGAAGCTCAGAGGCAGCAAGTTTTTTAAAACAAGCTTTTTTGTGCCGGTCGTACTTTCTGTCACGGTTGTAGGGCAATTATGGGTTCAGTTATTCAATTATGACCATGGACTGGTAAATAATTTGCTGGGAATTTTTGGGGATGATTTTAGGCAGGCATTTCTATCTGATCCTAGAAAAGCAATCTACGCAGTTGCCTTCACGAATGGCTGGCAGTTTATGGGCATGATGTTCGTGTTTATCTATGCTGCGATTAAATCAATCCCTGAGCAATATTTTGAAGCTGCAATTATTGATGGAGCTTCTCCCTTCACGTTGCATCGTAAGATTACACTACCAATGTTGCAAGAGACCTATAAGTTCACATTAGTTATGTCGATTACAGGGGGACTAAAAGCATTCGATAACATGTTTGTTATGACAGGCGGCGGTCCCGGCGGGTCCACGATGACATTATCCTATATGATGTTCAAATCCGCATTTCAGAAAGGTGAATTCGGATATGGATGTGCATCTGCTGTTGTGCTGCTATTAGAATGCTTATTAGCCACTTTGATCATTAATAAATTTATTGCTAGAGATAGAATTGTGTATTAATTGAGGGGGAGTCAGCTTGACGTTAAATCTTAAAACGAGTTTATGGAAGCCTGTCATTTACATTGTTATTTGCTTTTTCTCTCTGGCATCCATTTATCCGCTCATTTGGATGGGACTAAATTCGTTGAAAAATAATGAGGAGATTTTCTCAACGAATGTATATGGGCTTCCAACTCATTTTCGCATTGAGAATTATGTAAACGCAGTGACGCAATTCAATATTCTCTCGTTTTTTAAGAATAGTGCTATTGTTGCTGTTGTAACCGTAATATTCACCATATTGATGGCTGTCATGTTTGCATATGCCACTGCCAGGATGAGATGGAGATTATCCAATATAGCCAGAATTTATGGGATATTGGGCATGTTTATCCCGGTACAGATGATCATTATTCCGCTTGTCATAATCGTAAGGGATTTTCACATTCAACATTCTCTGCTTGCAATCATTATCCCTTATATTGCTTTCAATCTCTCCTTCACATCCATGGTTTTTTACGCTTATCTCAGGTCGATTCCTTTTGAGATGGAGGAATCGGCTGCGATAGACGGTGCAAACATTTTCACAACATTCTTTAGGATTATTCTGCCTTTGGTTTCTCCCGCGATGGCGACGACCGCGATCTTTATTTTCTTGAACTCATGGAATGAGCTGTTTACCGCGCTGGTAGTCATCTCAGATAATGCTTTGAAGACATTGCCGCTTGGACTGATCTACTTTCAGGGTCAGTTCGCAACAGACTGGGGAGCATCTTCGGCAGCGTTGACAATATCCAGCGTACCGCCGATCATTATGTATTTGATTTTCAATAGGCAGGTTGAAAGCGCACTGACGGTCGGATCTGCTGTAAAAGGGTAATAATTGCAAAAGCTTTAATAAAATAAAGATTAAGGTGAGTTGCAATGAGACAATTGAGAGTAATTAACGAGAACAACCTTTATTTTGTGCTGGGTGTAACTGAATCCGACGATGTTCGACTTCTTCACCTGTCTTCAACCCCACCTGATGTGATCTTGAAGGATGAGAAGCAACAGAAGCGGGCTAGGTTGGTAGAGGTTCATGTGACGGGAGAAAACCAGAATGATCATCATGGCTCGAAGCATACAGGAAGTATGCCCGGAGGACGGTTGAAGTATAAGAATTTCAAGGATGATAGAAATCAATATGGACGGAAATTGGAAATCACACTGCAGGATGATGGATTAATCGTGACTAGCCACTTGCAGTTCTACGATAATGTACAGGTTGTCAGATCATGGACGGTGGTTGAAAATATCGGGGGTGAGAGCAAAGGGCTGGAGTATATTTCCTCCTTTGCTTTAACTGGGATCTGCCATCAAAGGCAGTCAGGCTGGGAGAATGAAGGCCATCTCTATATTCCTCACAATACTTGGTATGGCGAGGCTCAATGGAAGAAACAAAGTATGGCTGGGCTCGGTATGTATCAAGTTAATGATTTCTCGATGAAGCGAGTTGCATTGAGCAGCTCCGGAACTTGGCCTTGTTCTGAATACTTGCCAATGGGATGTTATGAGAGTACAGACGGTGGACGAGCAATCATGTGGCAAATCGAGAATAACGGAGCATGGCACTGGGAAATAAGCGATATCGCCAATCAATTATATTTGCAATTAAGCGGGCCAACGGAACGAGAGAGTCATTGGTGGAAATTGTTGAGGCCGGGAGAGGCGTTCGAAACGGCATCTGCGGCCATCGCATTTGTTAACGGCGGCTTCGATGAAGCTGTTGGAGAATTGACCAAATACAGAAGGAAAATCAGAAGAAATCACATCGATAACGAAAAGCTGCCAGTCATATTTAATGATTATATGAACTGCCTATTTGGCGACCCAACGACTGAAAAATTGATCCCGCTGATCGATGCTGCGGCCGAAACAGGCTGCGAATACTTCTGCATCGATGCAGGGTGGTACTCGGATGGAGAATGGTGGGATGGAGTAGGTGAATGGCTTCCTTCTACAGCTCGTTTTCCAGGAGGCATTCAGGAGCCGCTGAACTATATTAGAAAAAAAGGAATGATCCCGGGGCTGTGGCTGGAACTTGAGGTTATGGGCATGAACTGCCCGTTGGTAAATGTAGTGTCCGATGAATGGTTCTTTAAACGGCATGGAAAGCCTGTTATCGATCATGGAAGATACCAGCTTGACTTCAGAAATCCTGAAGTCGTCCAACATGCTGATCGTGTCATCGAACGGCTTGTGAAAGATTATGGCGTGGGTTATATCAAGATGGATTACAACATTGATGCAGGATTTGGGACGGAAGTCGGAGCTGACAGCTTCGGAGATGGTTTACTGCAGCATAATCGGGCGTATTTAATATGGCTGGATAGCATCTTTGACAGATATCCTGATTTGGTGATTGAGAATTGCGGTAGCGGCGGGATGAGAATGGAGTATTCCCTTCTTAGCCGGCATAGTATTCAATCGGTAACAGACCAGACGGATTATCGCAGAATGGCCGCTATCGCGGCGGCTTCTCCTTCAGCCGTAACACCGGAACAAGCAGCAATATGGTCTTATCCGTTAAAGGAAGGGGATAAAGAAGAGGTCATATTTAATATGGTCAATTCCTTGCTTCTGCGGATTCATCAGAGCGGGCATTTGGCTGAGATATCGAATGAAAGATTGACCCTCGTTAAAGAAGGTATTAGTTGTTATAAAGAAATTCGAAACGACATTCGATCGTCGTTACCATTTTGGCCATTGGGGTTACCAACTTTCACTGATGAGTGGATTTCGTTAGGGCTCAGTTGTGATTACAAACTATATTTGGCTGTTTGGAGATTGAATGGAACGAATTCTGATGTGAACATACCGATAAAACACGCATATGGGAAGAAATCGGCTGTAAGGTGCATTTATCCGCAAGAGCAGCGTTGCTCGTATAAATGGGATGAAGCAAACTCCTGCCTTAATGTACGGTTAGAGAATCATAACGCCAGACTTTTTGAAATATATCTATCAGACCTAGAGGGATGAGAGATATGGGTGAGATGAGGTATGTTCACTAGAATTCGAATGAAGATTTTTCTGGCTATGGCCATGACGACCGCATTGCCACTGGCAATCCTATCCGGCATTGTAATTTATCAAGTCAATCTGCAGATTGAGAAGGACAAGTTATACGCCGAGAATCGCATCAAGCAAGATTTGAGACGCCAAATTGAGGAATTCGCTGATTCCTTGAGCGGCACCGCTTATCGAATTTATTCCAATCCAAACTTAATCGAGAGCATCGCTTATGGCAAGGAGTTTCTGTCGGACAGCCGAACGTACGATACAGTGATGGATATTCGGGAATTCTTTCTAAGTGTTTATAACCAATCGCCTGTGCAAACGGTATTAGGCATGTATTTGATCCGTAACGACGAGGACGAGACGCTTGGAAATTTTTTCCCGAATTTATATCCCCGGTTGGATCCTGCCTACTTGCGTTCCTTGCATCGCGCGATGGGAGCCGGCGGACAGCGGCCTCTCATGCGAATCGTGGAGCAATCACCTTATGACGAACCCATTTTTCAATTCCTGTATCCGGTAAAATTTCGAGGCAATCCTGCGGGACTGCTCGCGATCGATATACCCGAGCAGGATTTCCGAGACAAAGTTGAAATCTACAATCCATTCTATCGAGGGCAGGTGTTAATTACTGATGTTACAGGCACCATTGTTTACGCCACGGATTCAGGGCGAATTGGACAGACGATAGACAAGCGGGAGAACGGACGTCATTCAGTATCCATCTCTCAATCGTTAAGCGACGGTTCGTTGACGATCGATTACACCTACCAGATTGACCCTTCACAATTATTCTACCGTTCGATAGCCTATATCGTTATCCTTGTGGCGGGACTGCTCGCGCTCGGCATCTCCTTGGGGTTAAGTTTCAACATCACCAAGCCCATTGTTCAGATGTATCGGAGTATGGCGCGAATTAATAAAGGGGACTACAATGCGCGAGTTGAAGTGAGAACGAGAGACGAGATCGGCTTCTTGGGCAACCAGTTCAACCGGATGGCGGAGACGATCCAACAATTGATTGAGCACGATTTCAAGCTGCGCTTAATGAACCAAGAATCGCAAATCAAGGCTTTGCAAGCCCAAATATCTCCTCATTTTCTCTTTAATACGCTTCAGATGATGGCAGGAATAGCCGGAGTGAACAAGGTTCCAGATTTGAAGTTGATCTGTCAATCGCTTAGCCAGATGTATAGATACAACATGAATATTCAGAATGAATGGGTGCGTCTTCGAGATGAGGTCATGCACATCCGGCATTATCTCGTCATCATCAACAAGAGATTCCCCAATAGTATTCGATACCGTATGGACCTGCAAGCCGGATCGTTAGACGCGAGAATTCCGAGGTTGATATTGCAACCGATTGTGGAGAATGCAGTCGAGCACGGATTAGCGCCGAGCTTACACCCACGGAAGCTGCTGAAGTTGTCTGCAAGGATTGATCCGGACCAGAAGATGCTGTATCTAAGTGTATTGGATAACGGGAAGGGAATGGAATCGTCCAAACTGAAGGATATCGAACGGCTCCTGCGTGTAGATCAGCTTCAGAAGGCAGAGGGAACGATCGGTCTATACAATGTACATGCCCGCATCCGGCTAATCTGCGGGGAAACTTATGGAATAGAGATTAAGAGCCGACAGGGCGTCGGTACTCAAGTCATTTACCGTCTGCCAATCGAAGAGGTGAGTACGGGATGAAGATTTTGATTGTAGATGACGAATCGACGGTTCACGACCAACTCGCTGCGATCATACCGTGGAAGGAGCTCGGCTGGGCGATTGTCGGACATGCGTATAATGGCGAAGAAGCAAAGCGATTAACAGAGGTGCATCGCCCGAATTTGATTATAACGGACATTCGAATGCCTTTGACGGATGGGTTGGAATTCATGTCATGGTTGGAATATTCTGAATTATTCATTAAAATCATCGTTCTTAGCGGATACGGGGAATTTGAGTATTCGCGCCAGGCTTTCAAACGGGGTGCTTATGATTATTTGTTGAAGCCTATTCAAGAATCAGAACTGTTAATCGCTTTGGGGAAAGCAGTCGAACAGATACGTGAGGATTCCCGCTTCCGGACGGATCGGCTGCAAGAGAAGGCCGTTCTTGCTGAAGGACTTCTGCTCAAGCAAGATGAATTCCTGACTCAGATCATCGGAGGCCATATTAAAGATGAGAACGAGATGCATGTTCAAGCTCAGCGCCTGCTTCTCTCGCTACCGGAAGAAGGATCCACAGTTGTAGTTGTGCGCTTCGTTCACTTTGACGACCAGGTTGAAGAGAGATTCGAAGGGGATCGCCCTTCTTTCTACTACGCAGCACGCAAAGCCATCTCCGAATTGATGGGAGCCACATCGATTGTATTCCGCAATTTGTACCAAGCTAATGAATACGTCATATTCATATCTCTATTGGAATCGAATGCTCGGGAATCCATACTTCGCAGGCTACAGCGCTCGTTGGCCTCTAACTTGAAGATGCCCTCGCAGATCGGAGTTAGCTTGTTCAAACAGCGTGCGGCTAAGTTGTCCTCCGCCTACATGGAGGCTCAGCATGCTCTGGAATCTCTTCGGGTATCGGAGGAAGGAGAGATTGCGGTTTTTGATCCGGGTTCAAGACCATATCTTCGCAGATCTTCACCGGTCGAAGCGGAGTGGAAGGAGATCGGATTTCTCTTCGATATGCTTGCGGAGGGAGGATCTCTTCGGGACAAAGGCAAATTATTGACGCATATTCAATCAGCGTTCCAGGAGGACATGCTAGCCGAAGCCACCATATCCGAATGGAAGAAAGCCGTTGCTGAATTCGTCCATAAACTTGAACAACAGCCTATGAACGAGGAGATGCGCACGGCTCTGAATGAAGCTCGTACTTCCTTGCGAGCGCTTCGATTCCAACGCACCATGGAGTCGCTGTTAAGCTGGATGGAAGATTATATTGCTATCCAGGAAGAGGCGGGCAAGGGCAAAAGCGGCAAAACATTGATAGACGCGATTCAGAAATACATAGCGGAAAATTATCGCACCATGTCTCTTGAGCAGATCTCGGAGCGGTTCCATCTGAACAAAAACTACTTCTGTACATTGTTCAAGAATGCTACCGGGCAGAGTTTCATGGAGTATGTGATCGGGATACGCATGGAGCAAGCAATGAAGCTGTTAAGAGAAAGCACGCTTCGAACTTATGAAATCGCGGATGCCGTCGGTTATACCGATCAAAGGTACTTCAGCCAAGTCTTTCGAAAATACACGGGGTTGCAGCCAACTCAATATCGTATGGCATTGTCGAATAAAATAAAGCGATCTTAATATGTTCCACATCGTTGTGAAGATTCAATCATTACGGCGGCTCGGCCCTCCACGATAAAATTGAAATGAAAACGCAACCATTCTTTGGAGAGGGGTTTCACTGTGAAAAAGAGATTCGTCAAATGGTCTTCTGGCTTGATGGGAGCGCTTCTTCTGGCATCCGCATTGAGCGCCTGCGGAAGCAATAACGGCAAGGAGACGGAGTCTTCGTCATCGCTTGGCGGGTCGGAATCGGCGTCGGCTGCTCTAGATGCGGCCACAAGTCCGGTGACCTTGAAGTTCTGGTCAGCGCTTGATCCGAGTACCGATCAAGGCAAGGCGATCCAGCAGAAAGTCAAGGAATTCGATGACAGCCACGACAACATTAATGTAGATTTGCAGGTGCTCTCGTATGATGTCATGCACGATAAGCTAATCGCCGCCATTAATGCGGGCGACGCTCCGGATTTGAGCTGGGGGCTTAGCGAATGGTTCGGCGAGTTCAACAAACTGGAAGCACTCGCCGATTTGACCGATTCGTTTAACGCTTGGTCTGACAAGGACAAAATCTATCCGAATGTTGTCGAAGCGCTGACGGTAGACGGCAAGTTGAAGGCGTTGCCAAATTATCTCGGGATTCGGGCTCTTCTCTATCACGAGAATATTCTGGAGGAGGCGGGATTGAGCGCGCCGCCCAAAACGTGGGATGAGCTATTAAACAACGCGCAACTCGTTAAGGACAAAACGGGTAAAGAAATATTCGGCATTGCAGGCGCCGGTGTTCGCTCCCCTCAGGAGTTGATCATGTATCTGGCTCAGAATGGCGTCTCTCTTGCCGAGAAGCAAGCCGACGGCAAGTACAAGAATACCTGGCAGGACAATCAAGACCAATTGGCCAAGGCATCCGAAGTATTCCAATTCTACCAGGACCTTCTTGATAAGGGGGCCATTAAGCCGGACGCAAAGACTTGGGGATGGGAGGAAGAAGATCAGAACTTTGTTCTCGGCCAATATGCAATGGTCGTGGACGGAACGTGGATCGAAGGACGCGCATCCGAGAATCCGGAGGGAATGAAGGATGTGAAGATTGCCCCTCCGATCTATAAAGGCAGTCCGGCTACTTTCATGGAGATCGCGCCTTTGTTCGTTTACAAGTCGAAGCACCCGCAAGAGGCGTTCGAGTTCGCCTCCTTCTTAATGGGCGCGGATTATCAGAAGGCGGTCAATCCTTCAGCTGCCCCGCGAACCGATGTAGTTGATGGTGGATGGGGCAAAGACTTTATGGCGCTAGCGTCGCAAGGTGTTGTCTTCCCGCCGGTATCGTTGGGTGGAATCACGCAAGCAATGGAAGATTCGCTTGCCCGCGTCATGCTGAAGAAGGAGAAGCCTGAAGACGTCGCCAAGCAGTTATCGGCCGCGATTAATGACAGCCTGAAGAATTCGGGAGAGCTCAGCGGAAGCTGATTTTTCCGAACGACGGCAAGCATGGACGGAGTCGCATTCCGATTCCATGCTTGCCTTCTTATTCGGATAAGGGGTGAACTACTGTGCTGACACTCAAAGAGAAAAGAATACGGCGGCTGGCGATCGGATTTATTCTCCCCGCTCTGCTGTTCTTCCTGCTCCTTAATGCCTACCCGCTTGGGCAAGTACTATGGGATAGCTTTCAGATCAAAAACCTACTCAACAAAGCGGTCGATGGTTTCGCCGGTCTTCAAAATTACAAGGAGGTTTTACGATCGGAGTATTTTCCGACGGCGCTGCGCAACACGGTCGTATGGACCGTTATATCCGTAGCTGGAGAATACCTTCTCGGTATCGCCTCCGCGGTGGCGCTTAACCAGCGAGTGAAGGGACGTACGCTCTTTCGGGCGATGATCATCGTTCCATGGGTCGTGCCGATTGTGATAGCAGGCATGACCTGGACGTGGATGCTCACGCCGGATTATGGCATTCTTAACATCTGGATGGTGGAGCTCGGTATCATCGATAAACCATATTATTGGCTCGGTGAACTGAACACCGCCTTACTGACTGTGACCTTCGTTAATATTTGGCGTAGTTTTCCATTCTACACCATTAGCCTCCTTGCGGGACTACAGTCGGTCTCTCGAGATATTATCGAGGCCGCGGCCATCGATGGCGCTGGGGTTCGTCGCCGCTTCTGGCACATCGTGTTGCCACAGCTGCGCACCGTCTCGCTTACGATTATCTTCATTCATATTATCTGGACAGCTATCAATTTCGACTTTATCTGGGTAATGACTGAAGGAGGTCCGCTTCATGCTTCAGAGACGTTGCCTATTATGATCTACCGTTATGCCATGCAAGAATATAACTTCGGTCAAGCATCTTCTCTGGCTTCGATGATGCTCAGCTTTATGGCTATCTGCATTGCGCTCTACTATTTCGCTTCGTCTAGAAGACAGCGGGGGTGACTCCACCATGCTGATAAGCAAACGTAAAAGACAATTGCTAACCGTTATAACTTACGTCGTTCTGGCTGGCTTCGCCGTGTATTGTATGCTTCCATTCCTGTGGATGCTGGTCACTTCAATCAAACCGACTGACCAGATTCGAACGCTTCATCCGACCTTCCTGGTTAGGAAAATGACCTTTGCCCATTTCGATAATGTACTGAATAATTCGGCCTTCCTAACCTTCTTCAAGAATAGTCTTCTCGTTGCGTCAATTACAACTGTTATATCGCTCTTGATCTCCATCTTCGCGGGATATTCCCTGAGTCGATACCTTCGATTCAAGGGAGTGAGGTTGTTTGGAGTGGCCATGATGCTGTCGCAGATGATCCCGGGCGTGTTGCTGCTCATTCCGCTGTATCTGACGATGAAACAACTATCGTTGATCAACACTTATGGGTCATTGATCTTGGCTTATACGACCTTCGCGGTTCCACTCTGTACATTTATGATGAAAGGCTTCTTCGATACGATTCCGAGCGAGATGGAAGAATCGGCGGAACTCGACGGCTGTTCGACTGTTGGCATCATCTTTAAGATTCTGCTTCCCGTTAGCTTGCCTAGCCTTATCTCGACTTCGCTGTTTGCCTTCCTGAATGCATGGAACGAGTACATGTTCGGTTTCGTATTCATCAACGACGAGGCGCATCGTACGTTGACGCCTGGAGTGAGTCTCTTCAAGGGACTGTATCAAACTGACTGGGGCAGTATGATGGCAGCATCCGTTCTTAGTGTTCTTCCGATCGTCGTTATATTTGTGTTCCTGCAACGCTACTTGGTCGAGGGCATGACGGCCGGGGCCGTAAAAGGCTAAGGCGAAGCATGATGGATAAGTCGAAGTGCGCCTTTTTGAAAGGCGGCCGGTAAAGATAAGGAGGAGGGGGAGCATGATCCGCTACTGGCGCAGACTCAGTCTAGCTCGACAGATCTTAATCTTCGTGTTGATGATGCTCGCCATACTTCTAATTTCTTTTGTCATTACGAGCAGGATTGCAGAGAAAATTATTGAGAAAAAAGTAACGGAATCTGTTAATAAAATATTGCTGCAGGTAGAGGAGAAAATAACGGGCTACTATACGGACATGGAGGGGAGCTCCATGTCTTTGTTATATAGCCAATCCATCCAAAACCTATTAAATTCGGAGGACAAACTATCAGTTATTCTCTTAAACAGCGAGGTAACCTCCATGTTCGCCAATACGATGTCGCAAAAGGAGAACATACGCGGCATACGGCTTTATAACAGTGAAGGAACATTGGTCGCCAGCATAGGAGCGATCGACGTTGGAGTGAAACCGCATATAGTGGAATCGATAGAATATTCCGGGTTGTTGTCGGAAGGCGGTGTCAATCCTTACTATGCAATATCCATCCCTATCTATAATCTTAAGAGCGAGAAAGTTCAGGATTACCGAGGGATGTGCGAATTCATTATGGATGTTGGTAATTTCAATCATATTTTGAATAAAGCGAAAATAACCTCACATTCAAGCTTTCTGCTGTTGGATCAGAATGGAAAAATGATGGCGAGCGAAGGGAAAACGACAGTTGAGGACTCAATTGACATTAACGAATGGAATCACGACAAACGATTCATTGTTCAATCGGTAACGCTTCCCCGTTCAGGCTGGCAATTGATTAGTATTATTCCAAGGAAAGAACTTCTCAATGATCTGAGTACCATTCAGCATCTGAATATTGCAACATATTTGGTTATGATCGGAATGCTCTCATTATTTCTTTTGTTGTTCTACACCCGCATTATGACCCCAATTAAGGCTCTGATGGATTTTATAAAGGCCTACCCGAAGTCGGGCGGCGAGAGCCGATTTCCCGTGGTTTACCGCAATGAGATCGGCGTATTGGGATCTAGCTTGAACAAAATGCTTGATGAGATCGACGATTTGGGGAAAAGTGTTCAACTAACGCAAAAACGAATGTATGAATTCGAAATCGCAAAGAAACATATGGAGGTATTAGCCTTTCGCAATCAGATCAACCCGCATTTTCTGCACAACACACTGGAGTGTATACGTGCTATCGCTCTGTATAACAAAGTTCAGGAGATAGCTGAAATATCGGAGTCCTTGTCCAATATGTTCCGTTACTCGGTCAAAGGCACTGACTTCGTCACCATAGAAGACGAGCTGGCACATGTTAGAGAATACGCCAGAATCATAGAATATCGATTCATGGGAAGAATTCGTGTGGAAATCGAAGCCGATAGAGATCTGCTTGGTTTAAAAACACTGAAAATGATCTTGCAGCCCATTGTGGAAAATGCGGTTTTCCACGGACTAGAGAAGCAAAACAAGAATGGCCTTGTTCAGATTAAAGTGTACAAGCCGGAGCCAGAGATGATTCAATATATCATCAAGGATAATGGCTACGGTATCGATCAGGCCGATCTTGGGATCCTTATGCAGCATCTGCGTCAGTCTGAAGATATCGGCAACACGGATAACAAATTTAGACAGGGTATTGGATTAGGGAATATATGCCGGAGAATGAAGCTGTTTTATGGAGACGAAGCCGATATGACAGTGTCGAGTCAATTGCATAAAGGTACGGTCGTCAGCATTTCATTCCCTGCCATTGACAACCAAGAACAGATGGAGGGATCTGCGCATGTATAGTGTATTGATCGTGGATGACGAACCATGGGTAGCATATGGGATTAGGGCATTAATTGATTGGGACAGCTTGGGCTTCTCTATAATTGGCGAAGCCCATAACGGCGAACAGGCGCTGGAATTGATAACGGAGAGAAAGCCTTCGGTCGTAATATCCGATATCCGGATGCCTAAATTAAATGGGATCGAGCTTCTGGAATCTATTTCCAAAATGGGATTGCATACGAAAGTTGTCTTTATCAGCGGCTACGCGGAGTTCGAATATGCACAGCAAGCGATTACATTCGGTGCCTATGCCTATTTGCTTAAGCAGGTCAGGAAGCAGGAACTAACGGACACTCTGCTGCGCTTAAAGAAGGAGCTAATTAATAAGAAGAACGGCCGCAAAGAATTGGATCTATTGCTGGAAGACTTGTTTGATCTTTTCAGGCCAAGCAGTACCATCACGATCGGTAATTTTCTAACCAACCGAGGGATTAATTTTAAATACTCCAACTATCGATTTATCAGTTCTCTGTATCCACAGTCGACCGAATGGGAGGTTGGGGACGAACTTGATGCCGATGACCCCGAACCGACAATTCAATGGATATGCTTTCGCACGGGTCAACGCAAATTAACTTATCTCGTTAATTACGATGAAGCGATTCATCCCTATGCCCATTTGGATGTCATATCAACCAAACTTGCAGAGGCCGAGTTTATTGGAATCAGCAGCATTGGGCTTTATTCTTCCATGATCGGCAAGCTGTATGAGGAGTCGGATATTGCTGCGGCCACCTCGAAGCTCTGGCATGATCAACGTGAAACCGAGTACCAAGCTTCGGATTATCTGAACGCGTTAGTTAAGACCATCTATCAAATTGAACTAAATGTCAAAGAACAAAGGCACCAGCATATTAAGCAAGCTCTCGATGACCTTTGCAGCGAGTGCAAAGAGCGGCGTATCATGCTTGATCAATTATCAATCACCTACAATCAGATCGTGTCTCTCTTTTACAAGTATTATGGCGACTGCGAGAGAACTCAGGGAATCGAGTATATGAGTTACTCTCAAATGGCGAATTCCATTAACTCGGTTGAGCAATTGTTTGACAGATTCAAAGAGGTCTTCGATCAACATCCCTCGGAAGAAATGCTGATCTCTAACGATGCGGTAAAAAAAATTATTCGTTATTTAGACGCTAATTTTACGGAGGATATCTCCCTCGGCGAATGGGCCAAGCACTTTAACGTAAGCATTGGATATTTAAGTGCTCAGATTAAGAAGGAGACGGGAACGACTTATCTGGATCATATCGTGTCTAAACGATTAAATAAGGCCAAAGAATTGCTCGCCTCAACTACATTGACAGTACAGGAAGTCGTAGAGCGAGTCGGATATAAGGATTACTTTCACTTCACCAAACTATTCAAGAAGAAGTATGGCATCACGCCAAGCAAGTATCGCAAATTGTAACGCTTACAAAAAAACGCACAAATAATGAAAAAGCCGAACATATGACGAGCCACGGATTCCTTATATGATGAACGTGTATCAACCAGCTTCTATATAGGGGAGGATCGTAAAAGGCATGAAACTAAAAATAGGTGCTCTCTTGACATTGGCGGGGATTGTCGCCCTTACCGGTTGCAGCAGCAAATCAAATGAAAGCGGAAACAGTTCGAATACGTCAGCGGTTCCGAGCGAATCGGTTCAGCAAGGGCCAGTCGAACTGACTTGGTTCTCGGACACAAACTTTTGGAACCCGCCTTCACCGTGGAATACGGACCCGAATTCCGTGGAAGGCACAATCACCGAGAAGACTGGGCTCACATTCCAATTTAACATTCCGGCATCGGACGCTGGCACGAAGCTCAGCTTGATGCTGGCGACTTCCGAGAAGCTTCCGGATATCGTGACCGTTACGGACGGCACATTAATCAAGAAGTTGATTGACTCTGGTAAAATTTGGAACTTGGATGAATTCTTCAAGAAGTACGATCCTTCGTCCCCTCTGTTAACGAATTTCCCGGAAGATTTGAAGAAAGCGTTGACCGAACGGGATGGCGGTTGGTACGCCTATCCAAGCCATATCAATACGACGGATGCGAGAAAAATGTATCCGGAGTCCAGCCAGATCTATGCTGATGCCGCGAAATACGGCAGCCAGATGTCGATCATCGTTAACGAAAAGCTGATGAAGGAAGCAGGCATTTCAAAATCTGACCTTACGACGGAGAACGGATTTCTGGAAGCTTTGAAGAAAGTAAAGGGTATGCAAGTAGATGGCGCACCGGTAATCCCGCTGCACTTAGACGGGAAGGGATATGCCGGAATAAATGTCGGCACGGTGGGTCATGGCGGGACGCTCGGTGTGCTGGAGGCGTCGTTCGGTGCTATGCCAGTCGATAAGGATGGGAACTACCGGGACATCATCCTGGCGCCGGAGACGAAGCATGCCTTGGATTTCCTATTCACAGCGGCTCAAGAAAGTTTATTCGATCTCAGCCAGATGACCTTGGATACGTCAGCTATCCAAGCTAATATCAAATCCGGCCGAGTGTTCGCTTTCATTGGGAATATAGCCAATACGGGTTATGATACGCCGAGCCCGACCGCAACAACTTGGGTATCACCGGGTCCGATCCTATCGAATCAAAATACGAAGCCGGTAATGGGACGGTCGTTCAAGACGGGCACCGGTTGGATGCAGACGTTTGTATCCAAAACAGCGGATAGCCCGGAACGCATCGCGAAATGGTTTGACCTCATGACCAGCGAAGAAGGGCAGTTCCTCGCTTTTTACGGGATTGAAGGCAAAGATTATGAGCTCGATCAGGACGGCAACGTCATACTGACCGATCAAGTCATTGAGAATCAGGGCAATTATTCGAAGACCGGGGTCGGTGCATTCTGGCAATTCCAAAACAACGCCTGGCATGATCACAGGACGGCGGCGCCGACGAGCCCGACTGGAATCATGGGCTTGGAAGTGGGAAGCGCTCTCGGCAAGGGGTCTGAAATTTATGACACATCTGCGCTCCAAATGCCAAGTGATTTCATCTCGGCAGGCAGTCAGATGGCCAACAATGAGCAGCAAATTCAAACGTATTTGGAAGCGCAAGTCTCCAAGGTCATCTTGGCGAAGGATGAGGCACAGAGAGATCAGTACTACAATGATATGATTTCGAAAGTGAAGCAAATGGGACTGGACGAGATCAACGAGAAGATCAATGATCAATTCCACAAGCAAGAACAGACATTTGGTACAACGCTTAAAGGAATCAATTCATAAAGACAAGTTCATATGGTGAGATGTGCCAAAGTGCATAACAACACTTTGGCACTATCCATTATGAAATGGAGAGGAGAACGGATGAAGGCTGTCGAGACAGGGAGCACTAACGTCGCTGCCATTAAAAACATCAACAGAAGAAGTAAACGTTTATTGGACTTTCGAGCCCAGCTGGAACTAGGAACCATGATCTGGCCGGGCATTCTTTTTATCATTGTCTTCAATTTCATTCCATTATTCGGATTGGTCATGGCTTTTAAAGATTATGACCCGATTACTGGAGTGAAGGGAATCTTCACGAGTCCTTGGAACCACTTTTATCATTTTAAAGAGATGTTCCGTAACTTCCAATTCTGGCCGATGGTCAAGAATACACTGGGTATGAATCTGCTGGGCGCTCTGGTCAGTATACCGGTTACACTTCTATTCGCCTTGTTTCTCAATGAGATTACCAGCAGAAAATTTAAGTCGTTCATACAAACGATCACCTACTTGCCGCATTTTCTCTCATGGGTGATCTATGGGGGACTGATTATAACCTTTCTGAATCCGCAAGAGGGCATTGTCAATTTCCTGCTTGTCAAACTTCACCTTGTTGATAAGCCGATTGAATTCTTAGGGGATCCGCACTACTTCTGGGGTTTAATGATTGTATCCGGCTTGTTGAAGGATATTGGCTGGGGAGCAATTCTGTATTTGGCGGCAATGGCGGGTGTGGAACAGTCCTTGTACGAAGCGGCGGCGATTGACGGAGCAAGCCGGTTCAAGAGAATGCTGCATATCACGCTTCCAGGCATCCTGCCTACTTTGATGATCCTGATCATCTTTGCGATAAGCGGTATGCTGAACAACAATTTTACGCAAATATACGTCATGCAGAACTCATTGAATATGTCGGCGAGCCAGGTCATCGACACGTACCTCTACCAGATTGGACTTCAACAATTCCAGTTCGCCGCGGCAACGGCCATCGGGCTGTTGAAATCAGTGTTTGCGGTGTTGCTTCTAGTCGGTGCCAACTATGCCTCGAATAGACTTACGAGATCGGGACTTTTCTAAGGGAGGTGTACTGAAATGGTTGGAGGCACATCTGTAGGTGAACGCGCATTTAAAGCGTCGAATGCAGTGATCATGGTCGTGATTATGATCGTAACGATATATCCGTTCTGGTATGCGATTATCAGTTCCTTGAACGGAGGAATGGATCTTCAACGAGGGCCGGTCTTCCTGTGGCCCCGTCAGTTTACGTGGGCAAGCTGGAAGACGGTTCTAGCTGATCCAGCGTTAATTCAAGCATCGTGGATTACCATATCGCGAACCGTTATTGTCACCTGTATCTCCATTCTGTATACGGCTATGTTTGCTTACGCATTTTCCCGGCCCTATATAAAAGGGAAAAAGTGGTATGCAGCCTTAGGGATTACGAGCATGTATTTCAGCGGCGGATTGATTCCAACCTTCATGCTGTTTAACTGGCTAGGCTTGTATGACAGCTATTGGGTCTATATTCTGCCATCCTTGTTCAGCGGCTTCTGGAACGTCATTATCCTTAATGCGAATTATAAAGGCATACCCGATGCCTTGTACGAGTCGGCCAAGTTGGACGGAGCAAGCGAGTATATGATGTTTTTCAGGATCGTCTTGCCGTTATCCAAGCCTGTACTGGCGGCATTGTCCGTATTTTCGGCAGTAGGGATTTGGAACGACTATGGTACGACGCTTTATTTCACGCAATCGGAGAACCTGCAGACCCTGCAGTATATGATTCTGAAATTGGTGCAAACCAGTTCGGCGGCCGAACAGATGTCCAACTCTGTGGCCCTCGCCAATCCAGGTATCGCAGAGCTGCTGGCTAGGTCCCAAGGGCAAGGATTGGTAACGGCGAAGACGATCGAATTGGCGTCTATGGTTATTGCATCTATTCCTATGATTATCATGTATCCGTTCGCACAGCGGTTCTTTGCCAAAGGGGTTCTGTTAGGTTCCATTAAAGGATAGGCGGAGAACGCATGGAGGCGGTTACTCGGAGGAATTCATGTGATTACGGCTAATGGAAGACGGCGAATGGCGAAGGACTGGGGTGAAGCATTATACAAGCGCGATGCCGGCGAGGAGATAGAGGCCTTAACGTTAACATTCATTCCGTACTTCGCTTGGGCAAACCGGGGAGCGGGTGAGATGCAGGTCTGGGTTCGGGAAGCGGCGGAGAGGAGATAGAACCATGAACGCAATGTCGAAGACGATTACGTTGCAAAATGGGACATTCTGCATGATATATGATGTTGGGCGAGGGGGATTCACTTCTCTCAAGAATAGAGAAGATCGACTTCAAACCGAATATCTGGTAGACCCTTTGGAATTTCCCGATATAGATCTGCAGGACTCCAAATGGTTTGGCCATATCGTGACGAAATACCGCGTAGATGGTCACGAATGGCAGCAGGGCAACTCTGCCGCTTCGGCAGACGTACGGTCCGTAAGCTATGACGGGAAACTTCTACAGGTGTCATATACAAGCGACTCCGCTCACGCCAACGGCATTACACATTTCGATCTGCATATGGGCTATCGCTTGGAAGAGGATGGTCTCTATTGGGAAGTCTCGATTGCGAACCGTTCCGGCGGTCAGATTGAATTTGATTGCATAGGGGCACCGTTGCTATTCAACCAGATTTTCAGAGGAGATTCCAAATACAAATATGAGCAGAATGTACTGCGTCATACGTTCATAGCCGGTGAAGGGTCTTATGTCTATTGGGCAAGGTCTAACGGTACCGGCCCCTGTCTTGTTATGCTGACGCGCAATAAGACCGGACTTCAGAGAGTCGAAAGCGAGAGTCGGCGGAACGTGAGGTCTGATCCGGATAAAGGTAGCCCGTTCGGCGGATACAGCACGTTTAATGAGAGCTGGGAAGGTCTAGCCACCGCAGTCTTTCAAGGGAGCTCTTCCTTGAAGCTGTCTCCGGGAGACAGCGTTAAATACGACTTCAAACTGGCATGGGCCAGCAGCTTCGCGGATATTGGAAGGCTTGCTTATGAAGAAGGACAAGTCGACGTCGAAGTGCTGCCTGGCATGGCGGTTCCAAGCGATTGTCGTGCGACGATATTGTTGCGTTCCAAGAAAGCAATTCACGCTCTCTCCGCTTCTTATCCGGATCAGACGGATATCCGGTATGAAGGGGAGAAGAGAGGCTATCAGATTTATTCCGTAGCCTTCCAAAGATTGGGAGCCAACGACATCAAGATCCATTACGGGGATGGGGAAACGTGCACCCTGCAGTTCTTCAGTCTGGAGGAGCTCGAGCAACTGATCGACCGGCATGCCGCATTCATCGCCGAGAACCAGTTTGAGACCGCCCCCGACGACCCTTGTTACCATGGCCTTCTCATGTGGGATATGACGGTGAAGAGCCGGATTAACGCAGCCTGCAATCCATATGGGGATGACTGGTGGGCTGGCGGAAGCGACGAGATTGGTCTAGTAAGCGGTTTGTTCTTGTCCGAGAAAAATGTGTACAGACCCAACGAGGCTGAGTTGAAAGTGTTGGATGCCTATCTCTCTGACTTTATAGAGGATCGGCTTACGGAACAGCCGGGCTACCGGGTTCATCGAATGGTTCCTTGGTTTGTCATGTTCGAGCCTTGGGCAGGACATGGGGCCGATGATGTGTGGAGAGCGTTCAATTATGTCCACGTGTTGAACACCTACTTCAATCTGTATCGGATTCAGAAGAAGTTCCGGTATTCTTATCTCAAACCTGCAGCGGAGTACTTAAGCCAAGCTTTCCATTATACCAAGGCGATGTTCAGCTACTGGATGTTCCCAGAAGGGGTTGGCGCTTCCGAGTATGGCAACATGGGTGAATTGACGATCCCGCTATATTTGGCAGATGCGCTAGATGCCGAAGGGATGAATGGGGAAGCGAAGTGGGTAAGGGAGATTGCTGCCGCAAAGGCGGGATTCTTCGCAAAGTCGAATTACCCCTTCGGTTCAGAGATGGCCTATGATTCTACTGCTTACGAAGCCGTATATGCCTATGCCAAAGCGGCCGGTGACGCGAGAACGATGGAGAAGGCCGTATTGGCGGCATTCTCCAATAGAGGCCATCAACCGAAATGGTACTATTATAATACGGATCTTCGGCAGCATGGCGAAACCCACTGGAACGTAAGTTACATGACGCAGCTTGGAGGCTGGGTGTTGTACGATTATTCCCTGAACGAGGGGAAGCGGGACTATGAGCTGATCAAGTCGGCCTATGCATCCTATCTAGCCGGCTGGACCTTGATCAATTCGGGCTATTGGAACGACGATCCACGGAATATAGGGGGCTCGTGTTGGGTTCTGCATGCGGGATGGGAAGACAGCAGCGTAGATGTGCCTGGGAGGGTCCCTCTAATTAAGCAAGCCTGGCAAATGTCCGGCGAGAGCGGACTTGGTTACTTCGCCGGCTTGAAGATGGCAGCATCCGTGGTCATTGAGCATCCCGTACTTGGGATATATGGTTTGGGCTGCGAAGTTAGCGTGAAAGGCAATGTTTGGATCATTCGACCGAGAGATGGGCTGAGGATGCGAGTTCATGACACGGTTAACGAATGGAGCATCGAGATCGATCGCAATGTTATCCGAGAGCTGGAGGCTGATCTGTCGAGCAGGACGATAAGGGTCAGCATAGAGAATACCGGATTTGACTTGAGCGAGGATAACATCAACGTGAGGTCGGAAAGGCCATGGAGCGTGATGATCAACCAGTAAGTGCGTTAAACTAGTGTGCACTGTGTAATATGCTGCAAACCAAGGATCGGGAAGCGCCGGGTTAATGGTCCGGCGCCTACCGATCGAAGGGAGCGTGCCTGCATGGACGATTCCTCCCGTTAAGATGATGTTGGCAGGAGTTAGATCTACAAGGGGAACTGGATAGTTCTATTGTGAACAATCCATGTTGAGCTGAAGCAATATCTGGATCAACTGCAGAGCAAATAGACTAGACTCTACTAAATTAGACAGGTTGCCTAGTTGGCTGTCGTAATATGTAGGAACCTCTTCCTAATTGAGGTATAATGACCTCATCATACAAGGATGATGGGGAGGCAGCAGACGGAATGGAGAAGGGCACAAGTTCACTCGTCTGTGATTGGAATCGGCTTGATGTTGTGAATTTCGCCATGCAGCAAAATTTTGTACCGGTCATAACTAAGATTGTCCTTCGCAACGATTCGGACCAGGACCTTCGGCAGGTGACTGTCCGAATTAATGCGGATCCGGCATTCGCGCCGCCGTGGTCGAAGACGGTCGACCTGATTCCAGCGAGCAGGGCTATTGAGTTAGGTCCAGTCCCTTTGCAAATAAGCGGGACGTTCCTGGCCGAGTTGACCGAGCGATTGACCGGCGCACTCTCGCTTTCCGTCTTGCAGGGTGATGAGCTGCTATATCAAGACAGTTCTCCGCTTACTCTACTAGCCTATGATCAATGGAGCGGTCAGACGATCATGCCGGAGATGCTCGCAGCATTCATCATGCCTAATCATCCGGCTGTCTTGAGAATCATCAAAGATGCCGCTCCGTTACTGGAGAAGTGGACCGGCAACCCTTCCTTCGATGCATATCAGAGCCGCAATCCGAACCGAATTCGTCAGCAGGCTGCGGCGATCTTCTCGACGATTCAGTCGTATCAGCCAACGTATGTCGTGGATCCGGCTAGTTATGAGGAAGTCGGTCAGCGGATCCGGCTGCCAGATGCGATCGTCGCTAACCAGATGGGGAACTGCCTTGATTTGACTCTCTTATTCACTGCATGTCTCGAAGCGGTTGGGCTGCATTCTCTCGTTATAATTATCGAAGGACATGCCTTTCCAGGAGTCTGGCTGATCGAGGAGACATTCCCGGAGAGTCTGCAGGACGATATCTCTCTTCTGACGAAACGAATGGCGGCCGGCGTTCACGAGATCAGCTTGGCTGAAGCGACTTTGATGTGTACGGGCAGCCACAGTTCTTATCAGGAAGCAGAGCAAGCGGCAGCAGTCCATTTGACGGATCCGGACAAATTTGTCGGCCTCGTGGATGTGAGGAGGACACGCGCCAGCGGCATACGGCCAATCCCAGTCCGCATTCCAACACCGAACGGCTGGGAGATTCTGCAGGAACAGAAGAATGCTCCAACGTTAGCGGAGGCTCCTGAAGAAGTGACGGTACTTGCCCGTCCGGTGGAAGTCTCTTCTATCGCGTTAACCAAGCAGAAGCAGTGGGAACGGAAGCTACTCGATTTGACGCTGCGCAATACCTTGTTGAACTTTCGTCTGACCAAGTCGGCGCTGCCGCTGCTCAACTTCCGTCTTAACGAGTTGGAGGATGCGCTTGCAGAAGGCCAAGAATTCCAACTGCTTCCGAAGCCTGAGGATTGGGATCGTACGCCAAGAAGCGTGGAGTTGTTCCAAAGCATGAGCAACGATCATCCGCTGACGATGCTTGTCCAGGAAGAATTCCGTCATCATAGGTTAAGGGCAGATGCGAACGGTTACGAACTGACGACGAAGGCCATCCATCTCTATCGTTCCGCAAGAATCTCTCTGGAGGAGAACGGCGCGAATACACTCTATCTCGCTCTGGGGCTTCTTCGATGGTACGAGTCCGATACGAGTGAGAAGCCGAGATACGCACCGATCGTGCTAGTTCCGGCAGAAATTATTCGGAAGACCTCAAGCGCTGGCTTCCTACTCCGGATGAGAGATGAGGAGCCGCAGATCAACATCACATTGCTCGAAATGCTACGGCAGGATTTCGGAATCGACATCGGAGGGCTCGACCCGCTGCCCCGGGATGAGAAGGGGATCGATCTCTCGCTCATCTTCACAACCATTCGTCATGCCGTGATGAACAAGTCCCGTTGGGATGTGTTAGAGTCAGCATTTCTGGGTCTATTCTCCTTCAGCCGTTTTGTCATGTGGAACGATATTCGAACTCGAGCAGATGATCTGTCGAAAAACAAAGTTGTTGCGAGCCTAATGTCAGGCCGCTTGGAATGGGCCCCCGGCGAGACGTTCCCGAACCCGAGCGAACTTGATGAGCGCTATTCACCAGATCGGTTGCTTTTGCCCATCAGTGCGGATTCATCCCAAATCACCGCTGTCAGCGCAGCGACGCAAGGCAATAGCTTCGTATTGCACGGACCCCCGGGCACAGGCAAATCCCAGACGATCACGAATTTAATCGCTGCGGCATTAGCGGATGGCAAGACGGTTCTATTCGTAGCCGAGAAGATGGCTGCGCTTAGCGTCGTGCAGAGCAGGTTAGAATCGATTGGCTTGGGCCCGTTCTGTCTGGAGCTGCATTCGAACAAGAGCACGAAGAAGGCAGTGCTAGAACAGTTGCGCCGAACATTGGAAACGGCGAATATGGCTTCGCCACATGAATGGAGGCGGGAGGCCGACAGAATTGCGGCGTCCCGTTCGGAACTGAACGGTTATGTCGCATCACTACACCGCCAATACGGCTTTGGAGCTTCACTATATGAAGCGATTGCCCGCTACAGTCATGTCAGAACAGCGCCGGGATGCGTCTCATTCGAAGCCGCAATCGTTGGCGCGATGACACCGGAGAAACATGCAGCATGGACAGATCGCGTCCGTGAGCTTCGAATCGCTGGAGAAGCGGCAGGACATCCGGCAGGTAATCCATGGGAAGGTGCGGCATGCACCGATTACACACCGGCTTATCGCTCAGAAGTCGAAGGACTGCTGGATTCCTATGCTGCCAAACTAACAGAAATTAGGGAGGCGTATGCGGATGTCACCAGTTGGCTAGGAGCCCCTCTAGACACGCAGCCGACAAGGGAAAGCTTGCTGCGGCTTCAGGAGGTTGGAGACTTGTTGCGAGCGATGCCGGTGACGATGGCCGCAGCGCTGCTTGGAGCTGCCCAACCGGAATTGGCTTGTGACTCCGTGAAGGCCATTGTCAGCCATGGCCGAGCAAGGGATAACGCCCGCTCGCAGATCACGTCCCGGTTTACTGTAGAGGCTTTGAATTTCGATGCTGCGTTAGCGCTCTCCGAATGGAAGAAGGCAGAATTACAATGGTTCCTTCCAAAGTGGTTAAAGCAGCATCGGATTGGCAAGATGCTCGGAGCTCTTGCGGTTGCGGGATCCTCTAATCAGAAGAAGGATACGGCAGCCTTCTTGTCGTTGATTCTGCAATATCAAGCCGAGGCTGCCGAAGTGAAGAGAGCCGAGCCGCAAGCGTCAGCATTGCTCGGCTCCATGTGGCAAGGTGGAGAAGCCGATTGGGAGTCGGTCGACGCCGCGAATAATTGGACGTTACAGTTGCATCAGGCATTGCTTCACCTGTATAGGGATGGAGGACAGGCTGCCCAGACGAGAGAGCGGTTAATTGGACTGCTATCGGCGGGGCGGGGAGCTTTCCTAGAGCGCTGCGGGCGTTCGCTTGCCAATTATGAAGCGGCGGTCCGATCTATCGTGGAGCTTGAAGGCAAACTGTCTGATTTGCTGCACATCGACTTTGATGCGCTGGATGACAAACGAGATTTGCCATGGCTAGACAATCGACAGAGGAAGGCGCAGCAGTGGCTTGGCGCTATTGATCGGCTGCGTAATTGGTGCAGTTGGCGTCAGACCCGCGAGCAGGCGCTGGAAGCGGGCCTGACTTCGCTCGTCGCAGCTTACGAGGGCGGGCTATTGCAGCACTCCGAAGTCATGCCGGCATTCGAACGTGCTTGGTGGCAAGCAGCAATTGACTTTATTTTATCCGAAGATCCGCAACTGGCTTCCTTCTCCGGACGATTGTTCGAAGAGCGAATTAAGAACTTCGAAGAGATGGCCGATCGATACGAGAAGCTGACGAGACAAGAGATTGCCGCTCGTCTGTCGGCGAATCTTCCGCAACTCCAACAGCAGGCCTCATCCAATTCAGAGGCTGGCATTCTGCTTAGGGCGATCCGAAGCGGAGGACGCGGACTGTCGCTTCGCAAGCTATTCGAGCAAACTCCGAACTTGCTGTCCCGGTTATGTCCATGCATACTCATGAGCCCGATGTCCGTCGCGCAATATTTAGATCCCAAATATGCACCGTTTGAGCTGGTCGTCTTCGATGAAGCGTCACAGCTACCGACCAGCGAGGCAGTAGGGGCTATGGCACGCGGACGCAATGTGATCGTAGTTGGCGACCCTAACCAGCTGCCTCCGACAAGCTTCTTCTCGAGTGCGTCAAGTGATGACGGCGAAGATGCGATTCCGGAGGACCTGGAGAGCATCTTGGACGATTGCCTCGCATTGGGGATGCCGCAAGAGCACCTGCTGTGGCACTATCGCAGCCGTCATGAGAGCTTAATCGCGTTTAGCAACCATCATTTCTATGAGAATAAACTGCTTACCTTCCCATCCCCCTTCGAGCGCACATCCAATGTGCGCTGGCATCCGGTAGAGGGGTACTATGATCGTGGCCGAACGAAGCAGAATCGAGCGGAAGCGGAGCAGGTGGTGGAGGAGATCGTTCGCCGGCTGCGGGATTCGGAATTGTCGAAGCTGAGTGTAGGCGTCGTGACGTTTAACTCTATCCAGCAGGGATTAATCGAAGATTTGCTGGATGAAGCATTCCGTAAAGATGGAGAACTGGAGCGGATCGCTGCCGAATTATACGAGCCGATCTTCGTTAAGAATCTGGAGAACGTACAGGGGGACGAACGCGACGTTATATTGTTCTCGATCGGTTATGGGCCTGATGCGAACGGCAAGGTCGTGCTGAATTTTGGGCCGCTCAACCGAGAGGGAGGCTGGCGAAGGCTGAATGTCGCGGTCTCACGGGCACGCCGGGAGATGCATGTCTACTCGTCGCTGCGTTCCGAGCATTTGGACGTATCGCGTACGCGTGCGCGAGGAGTCGGTGCGCTGAAGTCGTTCCTGGAATATGCCGAGAAGGGCCAGAATGCGCTTAGCCAGCATGCGGATCGTCAAGATACCGTGCAGCCGGGCATTGAGGCGAAGATTGCCGAGGCTCTAGCGGCTGAAGGGTATAAGGCTGACCTGCATGTAGGGGCTTCCGGGTATCGGATGGATCTGGCGATCGTAGATCCGAATCAGCCGGATGTCTACATTCTTGCCGTTCTGTGCGACGGAGATAGTTACCGGGCAGGGAAGACGGCAAGAGATCGCGAAGTTCTGCGGGAGCAAGTACTCAAGCAGCTCGGTTGGCGTATACACCGTGTCTGGTCGATGGATTGGCTGGACAATCCGAACAAAGTGAAAGAACAGATCGTAGAGGCGGTCAAGATGGCTCAGTCTGCTTCTAATGACAAGGCCTTAAGATTATCGCCCAAGCCTATTCCCGTTACGGCTGAACAGCGATCTGAGAAGATGACCTTGTCGGATGAACAGCCGCTGAACCGCGTCACTAAGCGGTCTGCCTGGTTGTCCGTCTACAGGCCGGTGGTTCTCGCACCCGTGATGCTGCCTTCCGAAGCGTTCTATGAACCGTCCAATGAGCGGATTCTCAAGAGCCAGATTGGCGAGACTGTGCAAGCGGAAGGGCCGATCAGCAAGCAGTTGCTGATGCGGAGAGTGCTTCAAGCTTGGGGTATTAGCCGCACGGGAGCCCGCATCGAGAGACATTTCGATAAGCTGCTGCAAGCAATGGGATTGAAGCGAACGACATGGCGCGGCATCGATTACTATTGGCCTCAAGGCACGGAGCCTGAGCAGTACGGGGTATACCGTTTGACGGAGAACGATCAGGATCGTAGAAGCGCCGACGAGCTGCCGCCAGAGGAGATTGCGAACGCAGTCCGAGAGGTCCTATTTAACCAGGGGAGCCTGCCGCTCGAGGACCTCGTTCGAGAGACGGTTAAGATGCTGGGATATTCTCGGACTGGAGCTGCATTGGACCAAGCAGTACGAAGCGGTATCGAAGTAGCGGCCAGGCGAGGAGTTGCTGTTCTGGAGACCGATCGAGTGCTGTATCGAAGGGCGTAGACAAGATGCCTCCGGCGATGGTGCCGGCAATCATTTCGAGCATTAAGTAGATGGAGAGGGGCTATTCCCAACAGTCGTCCTTAGGTGACTTTTCGGGATAGTCCCTCTCTTGTTAACCCCTCACGCAAACAACCTTTGCTCTCCCCTGTCCGTACCCTCACCCTCACCCATTCCGATACTGATTCGGCGTCATCCCCACGTGCTTCTTGAACACCTGGAAGAAGTACTTCTCGTCGTTGTAGCCGACTTCCAGCGCGACGTCCGCGATTCGCCTGCTCTTATCGGCGAGCAGCTCGCACGCCCGTTCGATTCGGATCTGGTGGAGGTAATCGAGGAAGCTCATCTTCAAATGCTGCTTGAACAGGCGGCTCAGGTAGCCCGGCGTGATGAAGGCTTCGCCGGCCACCGTCTCCCGGCTTATCTCCTTAGCGTAATTCTTCTCGATATACGCCAGGATCGATTCGAACAGCTTGTTGCTGTTCTTCTTCTCGACGATCTGCCGGCTGATCTCTTGCGCGGTCTGGAGAAGCTCGTCGAAGATGCCGTCCAGCGTGGAGCGGGATAGACGTTCTGCGATCTGCTCCAGATTCTGCCCGAAGATCTCCGATGCCCGAATGTCCTTCTCAATGCAGAGACGGAAGAGAGAGAAGTACAGGGCGAATGCGAAGGTCAGCACGTCTTCCTTCGAGGCATGATCGGGCGGCAGCGCCTGCCGGAATAAGGCCATATTGTCGGCAATATTAGCTTGATCCCCCACAACGATGGCATGCAGCACGGCCTTCTCTAGCGCGATGGGGTAGATCGGCTCTTCCTCGTCGCTGCCGATATCCGGCTGATCGGAGAAGCGCACGATCTTGCCCGATCCGATATACCGCGTCTTTAAGGCATTATAGGCTGTCATGTACGAGTTGCGCAGATGCGTCAGCCCGCGATCCAAACTTCCGATTCCGACAGATACGCTGATCTGAAGGAAGTGCAGGGCGTTCTGCTGAATACTCCGCGCTAGATCGGAGCATTCCTCTTCACTTAGCTCCGTCGCCGTATTGAGTACCAGAATGAGATCGTCTTGATGCTCGAAGGCCAATCCGTAATGGGACAGACCCGCGGTCTCTTCGCATATGTTCTTCAGGCCAAACTTGAACAGCTCGATATCGAACGAGGTGAATTGATTCCGAAGATGGAGCAGTTGATCGATCTGAACGATGAGAACGCAGTAATGGTCATGCGGGAAAATAAGGTCGCTGATCGCTAACTTCCCCATTAGCTTCTCGTAGGGCGGGTCTTCCTCAAGCACGAGCCGGCTGAGCGTTCGGTCCCGCAGCAGCGGCAGACTCTCTCGGAATCCGGCCTGAAGCTTCTCCAGATATAATTGCTGACGCCTGTTCTCATCAATCTTCTTGGTTAGATTCAGCACGGTGTTTAGAATCTCTTGCCTGCGGCTGGGCTTCAGCAGGTAATCGCTTGCGCCCAACGTTAGAGCCTTCTGGGCATAGGTGAACTCGTTGTAGCCGCTCATAATGACAGATTGAACGTGAGGGTACAGCGCGTTCACCCGCTCGATGAGCTCAAGTCCGTCAACCTCCGGCATACGTATATCCGTCAGCAGAATATCGACATGGGTATTGGCCATGATCTCCAGCGCTTCGGCGCCGTCGCGCGCCTCAGCCACGATCTGGATCCCATGGCTCTCCCAGTCGATTAAGGATCGAATCCCGATCCGTGCCCGTTCTTCGTCGTCTACGATCATGAGATGTATCATGCGATGATGTCCTCCTGGATGTCGATTTGCGCTGGGATGACGAGTTCAACGAGAGTGCCTTCTCCGGGCTTGCTCTTATATTCGAGCCGGAAGTTGTCCCGGTAATAATGCTTCAGCCGCTGAAGAACGTTCTGTACGGCATATCCGCCGGTGTCCTGCTGCGTATTCACATCGGACTCTGTCCGAAGCTCGGTCACTTCGCGCAGCGTCTTCGCTTCCATGCCGCTGCCGTTGTCTTCAATTCGGAAGCGCAGATAACCTTCCTCCAGCGCTCCGGAGATCTGAACGTGGCCGCCCTCTCTCTTGCGTTCGATTCCGTGAACAAGCGCATTCTCGATGAACGGTTGAAGGCTCAGCTTTAGAATCACATATCGATTGAGCTCGTCCGGGATATCGATGCGATAGGTTAGCTTATCTTTGAATCGCATGGATTGAAGGGACAGATAGAGCTCGATCAGCTCCTTCTCCTTCGCCACGCTGGTGAAGCTCTTGCCCCGGTTGAGACTCAGGCGGAATAGGCGCGACAGGTTGATGACCATCTCGCTGATTCGGTCTTGGCCCGCAGACTCGGCCTCCCAGAAGATCGTGTCGAGCATGTTGTAGAGGAAGTGAGGGTTGATCTGCGATTGCAGCGCCTTGAGCTCGGCTTCCTTCTCCTTCAGCCGAAGGACATATGTCTCATCCACGAGCGACTTAATGTTGGCGACCATCGTATTGTAGCCCCGGCTCAATTGGCCGATCTCGTCGCGATGGAGCACCTCCACCTTCTCGTCAAATCGGCCGCTCTGGAATCTCTTCATGGACTGAAGCAGGTTCTTGATCGGCGCCGTGATGAACGACGTCAGGATAGTGACTAGAAGAACGCTTAGCAGCAGACCAGCGATCAGAAGGATCGCGACGAACAGCTTGATGGAATTAAGCTCGTGCGTCAGCGAATCCATCGGTACGGCATAGAGGATCTGCCAGCCGCTGTTGCTCTTGCTAGAAGAGAGCAGCAATTCCTCGCGGCCAACCTTTACGATTTTCGACCCATTGCTCAGCCCGTCAGCGAACGACAAATCCAACGTCTGCGGGTCGTAAAGTGCCCTGCCTGCGGACAGCAAGGGAGCGCCGCGTTCATCCAGAACGAGAATGCCCTGATCCTCATCGTATAGATTCTTCAAATAACGGCTGCGAACCGTCTCCTTGTTCACTCCGACGAATAGAAATCCGATACGATCGCCGGTTAGCGTGCTTCGGATGATGCGGGTCATGCCAATCTTGTCTTTGCGGTTCGAGCCGACAAATCGATTGTTCTCGGCCGTGAGCGGGAACCAATAGGGGGCGCCGTTCCGATCAACCGTCTCCGTATATAGCTGGCTGTCACTAATAACGGAGAGAGGCTGCGCGCCGCTGCTGTCGTCGGTAGCAACTTGGTACAGAGGATCGTCGGTCAACCCGTAGAGCGAGAGATAGTCGAAATTTCCCGTGACCAGCATCTGATCCATGATGGAGCTGGTCGGACCGGAGTACAGGGCGGACTCCAAGGTGTTGCCGCCATTCCCGCCGGTTTGAAGCCTGGATTGCACAGCGGAGGACAGAATGAATACGGTGGACCAGTCCGAGATCGTGCGTTGCAAGCCGGCGAGGTTGTTGTCGATGACCTTCGCGACGGACAGATTCGTAGCGCTCACTTTATGAACGATTTGCTTCTTGGACGTCTGGAAAGAATAGTAGCCAAGGACAAGAACGACGAGCGTCATGGACAGAACCATGACGGCGATCAGCTTGTTGCGGATATTCAGATTCATAAAGCTCCGGTACATGACAAGGCCTGCTTTCCCTAGGATGCGTTCTATCCCAAGAGTGCGTTCTATTTAACTAGAGCGTTCTATACAACTAGTGCGTTCTTACGCCTCTAGTAAGTGTAGCGCTCCTGACGCTCAACCTCAACAATCGAATGCTTCCATTCGACATTTCTCTACCTTATTCTCCTTTTGTCTACTGACCCTGTTAGGAGGGGCTGTTATGATTCAGATGTGAGAGAATTAGGCTCCACGCAAGAATCACACGATATAGGGGGATGTCACATGTCGAAGCCAATTAGCAAGTCCCTTGCGTCGGCGATCGCGCTTATGGTTGCGGTTCCGGTCGCTCTAACAGCTTGTGGAGGCAACAACAATAACAGCAACAGCGGCGCTGCCGCGACGAATTCGGCTGCAGCATCGAACGGAAGCGGCGAGTCGGTCACGCTGCGCTTCTTCTCCAACCTGCCGGATCGCAAGTCGGGTCAAGGGCTGATCGAGCAGACCGTCATCGATAACTATGTCAAAGAGAATCCTAACGTCAAGATCGAAGTAGAAGCGCTCGCGGAAGAGCCGTTCAAGAATAAGCTGAAGGCTTACATGGCCTCGAACGAACCGGTCGACGTCACGATGGTTCACTTCGGCGCCGAGCTCGGCACGCTGGTATCCGCAGGGTGGATTGAAGAACTGAACCCGGCTGATTATGAAGGCGAGACGTACAACTTCCTGCCAGGCGTGTTCAAGGGCTTCACGTTCAACGACAAGCTGTACGGCTTGCCGCGCAACAGCGACTACGAAGTGATCTATTATAACAAGAAGCTGTTCGCCGATAACGGCATTAAAGTACCGACTACGCTGGACGAATTGTTCGAAGCTTCGAAGGCGTTCCGCGACAAGGGCATCGAGCCGATGTCCATGAACGGCAAGGACCTGTGGAGCATGGCGGTCATGTACCAGAACATCGCTCAGCGTCTGAGCGGGGACCAGAACTCCATTCTGGACGCGACGGCCGGCACGAAGAAGTTCGCGGACGACGCGAACCTGCTGGAGGCGGCTAAGATCCTGAAGCGCTTCGCCGATGAGAAGGTGTTCAACACCGCTTACATGACGATGGATTACGGCGCTTCGCAGAACCTGTTCACGCAAGGCAAAGCCGCGATGTGGTATATGGGCTCGTGGGAAGCGGGAATGGCGTCCAACGAGAGCCTGCCGCAAGAATTCCGCGACAATCTGGGCGTTATTCAATTCCCGACAATTACGGGCGGGAAGGGCATTGCGGACGATCTGATCGCCTGGAACGGCGGCGGCTACGCTCTGGTTAAGGCGTCCAAGCACCCGGAAGAAGCGAAGAAGTTCTTCGACTATATGATGCGCGCCGATCAATGGGCCAAGATCGCTTGGGACACTGGAGCGGCGGTTCCGGCTCAGAAGTATGAGCTGACGGGCAATGAGACGGAAGTACAGAAGCAGCTCACGGATATTCTGCTGAACGCCGCTTCGACTTCGGGTATGACGTTCAACGACGCCGGAACGGCAGCCTTCAAGGATGCCTCTCAGAATGCGGTGGGCAAGCTGCTGACGAGCGGTTCGCCGGAGAAGTTCATCGAAGAGCTGCAAGCTGCGGCAGACAAGCAATAAGTTAGCAGCGGACAAGCCCTAAGTTTGCGGCAGACAAGCTATAACTAGAGAAGAGAATATAGACGAGGGGGCAGCCAGCTGCCCCTTCTCTGTTCCAGGGAGTGAGAACCATGCACAAAGTACTTAGCAACAAGCTAGCGATATTCACGTTTGTATTCCCCGGACTGGCCTTCTTCCTCTTCATGTTCGTCGCGCCGGTCATCCTCAGCTTCTACTATTCGATGACGGATACGATCGCGCCGGGGCTTGACGTGAATATGGTCGGCTTAAGCAACTACACAGAGCTTCTGTTCCACGACGAACGGTTCTGGCTCTCTCTTCGCAATGCCATCCTGCTTGGATTAGGCTTCGTCTTGATCCAGCATCCCATCTGTATCTTCTTCGCGATCATGCTGGACCGGATCGGCGGCAAGTCCGAGAAGTGGTTCCGCACGATCTTCTTCATCCCATGCGTCATATCGGTTGTAGTCATCTCGAGAATGTGGCTCACCTTGCTCGATCCTACCTTCGGCATGTTTAACAAGCTGCTGTCCGTTATCGGGCTGGATTCCCTTCAGCATGTCTGGCTGGGAGACCCGAACACGGCGCTCGGCTCGCTGCTTACGATCCTCATCTGGTCCGGCTTCGGCTGGGGCTTGCTGTTCTACTATGCGGGGGTCAAAGGGATTCCCGAGGATATTTACGAAGCGGCAAGACTGGATGGAGCGGTTGGCTTCAAGCTTCACTGGAAGATGACGATTCCGCTGCTGAAGCCCGTTATCGCCGTCCAAATGACACTGGCTATCGTTACCGCGCTCAAGCAAATGGAGACTGTCTACCTGACCACCAATGGCGGTCCCGGCGATTCGACTCAATTCGTAGCGGTATATCTATACAACCAAGCATTCGCGGCGAGCCAGTACGGCTATGCCAACGCAATCTCGATTCTGTTCATTCTGGTCTGTCTGCTAGCGACCTTCGTCTCCAACAAGTTGGTCAAAGGCGACAGCATCGAATATTAAGGAGGCGCCGGTATGAGACCATCTCGCAAATGGATGCTATGGACATTCTTCCTGCTGGTTGCCCTCGTGCAGTTGTTCCCGTTGCTCTGGCTGGCCAACTTCTCGATTGTCGAAGCGAGCGGCTTCTTCACCGATAAGATTCTGTTCTGGCCTGACGCGCCGCAATGGCATAACTATGTGAACGCCTGGGTGGACGGCAAATTCCCGAGATATCTGTTGAACAGCGTCGTCGTCTCGGCGGCGACCATCATTCTGACTGTCGTGATCTCCGTATCGATGGCGTACGCCTTCACTCGCATGCAGTGGAAGGGCCGCTCTGTCGTGTATTCGATCATCCTGCTCGGCATCATGATCCCGATCCATGCGACGCTGCTGCCGAACTTCGCCATCTTCAAGGAGCTCGGCCTCACCAATTCCTATTGGGGACTCATATTGCCTTATACGGCGGTATCCGTACCGTTCGCGACGTTCATTCTGACCGGCTTCATGAAGAGCATTCCGCTGGCCGTTGAAGAATCGGCGGTCGTCGACGGCGCGAGCATCTACCGGATCGTCTTCCGGATTATTCTTCCGCTCACGATGCCGGCTGTGGTGACGGTCGCCGTATCGACCTTCCTGACCTGCTGGAACGAGTTCATCATGGCCTACACCTTCATCAGCAAGGACGCCCTGAAGACGCTGCCATTCTCGGTCATGAACTTCGCCGGACAATATTCTTCGGATTACGGTTCGCAGTTCGCGGTCATGGTGCTGACTTCGATTCCGGCGGTCATCATCTACGCGATCTTCAACGAGAAGATTACGAAGGGCGTTACGGCCGGAGCGGTCAAGGGTTAAGGTTAAGGGCAAGGGCAAGGGCAAGGGTATGGGTCCAAAAAAAAGATCCGTCGCATCTACGGGCGTCAGAGGAGAGTGCAGCAAGCGATGATCCGCAATCCAATCCTGAAGGGATTTAATCCCGATCCATCGATTCTTCGGGTCGGGGACGATTATTATATCGCCGCATCCACGTTCGAGTGGTTCCCGGGCGTTCAGATTCACCACTCGCGCGATCTGGTTCACTGGCGCGTTCTCGGCTATGCGCTGGACCGGGAGTCGCAGCTCGATCTGAAGGGCATCGAGGCGTCGGGCGGCGTATGGGCGCCGTGCCTGAGCTATGACGAGTCGGACGGCACCTTCTATTTGATCTACACGATTATGCGCAGCACGAACGGGAATTACTTCGATATGGACAACTACGTGGTCACCGCGAAGGACATTCACGGGCCCTGGTCGGAGCGAACCTACTTGAACAGTTCCGGCTTCGACCCGTCGCTGTTCCATGACGAGGATGGCCGCAAGTGGCTGGTCAATCTGGAATGGGACTTCCGCGAGGGCTACGAGCATCCGGGCTCCATCGTCATCCAAGAATTCGATGCGAAGAAGATGGCGCTGGCCGGCAAGCCGCGCAGCATCTCTCGCGGCGCGACCGACATGGGTTGCATGGAGGCGCCGCACTTGTACAAGCGCGACGGGTATTACTATCTGATGACGGCGGAAGGAGGGACGGGCTTCGGTCACGGCGTCGCGATCGCGAGGTCGAGAAGCCTGTTCGGTCCTTACGAGCCGGATCCGCGCAATCCGATCATCACTTCGGCGCGAGAGGTCGGCCTGAATCGCCGCGGCGTGGACGATTACCTGAAGCCGTATCAGTACAATCCCGAATCCTATCTTCAGAAGAGCGGCCACGGTTCCTTGGTCGAGACGCAGACGGGGGAGTGGTACATTGCCCATCTGTGTGCTAGACCGCTCAAGCCTCAGGTGCGCAGCATGCTTGGACGCGAGACAGCGATCCAGCGCTGCGAATGGACGGGAGACGGGTGGATTCGTTTGGCTAACGGCGGGCAAATGGCGGAAGCGGTCGTGGAGCCGCCGCGTCTGCCGGCGCATCCGTTCGAGGACGCGCCGGAGCGGGAGGAGTTCGATTCGGGGCGCTGGAACGCCGATCTGAACAGCCTGCGCGTTCCAATCGACGAGTCGTGGGCATCCCTGAAGGCGCGGCCGGGATTCCTGCGGCTGAGAGGACGCGAATCGCTGTTCTCCCTGCATGAGCAGAGCTTGGTCGCCCGACGTCTGCAAGCATTCGATGCGGTCGCCCAGACGTGCGTCGAATTCGAGCCGGACAACTTCCACGAGATGGCCGGTCTGACCTTGTTCTACGACCAACGGATGTTCTACTATCTGCGCATCTACTATAGCGAGACGCTAGGCGGCAAGTGCCTGGGCATCCTGTATGCCGATAACGGCGCTCGAACGGAGCTGACCGAATCCCGCTTGTCCGTCGCGGACTGGGATCGAGTCTACCTGCGGGCGGTTATCAAGCAAGGCGCGCTAACCTTCTACGGTTCGCCGGACGGCGTCCATTGGACGCAAGTGGGGCCCGAACTGGACGCCAGCAAGTGCTCGGATGAGTATTCGAGCAGCGGCCACTTCACCGGCGCATTCGTCGGGATCTGCTGCCAGGATTCCTATCGGAAGAGCAAGCACGCGGACTTCGATTACTTCGAGTATCGGGAGATAGAGGAACAATTATAGCTAGAGAAGAGGACAACCGGCGCGAGTGAACTGCACCCCGTCAAGT
>NZ_JACJVN010000039.1 GCF_014212015.1 Cohnella lubricantis | reverse complement strand
CGTATCGGCCAGCATCTGCCGTGAGGGTCAATCTCCCCTATGAGGGAGATTCTCTATAAAAGAGTTTACACAAAATTATTGACAGACCCTGGAGATGCGCCGCTGCTGGCCAAGTGGCTATCTGATCCGGATATATTGACTTATTATGAGGGATGAGACCGGCCGCACGACCTACAGTTAGTTAATGAGCACTTCTATAGCGACAGAGATGGGATTACACAGGGTATTATTCAATTAAAAGACATTGGATACGTACAATTTTAGGAGAGCGATGCTCCTGGAGTATGATGCGGAGTTCAAACGTCACTTAGATTAGGTCGGAATGCCGTTGAGACGAGCCGCACGCTGAACAGACGTGAACCAATGGCGCATATCCGAAAAGTCCGCCGCTTATGCAGCTTCGTGCCATAGCGGAAGCTGGTTCCGCTATCTCGACGCAAATACCTGCTCGTAGAACAAAGCCGCCAACGGCAGCTCTGTTCGATTAATTCTTATTATGACGCAATGTTGCTCGCTGCATCGTCCTTCCGAGGCTTGGCTGAAGTTGTCGCTTCAGCCCTCATATAGAGGACGAGTCCCAGAATGACGAGCAGGCCGCCGATTAGCTGCAAGGTGCCGATCATCTCACGGAACAGGATAATGCCGAGAATGCTCGAGCCGATCGGCTCGGCCAGCACGGTCATCGAGACGGTGGTCGGCTTCTCGTATTGAAGCAGCCAGTTGAAGATCATATGTCCGAAGACGGTCGGGATAACGGCAAGCAATGCGAATACGAGCCATTCCCGGGGCGGATAATCGATAACGGTGATGCCCTGGACGGCGTTATAGGCCCAGAAGCAGAAGAACGTGACCGTGAACACGATGATACTGTACAAATAGGAAGGAACGCGGGTCATGATACGCTTGGCAATCAGCATGTTGAAGACGATAGCGAGCATGCCAAGGAACGACAGGAAGTCGCCTTTGACAGCGTCTGTCGAGACGCCGGAGTCTGCCGATCCAACGAAGACTACGCCGGCGAAGGCTATGGCCATGCCGAGCAGAGCCGACTTGGCGATGCGGTCCTTGAACAGGAAGAAGGCGCCGATCATGACGAAGACAGGCTCGAGCACCAAGATGATCGTGGAGCTGGAGATTGATGTATAGTTTAACGAAGCCATCCACAGCATGAAGTGGAGCGCCAAGAAGACGCCTGCGCCTCCCAGCAGCAGCCAATCCTTCACGGATATCCTCCGCAAGGCTCCGACCTGCTTGGCGCCGAATGGGAGCATCAGCAGGATCGTGAACAGCATTCTGTACATGCCTTGCACGGATACCGGCGCATTCGAGTAGCGGACGAGTATCGGGGCAAACGAGATGGCGATCATGCCGACGATCAGCGGCAGCGCAGGCGCGATCGGCGGGGAAGATGGGGCAGACGACGAAGTTGAGGGCACGTTGATGTTCCTTCCTGATCTTAAGATTAACTTCAATATTTTAGCCCCGCCGTTCTCAATAATCAATGAGAATTCGCAGGTTCCATTCCAAGATTATCTGGCGGTCCAAACAAGCTAACGCTTTCTTCATCGGTTGTTCAAGTGTTATGATGGATGAAAGGACGGTGCACTTATGACGACAAACCAAGACAACAAGAATAACCAATCGACGGACAACAACAACCAAACTACGGACAACAACAATAACGCCAAACTGTTGGAATTGATTAAGAACTTGTTCACGCATAGCATCCAAGCGCTCAAGTCGGAATTCGGCGAAGAAGCGGTCGAGGGCCAAGTCTCTCAGCACGAGGTCTACGGCCCGCTGTTCTCCTTCCTCGTGAAGAACGAGCAGGGGGAAGCTTACGCGTGCGGCTTCTTCCTGCGAGAGCTGCTGGCCAACTTCCAACAGAACAAGAATCCGGTGCTCTGGTTGTCTTCCTTCTACGTCGATCTCATGAAGACGCCGGGAGGCAAGCTGCTGCCGAAGCCGCCGCAGTCGGAAGACGAAGCGAAGGCCATGATGGACCAAGTGGTCCTGCCGATGTGCCACCAAGCGATCAAGGAAGAGTTCGCTCCGGAGGAAGTCTACACGGGGCTGGATGTGAATAAGGAGCATGGGCCGGTGCTTGAGGCGGGATTCCCGAAATACAAGGACGGCAACAATGTGTGCGCGATGCCGCTGCACTTGCTGCTCGCTCATTATTTGCTGAACCGCGATCCGTCCGACTTGATTATCCAAGGCTTGTACCGGATCTTGGACGAACAGCAGAATGTGCAGCCTCAGGCGTAATGAACAGGTGGAGGAGCGAGCCGTGAAGGATTACGGGATCATTCGACCCCTCCTAGAGGATCGATATGCGGCGGTACAAGCTGTCTCCGGCGATACGCCGCGCATCCAGCAGCTGCTGCTGAAGACGGCCAAGTGGCTCCAAAGCCGGGGCTCCAGCCAATGGAGCGGTCTGCTCCGCGGCGAGGATTCCCATCGGACGCCGGAAGCGGTGGAGCGCGGCGACGTGTTCCTCTTCAAGAATGGCGAAGACGTGGCCGCCATGGTGATGCTGCTTCGGAAGCCGAGCGAATGGGACATCGAATTGTGGGGCGAGGCGGACAGCGATCGGGCGGTATATGTCCACCGGTTGGCAATCGACCGAGACTATGCGGGCCAACGGCTCGGCGGAAGCGTGCTTCAATGGGTGAGCGAGGGGATTCGATTCATCGGCAAGGATCGGATTCGGCTCGATTGCATCGCCAGCAATGGGGCATTAAATGCTTTATATCAGACAATGGGTTATACATACGTCGGCGAGAGCACGAATAGCGACGGTTCGTTCAGCAAGTTCGAGAAGCGGTTGACGGTGTGATCCATGACTAAAGAGAACGCCGCGCGTAAATGCGCGACGTTCTCTGCTTCGTCATGCTTCGCTATTCGTCAGCTTGGCGAACTTGCGTTCATTCGCTTGCCACCGCATGCCTGCGATCATGGCGCCGATCGTCGGGAAGAACACGATTCGTCCGAGTAGATAAGCATATACTACGGTTCCGTTATTGATCAGATCGAGGACGGAGAAGAGCAGGACAAGACCCATCCCAGTCATCAGAACCCCATAACGGAGTACATAATTCCGCTTGCCGGCGGCCCGTTGGCGCGCCCATTTGTCTACGAATGTTGTTCTCAATCGATACTACCTGCGCTTTCATCATTTAGATAAGCAAAAGTTACTATAGCTAGTCAAAGGTCTACTTATACTATAATAATTGTAGCCTAATGCGCAACTGGATTGTCGCGAAGAATGGAATCGTCGGAGGTGCATGAATGAGGAAGACGATAGGAACGAGATTAGTCGGGTTCGCCCTGATTGCTGCACTTTGGCTGCCAGGCGCAGCAAGCGCCGAGTCGGTGCGGCCGGATCAGACGCCAGCCCAGACAGTGAGTGCTGCAAGTATGCAGACAGAGACACAGACAGAGGCATCAACTGCCGTGCAGCAAGTAGAAGCGCCAACGGTACAATCAGAAGCAGCTGTTCTAATAGATGCCCAATCGGGCAATATGCTGTACGCCCTTCAGCCGGACGAGTCTCTCTATCCGGCCAGCATTACGAAGATTGTCACCGGCATTATCGCGCTTGAGACGACGGAACCTGACGAGATCGTTACCGTGTCCAAGGAAGCTCGGTATGAGGACGGCACTCGGATCTACTTGGCCGAAGGCGAGCAGGTGACGATGGAGAAGCTGCTCTACGGGCTTCTCATGAATTCCGGCAACGACGCTGCCACAGCCATTGCCGAGCATATCGATGGCAGCAAGGAGAAGTTCGCGGAGCGGATGAACCAGTTCGTCCGGGAGAAGATCGGCGTCACGCACACGACGTTCAAGAATCCTTCCGGCCTGCCTGACCCGGAGCATGTCACGACGGCTTCGGATATGGCGAAGATCGCTCGATACGCGATGCAGAACGAGACGTTCCGGAAGATCGTATCGACGAAGACGATGCCGTGGAACGGCAAGGAATGGCAATCCGAATTGGTGAACCATAATCGGATGCTGTGGAATTATGAAGGTGCGACAGGCATGAAGAACGGCTACACGGAAGCCGCGGGCAACACGCTCGTCATCTCCGCGACCCGGGGAGACATGGACCTGATCGCCGTCGTACTCAAGGCGCCGTCCGCCGACGCGGCTTATTCGGATACGACGAAGCTGCTCGATTACGGCTTCGACAACTTCCATATGCAGACGCTCGTGTCGAGCGGCGAGACCTTCACGGTCGAAGACGGAGAAGACACGGTGGAGTGGCAAGCAGCGAACGCAATTGCCACAGCCGTGCCCAATGGCGAGCGCCCGGCGCCTGCGGTCACCGTGTCGAAGGACGGCGAAGTCTTGGTCGACGGCAAGTACGGCGCGCAGACGCTCGGGCAGCTTCACGAGCTGTCCCGCACGAATCACGCTGAGGCGGAGAATGCGGCGAAGGGCGAGGTGCAAGCGCTCGCGGCTGGGGCATCTGGCGACACGGCAGCGGGAAGCGGCGGCAGCAGTCCATTGCTGTGGCCGACGCTGGCGATTCTGGCGGCGCTGGCCGGATGGTTCGGTTATCGCGTGAGGAAGCGCAGAGAACGGATGTGATGTTCCCAACATATTTGAACTTCTGGCGAACCATACTAGGCTAAGATTTGGACGCCGGGAGTGGACAGATATGGGAAGAACGATCGTACGCGCTGGGATTGGAGCCGGAATTCTGCTGCTCTTAAGCGGCTTCTCTGGCTTCGGCAACGCGTCGCAACCGCCGACCAATTCCAGAGAATATTACGAATCCCGCGGAGAGATCGTCTGGGAAGTGCCGATGGACGAGCCTCTTATCGCCCTAACCTTCGACGATGGACCCGATGAACGGACAACGAGCCGCATTCTCGATCTGCTCGACCAGTACCACGCGAAGGCAACCTTCTTCGTCGTCGGCCGCAGAGCGGATCTGTATCCCGAGATTGTGAAGCGGGAAGCGCTGGAAGGGCATGAGATTGCGAATCACACGTACACCCACATGTACTTCAACCGCAGGCTGCGTCAGGATGATATCGAGAAGGAGATCGACCGAACCGGAAGCAGGCTGCAGGAGCTGACCGGCCAAGAATGCCGCTACTTCCGGCCGCCGGGCGGGTTCTACAACGATACGGTGGTGCGCATCGCCCGCGAACACGGGTACACCGTCGTGCTGTGGTCCTGGCACCAGGATACGAGGGACTGGATCTCCCCGGGTGTCAGCCGCATCGTGAACAAAGTCTTGAACAACGCGCGCAACGGCGACATCGTCCTGTTGCACGACCATGTCGAAGGCTCGACGCAGACGGTTCAGGCACTCGCGCAAATCCTGCCGGAGCTAAGCCGCAGAGGCTTCCGGATGGTCACGGTGTCGGAGCTGATGCAGCACAAGAAGCCGGATTCGGTGAGAATGAATCGTTAAGGCGCAGAAAGGAAGCTAGGCAACCAAGCAACCAGGCAACCAGGCAACCAGGCAGCTAGCAAACGAGCCGTCCCTTAGCAGGGGCGGCTCTTGTTGTCTTCGGACAGATTGATTGGGTTAAGGACGGCCCTTGTATTTCCCCGTGTTCACGAGCTTCACCTTCACCTTCACTTCGACCAGACTCCCCGGATTCAAGATCCATTCTTCGCTGCCCGCCAGTTGCTTCCACTTCGCCGGATGCTTGCGATACAGCTCCCGTTGCAGCCGCAAGACGTCGCATCGTTTGGCGACTCCCGCTCGGAACGTATCTTTCATTTCACTGGCGACGATCCGCGCTGACAGTCGCTCCAACTGTGCAACGCTATACGGCTGATATAGCTCGTTCAGGAAACCTCTAACTTTCACCTGGACGCGGAACCGCGCTTCGTTACCCTCTAGAAGCGGCGTAATTGAATAATGCGGCTTGCCCAATATGACCGATGCGATGGGATGCTCCTTATCCGGCACGGCGATCTCGGCACGCGTGATTCCGTCGAAGGTCCAGCGGGCTCCGCGCAGCTCCTGGAGCGTCATTCGGTCGATCATCTTGCTGTTTCTAAAAAAATAGGCGCCTGTCAACGCAAACATTGGCTTCTTCTGCTTGTTCATCTCCCAATCGGTATGGTTGATTCCGATCGAAGGGACCATGGCCGGGTCGCCCGGTTCATTTATCGCCGAGATGAAGTGGTTGAAGTTAACCGGCAGAATAGGCGAGACCTGCGAATAAATAGGACCTGGCGAGAACAAGACCGAATCGAGCGGCGACAAGTTCAAGAGCGACTTCTGGGTCAGAATGTCATCCATTTTCTCGTTCGTACCATAGATTAAGACATTGTAGCGGATGTCCCGATATCGGTTAATGGCATCGATGGCGCCGCTCATGCCAGCTCTGAGAATACGTTCGGTCGCGACGATGACCTTCACATGCCCCCAGAACAGCCGCAGCTGCGAAGTCGCGCTTAACGATCCCAACGCTTCCGTCACGGTATGGCCGGAGCTCTTGCCCACCCAGATCGGAACTTCCCCGCCTACTTCCGTCGATTCGGTTCGCGCGATGTTCTGGAAGTTTAATACTTGGCTGTAAGCGATATATTGGCCATCCTTGTAATCCAATCCGACCGCGGTGACGTACGCCATGTTCTGGATGTCCCGAGAGCTCCAGCAGCCGGGCAGCAACAGAAGCATGGCAAGCGCGGCCGCGATTCGGCATTGCTTCATGACCGTTCGTCTCCCTTGCCCTGATGGTCCGTATCGATCGGCTTCTGTTCGCTCGCCCGTTCCTTCATCATCGCCCATGGGACACGGATGAACGATTGGAGGAATTCCTTCATGGCGGGAGGAGACCATGGTGCCATGTACGGGCGGCCGAACGATGTGATCTGCGTCATATAAGCCGCTAGCAAGATCAAGCCGAGAATCAGGCCGAAGAGGCCGAGGAAGCCGCCCATGATGAAGAAGAAGAACCGCAGCACGCTGACGACCGCGCTAAGCGACTGATTGACCAACGTCACCCCGGATACCGCTGTGATAGCGCCGATGACGACAACTGAAGGCGAGACGAGACCGGCTCGAATCGCCGCGTCGCCGATGATGAGGCCGCCGATCGAAGCCAGCGTCTGGCCGATGTTGCTGGGCAGCCGGATGCCTGCTTCGCGGAAGATCTCGAGCAGCAGAAGCAGGATGAACATCTCCATCTGGGCGGACAAGGGCAAACCCAGCCGGGAGACGGCTACCGTGGCCATCAAGCGGAACGGAACCTGATCCTGATGGAAGGCCATCAGAGCTACCCAAATACCCGGGAGGAAGATGGATAAGAACAGGCTGAGCCCTCGGATGAGGCGTGAGAAGGACACATACATATAGTTGAAATGAATATCCTCGGGCGACTTCAAGATGAGTGTCAGGCCGGAAGGCCCGATCAGCGCAAGGGGGATCCCGTCCACGAGCACGATGAATCGTCCGTCGAGCAGGCTGTTCACGACGAAGTCGGGCCTTCCCGTGAAGTTCATCGTTGGGAAGATCGTAAACCTGGAATCGGCCAGATACTCTTCGAGCTGATTGATGCTGTAGATGCCGTCTACGTCGATCCGATTCAAGCGATCCCGTACCAGATTCAACATTTTCTCATTCGTGATGTCGGTCATATACATTAGTCCCACGCGCGTCTTCGTCCGGGTGCCGATCGTGAGGCTCTCATACGCCAGTGACTGGTTGCGAAGACGTTTGCGAATAAGCGCCACATTGAGCACGAGATCCTCGACGAAGCAATCTCGCGGCCCTTTGATGGAGATCTCCGTATTCGAATCGGTCGGCATACGGGTCGGGCGAAGATCGAGATTCATGCTGTACATCAAGGGACTCGCCGAGAAGAGGATCAGCAGCGTGCCGCTGAACAACGTGTCGGAGATATCGTCAATCGTCGCTTCAGGCGACAGCGGGATTAAGGGCAGGCTGCCGGACACGAGGCCGGAATCCAGCTCGAACTCCCCGCGGAGCGCATACAGTCGGCGAAGCTCGGGGATAACGACCTGACCGATCAGGGAGCTGTTAATGAGCCCGTCCGCATAGACGAGTACGACATGCGACGCCGTTGCCTCTCCGAAGCGGCACGTCTGGAAGCACACATCCGCTAAGTGCTTATACTGATCCCGGAGCCTCTCCTCGGTCCATACCTGGGGCTCCAAGCGATCGGCCTTCATGCTCTCGCCTCCCGTTTGCCATTCTGCTTCAAGAATGATACCGCGAACCATAGAATTGAAGCGCTAACCATCACGGTGAGCGCGATCGGGAAGTAGATCCGGTACATCCACAAGTAGAGAGAGTATTCGTTGATCGGCGCCATCGAAGCCGCCACATAGCTGGCGATAACGCCGATCACGATCCATTTCTGGATGAAGCGATTCTCAATCGGCAGCAGTTCAACCATTAAGAAGACGGATAGACCGATTCGAATGACAGCGCCCGATAGCCACTGGTAGATCGAGAAGAAGTCGAGATGCTCGACGTAGGGGCCGAGACGGACAAGCCGCCATTGTTCGTACGGCGATTCAATCTGCTTGGCAGCTTCCATCGGTCCGAACTCGGTAATGGCTCCGATGGTCGGTCCGAACATGATGTAGAGCGAGACGAGCCCGAAGACGATTAACTGCCAGCTGCGGACCTTGGTCGAGATCCGGTGCTGCAACAGCACGAAGGCGATGAGCTCGGTCAGGCTGCCGCCCGCATAGATTAAGCCGTTCAGAACCGGCGTCCATCCATGTTCGAGCATGGGCTGGAGCAGATGGTAATTTTTCTCGCTGACATTGGAGACGGCGACGAAGATGCCAAGGCCGACAACGAACGGCAGCAAGATTGTCGAGACGAGCGCGAGAATCCGAATTCCCCACAAGACGCAGAACAGACAGATCAATGTGACGGCCGTAATGAGCACGATCTTGGGAGTCTCTGGCAGATAGTTCGTCAGCGTCCAAGTCGTCGTATGGATGACGGTCATGCCTCCGATGAGATAGAACAGCAGGATCAACGGGACGGTCAGCAGCCAGGACACGATCGGATGCGTTCGTTCGGCGATCCATGGCTGAAGCTTGTGCTGTTCGGTGCGCTTCATCAAGAAGCCGAGGAGCATGCACCACGGGAGGAACAGAACGGCGACGCAGATGACCGTGATCCATGCATCGCGGCCTGAAGCATCGAGCAGCATCGGGTTGACGATCACATGGCTCGAGAGGCCGTTCATCAGCAGAAGCATCATGCAGGCTTGCAAGAAGGAGATCTTGTGCGGAATAGGCATAAGCTGAGAACACCGCCAATTGGAGTTATTATGCTAGTGTCTCTTGGGTCGGGGCTTATTATGTGTCAATGGAGGGGGAAGATGGAACTCGGAGCGAAGAGCAATAGGGGGCGGGAAGGAAGGTTACTGGAGATTTCTTCACGTTTGATTCCGAAGGCCATGATTCGTTCTCCTGGTGGGTATGGCAGCTGCTTGCATTATGTTAACATGATGGCATCGGATCGCATAGGGCTCAGACAGAGAGAGGACGAACACGATGGGGAAAATGGTATTTGTCGTCGGCGCCGCAGGCGCGGGTAAGACGACGATTGCGCAAGCGCTGGCGATGAGGAGCCATGCGGCGTTCCTCGACATGGACACGCTGCTTCGTCCGGCTGCGGAAGCGCTCATGAAGGCGTCTGGATATGACCCGGACGACCGGGATTCTCCGGCATACAAGGAGCTCTGCCGCGACCTCGGCTACCGCATCACGATGAATGCCGCGCTGGAGAACGCGCGGCTCGGCACGGATATCTATATTGTCGGGCCGTTCACGAAGGAGACGGCGGACCCGGGCTGGCTCGAACGGGAGCTGACTTCGGCTGGATTGTCGATGCGCAGCGTTGAGGTGAAGGTGATCTGCGTCTATCTGCACGGGGAGAGCTTGTACCGCGAGAGGATCGAAGGGCGTCATCTTCGCGCCGACGATTGGAAGCTGGAGCATTGGGGCGAATTCAGCCGATCGCTCGCCAAGCGCGAGGTTGCCTGGCCGCTGCCGGATTCGAATGTGCTGTATTGGGACAACAGCGAACCGATGACCGAGGAGAGGCTTGCATCGATCGAGCGATTCTTGAACGGGTAATGCCTGGTAATGCCTTGTCTTCCCCGATCATATAAATGGAACAGGCTGTTCCATATGGGGGAAGGGAAGAGCATGACCAAGACGCTTCAGTTGCAAATTGAAGGCATGACATGCGCCGCTTGCTCGGCTCGTATCGAGCGGGCGGTGAGCCGGATGCCGGGCATTCAGGAGGTGTCCGTCAGCCTGCCGCTCGGTCAAGCCTCCGTTAAGCTCGACAACAGGCTAATTGGGCCCGAGCAGATCAAGCGGCGCATCGACGAGCTTGGTTACTCGGCCAAGGAAGAGCTCGAAGACGTCCGAACGTTCAACCGCGGCGAGATCCGTACCTATCGCAATCGGCTGCTGATCGCCGCGATCTTGTCTTTTCCGCTGCTGTGGTCGATGCTTGGCCACTTCGAGTTCGCGTCCGGCTTGCCGATTCCGCCGCTGTTCGAATCGCCATGGTTCCAATTGGCCGTCGCTACCATTCTGCAGCTGTACGTGGCGTACCCGTTCTATTACGGCGCCTATCAAGCGATTCGGCAGCGTTCGGCCAACATGGACGTGCTCGTCGCGCTTGGCACCTCGATCTCCTATCTGTATAGCCACTGGCTTCTGTTCGCTTCGCTGAAGGAAGGCGGGTTTGCGCACGTCCATCCGCACCAGTCGCACCTTTATTTCGATACGAGCGCGATGATCCTAACGTCGGTGCTGTTCGGCAAGCTACTCGAATCGATTGCCAAAGGGCAGGCGCTCAAGGAGATGGGCAGCCTTCAGAGCTTGCAGTCCAGCCTCATCCGAATAGACGGGCCGGAAGGGGAAGAGTGGGTCGCGCCGGATCGATTGCGCCAGGGAGATACGGCCGTCGTTCATCCAGGCGAACTGGTGTCGGTGGATGGAAGGGTGATCGCGGGGCGGACGGAAGTGGACGAATCGTTCTTGACCGGCGAGAGCAGGCTCGTGTCCAAGGCGGTCGGCGATGTCGTCTACACCGGTTCCCGCAACCTCGGCGGTGTTATCCGCGTGAAGACAGGTGCAGCTGCGTCGGGTACGCGGCTGGCGGGCATGATCAAGCTGGTGGAGGACGCGCAGCATGCGAAGCCCGTTATCCAGCGCAACGTCGACCGGGTCGCGGCGATCGCGATTCCGGTCATGATCGCGTGCGCGGCGATGACGTATGCGGTATGGCTGTGGATGCTGGGAGCAGGCGAAGCGGATGTTGCGCTGCACAATGCGATGGCGGTGCTGCTCGTCTCTTGCCCTTGCGCGCTCGGGCTGGCCGCGCCGATATCGATCTTGATCGCTTCGAGCTTGTCCGCGAAGCGAGGGGTGCTATTTAAGGAAGGCCGATCGATCGAGCGGCTGTACAAGGTCGATTGCATTGTGCTGGATAAGACCGGCACGTTGACGGAGGGCAAGCCGAGCCTCGCGGCGATTGACTCGCCGGCGTATCCGGACAGCTATGTGCTCCGCCTGGCCGCCGCCCTGGAGCGGCATTCCGCGCATCCGGTCGCGCAGGCGATCGTGACGGAAGCGAACAAGCGGCGGCTGCTCATACCGCAGGCAGAGCAGGTGCGGGAGACGGCGGGGCAGGGGATTACCGGCATCGTTGAAGGAAGAGTGCTGGCGCTGGGCAGCGCCGCTTGGCTGCGCTCGCTGGGCGTGCGCTTGCCGGCGCAGGGAGCGGAAGCGGGAGGCGCTTCGGCGCCGAACCTTGCCGTCTCAGCCTCCGCGCTCCACCTGAGCGCCGACGGCCAGTGGATCGCGTCGCTCACGTGGGCAGACCGGCTGCGGCCCGGGACGGCCGCAGCGATTCGGCAGCTATCCGCGCATGGCGAGGTGCTGATGGCGACTGGCGACGATGAGGCTGCGGCGAAGCGTGTCGCGAGGGAGGCGGGGATCGGCCGCTATTACGCGAAGATGCTGCCGGAGCATAAGCTGGCTGTCGTCCGGCGGCTCCAAACGGAAGGCCGGACGGTGGCGATGGTCGGCGACGGCGTGAACGATGCCGCTGCGCTCGCTGCGGCGGACGTCGGGCTCGTCATGGACTCCGGCACAGCCGCCGCCATCGAAGCCGGAGACGTCATCCTGCTGAAGGGAGAGCTGGCGCGCGCAGCCTTGTCCATCACGATCAGCAAGCGGACGATGCGCAATATTAAGCAGAATCTCGGGCTCTCGCTTGCGTATAACGGCGTGATGATCCCGCTGGCGGCAGTCGGCTGGCTCGATCCGAGAGTCGCGTGCCTGGCGATGGCGCTCAGCTCCGTCTTCGTCGTCGGCAACTCGCTGCGCTTAACGAGGCAGCTGCGCAGAGAGAGGGTGCCCGATGCCGCTGTCTCCTGATTCGCTGCTGCTTGCCGCCTTGGCCGGGTTGGCCGGCGCGCCGCATTGCATCATCATGTGCGGGGGCATCGCCTCGTCCTTCGCGCTTCAGTCGCCGGAGGCCTCATACAAGCCGGTGCTTACCTACACCGCAGGCAAGACGGTCACTTACGCCTTCACCGGCGCCTTCATGGGCGCAGCGGGCTCGTTCTTGAATTACGCCGGCAACTGGGTCGGCTTGCAAGGCATTGCAAGCTTTCTCGGCGGTATGCTCATCATCTTGTGGGCGCTCCGCAAATATACGCTGCCGGCATTCCGCTGGAGTCCGCTGCGCATTGGGACGGTCGGCCGTGCGCTAAGCCGGCTCCGCCGCCGAAGCGAAGGCGGCGCTATTTTCACAACGGGACTCTTGCTTGGCTTTATCCCTTGCGGGCTGACATACTCGATGCAGCTTCAAGCGGCTGCCACGGGATCGTGGCTGAATGGCTTCCTGCTGCTGCTCGTCTTCGGCCTATGTACGATTCCCGCGCTGCTGCTCGTCGGCATCTTCGCCGGCAAGCTCGGCAAGAAGTGGCGCCGAAGCCTGGGCGAGGCGGGAACGGTGATCGCATTGGTCATGGGTATCCTATCCATACTCAAAGGGTTGAGCGCGAACGGTCTTATCCCTTCGGTTCATCCTTGGCTGTGGTGAACGGTTCATGGCAGACGTAAGCGATCCCTTCAGTTCAATCGGTTCAGCCCAGCCCAACTTGGATCAACCCAGCTAGCGGCTCAACTAACCTTGAAGGGCTGCACGAACGTGCCTTGGTTGCCGTCCGAAGCCAGCGTCAGCTTCGCCACCCATTTGCCCTTCATGACGGGTACGCCTTGCACTTCATAGACGCCGGGCGAGATCTCCGTCACCTCGGCCTCGAACAGTCCGCAGAACATATCCGGCATATACAGAACGGCGCGCAAGTCGGCATTCGCCACGGGCTGTCCGTTCGCGCCGGTCGCCGTCACGGTGAATTCGGCTGGCTTCATGACGCGAACCGCGCTGTCAGGCGCTTGCACTGACACTTGAAATCCGCCATCCTCGTAGCCGGACACGCTCTCCGAGGACGTCGCGCCGTTCAATATCCCCAAGACGCCTGCAATCACCGCAAGAGCGGCCCCTCCTCCAAGCATCCACTTCTTCATGTCGGCACCCTCTTCTGTGTGTCATGGCATGAAGCCTGTTGGTCACATCGCTTCATACGCATGCTTCGTTCTTAAAGGGTATGCCGGAAGCCTTGTATATAATGTTGTCGTTATTTCTGCGCAGCGAGCCAGTTCGTCAGTGTCCGGATCTGATCGTCGGTCAGCGTTCCTTTGAAGGCGGGCATGCCGCCGCCGCCTTTCTCGATCTGAGTTAGAATTTGGTCAGGCGGCATAGAGGAGCCGACCGCTGTCAGCGGAGGGCCCATCGTGCCCTGCAACTGATCGCCATGGCACGCCATGCAGTTGGGCTTGTAGATCTCCAGCGCGGCTGCTTCGTCTACCGCTTGCGCTGGAGAGGCGCCGGGCGTAGCGGCAGATGAGCCGTCCGCAGGCGCTGCGGAAGCGCCGGGTCCGGGTTCGGCGGCTTCAGGCTTCGCCGGTTCTTCTCGCTCATACAGCGAGCATAGCATCAGAATCGCGGCGAACACGCAGCAGGCAGCAATTAGGATGGATTTGAGCCATTTGTTCATGCATTGTTCCTCCTTCAATAACAGCATCGCGATTCGCGGCCAGTTCTACCTATTATGGCCCGTTCGGCTTGCCTGCTCGGCTAACGCTGGGGTATAATTTTATCGCCAAATGATAAATAAGGAGTATGAACATGGGAAAAGTACTTATTTTCGGGCATAAGAACCCGGATACCGACACGATCTGCTCTGCTATCGCTTATGCTGACTTGAAGACGAAGCTAGGCCAAGAGGTTGAAGCCGTACGCCTCGGCAACGTCAACGCCGAGACGCAATTCGCGCTCGACACGTTCCATGCTTCCGCTCCTCGCCTGGTCGAGACGGTTGCGAACGAAGTGAAGGAAGTCATTCTCGTTGACCACAACGAACGTCAACAGAGCGCTTCGGACATCGACCAAGTCCGCGTCGCGGAGGTCATCGACCATCACCGCATCGCGAACTTCGAGACGAGCGGCCCGCTGTACTACCGCGCTGAGCCGGTCGGCTGCACCGCGACGATTCTGAAGAAGATGTACAAGGAGAACGGTGTCGAGATCCCCACGGACATCGCCGGTCTCATGCTGTCCGCGATCATCTCGGACTCGCTGCTGTTCAAGTCGCCGACTTGCACGCCGGAAGACGTAGCCGCAGCTCGCGAGTTGGCTGCGATCGCAGGCGTAGATCCGGAGAAGTACGGCCTCGACATGCTGAAGGCAGGCGCGAACTTGGCTGACAAGTCGATCGATGAGCTGGTGTCCCTCGACGCCAAGGAATTCTCGATGGGCACCGCCAAGGTTGAGATCGCGCAAGTGAACGCGGTCGACGTGAACGACGTACTGTCGCGCCAAGCCGAGCTTGAGACGAAGCTGAACGGCATCATCGCGGCCAAAGGCCTCGACCTGTTCCTGTTCGTCGTCACGGACATTCTGAACAACGATTCGGTCGGCGTAGCGCTCGGCAAGGAAGCCGGCGCTGTCGAAGATGCGTATGGCGTGAAGCTGGACGCGAACCGCGCAGTGCTGAAGGGCGTCGTCTCCCGCAAGTCGCAGATCGTTCCGGTGCTTACGGATATTTTCAACAAGCGATAATCCGATTAGCGATATTAGAACGCAAGGAAACCGTCTGGATACACTCCGGACGGTTTCTTTTTATTTGCTATTTGATGGCCCCGCATGCAATCCGGCTGCCGGAATTGCCCGACGGATCGGTCTTGTAATCGTCGGCTTTCTCGTGAATGACGAGCGCCGTGCCGCCTTTCTTCAGCAGGGAGGTTGATTGACCCTTCGCCAGCGTCACTTGATTGCTGACCAGATCGGCGACGACCGTACCGTCGTCCTTCACCGTAATGTTCGGCAGATCACCGGCGTGGAAGCCCTTCGGGTTATGGAAGCCATGCTGCTTCTTCCCCGGATTGAAGTGTTCCCCCGCATCTTTGAAGTCAGGCGTGCCGCATTTGCCGAGTTCATGGAAGTGTATGCCGTGAACGCCTGGCGGCAGATGGTTCGCTTCGAGATGAATGCGGACGCCGTCGTCCTGCTGTGTCAGGACGGCCTTGCCTACCGCCTCTCCCTTGCCGTTGATAATGTCGACATTGACAGATGCCGCTGGTGCCGGTTCTGAATTCGCGCTAGTCATTGGCGAGCCATATGCGGCATTGACGAGCATGAGCCCGAGCGCGGCGAATCCGACAGGCTTGACGAATTTGTTCATGGGTTCCCAATAGTCCTCCTAGTCCATAGTGGGGTGGTGCTTGACTGGCTTATTATGGGATTATGCGAGAGCTTTTATCCGGGATCGGCTTCAACTTCATCGCGTGTCCAGGGGTTCACTTCGAGCAACCGCCAAGGAGCTTCTAAGGATGGCCGCGTGAAAATCATGTGCAGCTTATCGTTGCGCCTGCCCCCCCGCAAGTATATGGCGGAGACGCGGCGATCCATCTCGTACGCCAGCAGTCCGGAGGAAGCCTCCGGTTCCGTACTTGACGGGTCGCTTAACCGGATGGCGGACAGCTTCTGCGCTTGGGCGGCGAGCAGTGCGAAGCGTCTGGCGTCCATCCCTTCGGCGATCATCCGGATCGTCTCGGTCTCTCTGTGATCGAGCGCAATAATTAAGCTTTGCGCCAGTCGATCCGGCGACGATTCGTCCAGATAGGATCGCAGCTTGCCCGCGGCTTTATGAACCATGAGCTGATGGATCGGATCCGGATGCTCTGAACGATGCGTGCTGCTGCCCAGGAAGTGGACGCAGAAGTGCCCGGAGAAGCCGTTGCCCGGAATGCCGTCCCCGCCATGCGGCTTGCCGTTCATCGAGGCGGCGATTCGTCGGTCTCCTGCCGTCACGATAATCGCCTTGCGCCGCCAACTCCAGCCCTGATCATAGATTAGCGACATGATCCGCGTATCTTCCTTCGTCAGCGGCTGGACGTCCGCATGGTCGCTGCCGGCACGATTCTGGACGCGGAACGTGAGGCCGGTCTCGACGTCCGTGATCGCGAACGTGCTCTTGCGCGGGATGATCCTCTTGGCGTCCTCCCAAGCCATTAACTCTCCGTAATGATGCTTGCGCATAGCTCTGCTTTGCTTAGATAACCTCCGGCTCAGCGAGCGAGGCAGCTTCAACCGATGGCTGAGCGATTCATCCCACCAGAAGCCGTTGGCATCCAAGCGATACGTTCCAGCGGGCGAAGTGAGGTATACATCCGTAAGTGATGGAGTCACGAGAGGCGGATTCAACGGCTCGGCTGCCTCCAGCTTATCCATCGCCGCGGACGGAGCTTCCGTCCCGGTGACGAGCGTTGCCTTCGGGCTTGCGCGGATCTCCAAGCGGACCGAATCCGGGTTAGCGGCGGCTGTGCAGAATAACAATGCTAGTGCCATCAACATGTTGGCCTTAATCGATAGGCGGTACGAACGCATAACAATCACCTCGTGCAGCAATAGGAATCCGGCAACAAGAGGTAGTATTTTCTGCCTTGGCGAGGTTATGTGCGGATACTGGCCGGAATCAAGTGCGCGGATTTGACTTTCGTCTGTCGTTGGACTTCAATTATAGAGAAGAGGGGACATTATGGTTCCATATGAAGGAGGCTGGCAATATGTCGGTATATGATTATAAGGTGAGAACGATTCGCGGCGAAGAGACGATGCTGGGCGAATATCGCGGCAAAGTGCTGCTCATCGTCAATACAGCCAGCAAATGCGGGTTGACCCCGCAATACGAAGGGCTGCAGAGGCTCTATGAGCGTTATCGCGATCAAGGGCTTGTCGTGCTCGGCTTCCCATGCAACCAGTTCAAAGAACAGGAGCCGGAGAGCGAGGAGAAGATCGAGGAGTTCTGTAAGCTCAACTACGGCGTGACGTTCCCGTTGTTCGAGAAGGTCGAAGTCATCGGCGATAACCCGCACCCGCTGTTCGCGTATTTAACCAGCCGCAGCCCTGCAGATGAGTGGGATATCAAATGGAACTTCGCAAAGTTCCTAGTCGATCGCGAAGGGAACGTCGTCAAGCGCTTCGAGCCGCAAGTAACGCCTGAAGAGCTTGAAGGCGAACTGGCCGCTCAGCTGTCGCAAAAATAATCTTTATGCCGACTCCTCCTATGAGGGGCCGGCGTTTTTAGTGATGCGATTACCTAACCTCATCCGTCATCTTTAACTGTAAGCTCCACACCTGTCGCCACTCAGCGCGCCTATCTGTTTTTTTCACATTTTTAGGCTTATCCCCACTGCTCAGGTAGGGGGAGGTTGGGATATGATCGTGCGTTCAGTTGGTATACACTAGGCTCAGAGTTGGTCTGTCATTCGGCATGGATGATTCTTATCCGAGATGACGAATAGAACTCATGCGGCGGTCTTGATGAGTTGGCGGTAGGGAAGTGCGGGACGGTTGGCGCATTGGCGCATCAAGTGAGCGGCTAAAGATTGGTCCAGCGATGCGAACTGGTGCCGATAGCTGTACTCGTCCAGGTAGGACTTCAAATGCTTAAGGCCGACGCCGCAGTAGGTCTGATTCAGGTAACGCACCGCGTCGCGGCTAAAGCTGTATAACGGCTTGTAGCGCGCGAAGTTGTAAAGGCCGTAAGTAGCCGTGATATCCGCATCCGAAGCAACATGACGGAGAATGAAGCTTTGATAGGCGTCCTTCAGGACGATTCCTTTGAAAATATGGCTTGCGGGGACTCTAGCCATTCGAACATGAACCATCTTGCCGTCATCCGATACGGAAGCGGCGGCGATTAGCGGGTGATGGACGGCCCTTGTGCTAAATTGCGCCGCAAAAGAAGTGGCGCCGTATCGTGATTCAAGAATCCGCACATGGCCGGTAAGAGGGGTATCCGCGATGATCTGCTTAATAGCGTGACGAATCTTATGGGCGATTAGCCAGGCGGTCTTGTAAGTGACCTTGATCGCGTTGGCGATTTGCACCGCAGTCGCGCCATGCGACAGCAAATAAATGGCGCGGAACCATTTGACAAGCGGAGTCTTGCTCTTCTCCATGACGGTGCCGGTTGTTAAAGAAGCTTGATAACGACACTTCCTGCATTCGTATAATGGCAAACGTCGAGTTCGGATTACCGACGCTTGCGTATGCCGACAGACGGGGCAGCGAAAGCCTTCGGGCCACTTGTCCTGATACATTTGCTCCGCGCACGCATGCTCGTTGTCATACAATCTGCAGAAAGAATCGAAAGACACGTCGATCTCCATCCCGGACCCTCGCAATCGTAATGGGAACATACGTTCCATTTACCTCATTATACCAAACGTGTGTTCGCAACACAAGCGCAATTAAGCTCTAGGAACGGAAGAATGGGTCCTGATATCGGGGACGAGAGGATATCGGAAGCAGCATCTGAGGTATCGGGATAAGACTTAAAGGGTGTTGGACGAACATATAGATCGCGCAACATACCATATAATGGAAAATCCTCATATAAAGAGCAAGTGTTCGGGTGGTTCTGGAAGCGGAGGACGGGACGCCATACTTGTACACAGGAACGGAAGTCGATAAGCAGGGGAGTAAGGGCGATACGCAGACGAATATCGAGGCGTCGCCGGCGGTGTTCGGCAATTCCGCTGTTGTCGCCATGCACGGCGGGAAGATAGTCGGAATGAAGCTGGAGTAAGGCGCTCCAGCTTATTCGCCGATCCGAATCTCGAGCAGCTCGTATTGGATAACGCCCATCGGAGCTTCGACGTTGATCTTGTCGCCGACGGACTTGCCCATCAGCGCGGCGCCAAGCGGGCTCTCGTAGGAGATCTTGTTCTCGAGCACGTTCGCTTCCGCGCCGCCGACGATGCGGTACTCGAGCTTCTCGTTCATCTCGATGTCGTTCAGCACGACGGTCGAGCCGATCTGGACTTTGGAGGAATCATTGCTCTCGACGATCCTGGCTCGCTTGAGCGTCTTCTCGATCGTCTGGATACGCGTCTCCATGAATCCTTGATCGTTCTTCGCCGCATGATATTCGAAGTTCTCCTTCAAATCCCCGTAGCTAAGCGCGAGCTTAATCCGTTCGGACATCTCTTTGCGGCCGACCGTCTTGAGCTCTTCCAGCTCTTTCTCCAGCTGCAGCTTACCCTCAGGCGTCAGTATCACTTCGTCATTTGCCATGTCGACATCTCCTTATACATTCGTTCTCGCGTCATGCGATATGAACCCCAATATCCGAGCAGTGGCATGCTGTTCAGATTATCATGATAGGCTTAGCGATGGCCCTTTGTCAATTCGGCGGCAACGCGGGAAGAGGCGTCTGTTAATGTGTTGACGTTGGCGCTGCGTTAACGTGTAATGTTGGATTTACGGGAGGTCATACCATTGAAATATACAATTCGAGAGCTTGCCCTAATGGCAGGCGTCAGCACCCGAACGCTTCGTTATTACAATGAGATCGGCCTGCTGAAGCCGGCTTGGCGCGCATGTTTGTCGAGGATGAGCGCTTCCAAGCGCATTACGACGCTGCGGGTCCGGGGACAGCCGCGTATCTGTGCGCTGCGATTCGATTCTAATCTATACGGGCGAACGCGAATGAGTGCGAATAGCGAGTGCAACTTCAACTGGCAAATGGAGGTATATATAGGGGGTCGTATTGATTCTTAAGGAAGCGAGGGAGAGCACTCAATGCCGGAATCGTTGTCAGTATGGAGCGAGCGGCTTCAGCAAGCAAGAAGCCGAATCGAAGAGATGCACAAACGCAAGCGTCAATTAGAGCAGGTCGAGGCTGAAGTGAAGAAGCAGCGGGAGATCGCTCGGAACTGCCTAAGCCGATCAGAGATGGAGCAAGCCGACGTCGAGGAGCTGAACAAGCTGTCGCTGTCCCGTGTTTGGCACCGGATCACCGGCAAGCTGGAGGAACGCATCGGGGTGGAAGAGCGCGAAGCGGCTGAGGCGCAGTTGAAGTACGACTCCGCCCAAGCGGCGCTGCAAGCATTGGAGCAAGAGAAGGCTGAGACGTCGCGTCTGTACGGCGAGGTGATGAATGCGGAAGCCGAGTACGAGCGCTTGCTGAAGGAGAAGGCGGAATGGATCGGCCTTCACGATCCGGGAACCGCCGCCCGCTTGGAGGAGCTGACAGAGGAGATCGGCCTTCTGCTGGCAAGACTGCGGGAGACAGAAGAAGCGATTAGAGCCGGCAACAGGGCGAGCGAGCGGCTCACGGCGGCGTCGGAGAAGCTGCGCTCCGCGCGCAATTGGGGAACCTATGACATGCTGGGAGGAGGCATGATCTCTACCCATATCAAGCATAACCGAATAGAGGAAGCCCGGCAGATTATGCATGAGGCGCAGCATGCGCTTCGAATGTTCGAGAAGGAGCTGGCGGACCTCAATTGGCGGTCAGGCGCGGGCGAAGTGGAGATCGGCGGGTTCCTCTCCTTCGCCGACTACTTCTTCGATGGCTTCCTCACGGATTGGATCGTGCAGGGGCGGATCAATGAAGCGCTGGATAAGGTAGAGCAAGGCTCGCAGGAAGTGACTCTCCAACTGCGCCGATTATCCGGCGAATCCGCATCGCTCAACGGGCAGATCGGGGGCAAACGCAACGAACATAAAGCGCTGGTAGAAGGCGCTTGACTAGACCAACATAACGCCAAGGTTGTATAAACTAGACGAGCGAGCAATTCGTCTAGTTTTTTTATTGACAGTTCCAAACGAAACCCATATACTGTCTATAGAATGAGCAAACGATATGGAAGAAGGTCTAGCCGATGCAAGTGGCGGAGTTGTTCTGGGAAGTACCCTTAAGCGAATTGAAGAGAGGCCTCGCGTATCGCGGGGAAGAAGAATGCTATATCTGCTTGGCCTGCGGGGAACGGTTCGAACAAGGCGTTGTATATCCGTTGAACGGCAAGCTGTACGAAGCGGGCAAATTCGCCCAGCTCCACGTGACAGAAGCGCACGGTTCCATGTTCGAGTTCTTGCTCGGACTGGACAAGAAGCTGACCGGGCTGACAGATCTGCAGAAGAAGCTGCTGCAGATGTTCCATGAAGGCTTGACGGACCAGGAGATTGTAGCTGAACACGAGGGCGGCAGCACCTCCACGATCCGCAATCATCGCTTCGCGCTTCGCGAACGGATGAAGCAGGCGAAGGTGTTCCTCGCGATCATGGAGCTGTCGAACGACCGCGCCAGCCGGCAGCAGCGGCTCATCACGCCTCACCGGACGGCGACAATGGTGGATGAGCGCTATGCGATCACCGAGCAAGAGAACGACGACATTCTGCGCAGCTACTTCAAACAAGGGTTGGACGGGCCGCTCAGCGAATTCCCCCGCAAGGAGAAGCGGAAGATCGCCATTCTTCGCCACCTCGCGCGCCAGTTCAAGGAAGGGCGTTCGTATACAGAGAAAGAAGTGAACGCCATACTCAAAGCGCGATATTCTGACTATGTGACGCTTCGGCGATATTTGATCGAGTACGGCTTCTTGGATCGCGAGCAGGACGGCAGCCGTTATTGGGTTAAGCGATAGGAGGATCAAGATCAGATGACAATCGATAAGCAGAAGAAGAAGCAATTATCCACTTCCTATGCGACTTCGGCTAGACCGATGGGCGTGTACCAGATCCGCAATGTGAAGAACGGCAAAATTCTCGTCGAAGGCAGCATGGATTTGCCCGGCGCGCACAATCGGCTCGAGTTCCAGAAGCAGACCAACACGAATACGGTTATCGCGCTGCGGGAGGATTGGAACAAGTACGGCCCAGACGCCTTCGTATTCGAAGTGCTGGATCGGATCAAGCCACCGGAGGAAGGCACGTTCGACCAAGCGGAACGCTTGAAATACAAAGAAGAGGTAGACGCGCTGACCGAGCTGTGGGTCGAGAAGCTGCAGCCGTTCGGCGATGCCGGCTATAACCATCCGAAGCGATTGTAAGTTGGAAGAAGGAGGAGCTGCCCCGATAGGGCGGCTCTTCTTGCTGATCGCAAATATGAAGATTCGGAGAAGATTGGTCAAGACGTTAGCAAAGGAGCCGCCGACAGGCGTATAGTTAGGCTCAGAGATGAAGCAGGGGGCGCAAGCAATGAACATCCAGTCAGGCAGGAAGTCAACGTTGATGCTAATCGTTCTGGTTCTCACCTGGGGGATCAGTTGGTCTATTTACAAAATGGCTCTGGCGTACAGTCCACCGCTTCTGTTCGCGGGGCTGCGCTCGCTGTTCGGAGGAGCTATTCTGGCGCTGTTCTTGCTTCCGAAAGCGCGGAACCTGCAATGGCGGCGCAATTGGCGCCGTTATGCGATATCCGCGCTGCTCAACACGGCCGGCTTCTATGGCTTACAGAATTTCGGTCTCTCCTACATGCCGGCCGGATTGTTCTCGGTGCTGGTGTATTTCCAACCGATTCTGATCGGCTTGTTCGCTTGGCTGTGGCTCGGCGAGAAGATGACGGTCCTCAAAGTGCTCGGGCTCATACTCGGCTTCGTCGGCATCGTTGCGGTTAGCGCCGACGGATTCACAGGCGAGCTTAGCGCCATCGGCATCGCGCTAGGTTTGCTGTCTGCGTTATGCTGGGCGCTCGGCGTCATCTACGTCAAGAAGGAGAGCAAGCATGTCGATGCCATGTGGATGGTGGCGGCGCCGTCCTTCCTCGGAGGGATTGCGCTGACGGCCGTCGGTTCGTTCACCGAGAGCTGGGCCGAAGTCGCATGGAATGGGACCTATTGGGCCGGCCTTGGCTTCGGAGCGACGTTCGGGGTTCCGATCACGTTCGTGATCTACTATACGCTGGTCAATCAAGGCGACGCCAGCAAGGTAGCGACGTTCACGTTCCTCGTGCCCCTTATTGCGGTGCTGGCCGGAACGGTCTTTATGAACGAACCGTTCACTTATTCGCTGCTCGTCGGCTTGGCGCTTATTGTGCTCAGCATCTGCTTCGTGAACCGGCCGAGCGCGCCGTCGCTCAAGCGACAAGCGTTGGAGACGGCGACTCGCGAGGCTTGAATGACAGTTGCACAGGTTTGAACGGCAAGAACCAATCAAGAAGCCTTTCCGCGACGGGAAGGCTTCTTTAGTTATAGCGAACGTTTCAACGGTTATCTGAGCGCAATAGGCGGGTTGCGGGAAGGAATTCCCTTCTCTAAGCTGAAATGGTTAGGGATGATATTGTGAAACGGGGTGCCAGTCGTGGACGAGAATCGGAATTGGCAAGCGAAGTGGATCTGGGCGGAGCCCGGCGAGAAGAGGGCAGATGGCGCTTCGCTGGAAGCGGTGCTGCTGCGCCGCTCGTTCGAGCTGCCGCAAGCGGCAGGCGCGCGTCTGACCGTGTCGGTATCGGCCGACAGCCGGTACCGCCTCTACTTGAATGGGGAATCCGTCTCTTCCGGCCCGTGCAAAGGGGACCTCAATACGCACTACTACGAGACAGTCGATGTGACCGATCGGCTTCATTCGGGAACGAATATGCTGGCCGCCTTCGTCGTTCATTATCCGGCTGCCGACTGGGGGAGAGGCGTATCGCGCGGCCCGACCTCCGTCTGGCGTACAGATCGCGGCGGATATCTGCTGGAAGGAACGCTTGAACGAGGGGATGGCGAACCTATCGAGTGTCTGAACACCGACGCCGGCTGGGAAGCGCTGCGGCTGCCTGTGGAAGCGTTCTCCTTGAAGCCGGAGACGCTCACTCTCTTCATCGGAGGCGGTGAAAAGGTGGACGCGCGCCGACTTCCCCATGGCTGGCTGCGCAAGCAAGACGAAGGGGCGGGCTGGGCGCCCGCCATCATCGTCTCAGACCCGTACGACCCGCTGCACGGCGAACTGACCCGATGGCAGCTGATGCCGAGGCCGATTCCGCTTGCGGAGGAGACGAACGAAGCGTTCGTCCGCGTCTCGAGATCCAGCCTCGGTTCCGCCATCGCAGCGGCAGACGCTCCGATCGGTGAACTAGGGCCGATCGTAGTCCAGCCGGGGGAACGCGTCTGGCTGGAAGTAGACGCAGGGGAGCTTGTGGCCGGTTATCCCGTATTGGAGCTGTCCGGCGGCAGAGACGCGGAGGTGTCGATTCTCTACGCCGAGTGCTACGAGCACGAGCCGGAGCCCGGCGGCAAGCGCCGCAAAGGCGTGCGCGACGACTCGATTGGCAAGCAGTTGTACGGCTTCACCGACGATTATACGGTTGGCGGTGTCTCGCGGAGCTTGAACGACGAGCCGGAGCGATACCAGCCTTTTCACAGGCGCGCATTCCGCTTCATCCGCCTTGAAGCAGAGGCGAAGGGCGAGCCGCTGACGCTTCGACGCTTCAGCTACTGCCGGACTGGCTATCCGCTGCGAGTCGCGGCGTCGTTCGAAAGCTCGGACGAGACGCTGAACCCGCTGTGGCCGATCAGCGTAAATACGCTTCGCAATTGCATGCATGAGACGTATGAGGATACGCCTTATTATGAGCAGATGGGATACGAGATGGATACGCGGCTGCAGGCGCTGTTCACGTATCAGATCAGCGCGGACGATCGGCTGGCGCGCAAGGCGCTTTACGACTTCCACAGCTCGCTGCTGCCGACGGGCATGCTGCAGAGCCGTTATCCTGCCGTCTCCCGTCAGGTGATCCCGGGCTTCGCGCTCTTCTGGATTATGATGGTGCACGATCACTACATGCACTTCGCTGACCAGGCGCTGGTCCGGTACTATCTGCCATCGATCGATGCGGTGCTCGGCTGGTTCGAACGCAAGCGGGAAGCGTCGGGGCTGGCAGGGCGAATGCCGCAAGCGTATTGGTCGTTCGTCGACTGGACGGAGGAATGGCGTTCCCGTTCAGGCGCGCCGTCTGCCGCGAAGGATGGGCCGCTCACCGTGTACAACCTGATGTACGCCGACGCGCTGGTCAAGTCCGCGGAGCTGTGCGAGCTTGCGGGAAGGCGCGATACGGCAGCGGAGTACCGCAGCCGGGCGGAGAGCGTCCGCGGGGCGGTGCGCAGCCGCTGCTGGTCGGAGACGCGCGGCATGTTCCGGGACGGCCCGGAAGCGGAGGCGTACAGCCAGCACGCCCAAATCTGGGCGGTGTTGACCGGAACGGTCGCTGACGCGGAAGCCAGAGCGCTCATGGAGCGGACGCTGTCGGAGAGCGGGCTCGCGCAGACCTCGATCGCGATGGCGTACTATCTGTTCCGCGCGCTGGCCATGACCGGGCTGTACGACCGAACGCTGAAGCTGTGGGACGTCTGGCGCCGCCAAGTCGACCTGCATGTGACGGCATGGGTCGAAGACCCGGTCTTGGAGCGGAGCGACTGCCATGCTTGGGGCGCGCTGCCGCTGCATGAATTCCCGGCGGAGCTGCTTGGCGTGAAGCCGGAGAAGCCGGGCTATGCGGCAATCCGGATCGAGCCGAGCACGATCGGGCTGAGCCGAGCCGCTGGAGCGGCGATGACGCCGCACGGGCCGGTACGGGTGGAATGGACGGCACATGACGGCGAGTTCCGCTTAAGCGTGAACGGACCGGATGGCGTGCCGGCCGTCGTGCGCCTGCCGGACGGTTCGGAGACGAGAACGGACGGCCTACGGGAGCTGCTGCTGTCGTGCCGAATGGACGCCATATGAACGATATCCAATTGGCGATTACATTTGGCTTGTTAGCCGCCTCTACTGTACTGCTAATCATCTTGCGGCTGGCGAAGGCGCAACCGAGCTATCTAGCTCTTAGCTGGCTGTTGCTGCTGGCGCTGGGCAATGTTCTCTTCTTGCAGCTTATCCGAATGCTTACGCTGCAACCGGATGACCGGAGCGGCAACGGGAATCCTGCTATCTTGCTATGGCTTCCAATGGTCATATTGGCGTTCGTGCTTTGTGCCTGTATATCTCGCGCCATCATCCGGTGGACGAAGCCGACCCGGCGTGCATCGACCGTCGTGTCGATCGTCGGCGCCGCTCTTAGCGCCGGATCGGCATGGGGCCAAATATTATTCGCCAAGTCGCTGCTGCGCAAGCTTGCCGAGATCAAACACGTGACGCCGCAGCATCTCAATACGCTATACTTTAATTACTGGACGTTGCTTATCTGTGTCGGATTAACGCTCGCTGGATCCGGCATATGGCTCCATCGAAAGTTGGGCAGCCAGAGACGAGCGAGTGGCATCTAGCCTCGATCGGCGGTATGATGGACGCAATAGATGTCGTGCGTGATTTAAGTCGTTGCCTTGAAGGAGGATCATACCCATGCGAGCAATCGTACCATTGGATAGCACGAACCGATTCGGCGTCGGCGAGACAGCGGAGCCGGATGTCGCCTACGGCGACTTGCTGGTGAGCGTCCGCGCGACGGCGCTGAACCGCGCGGACCTGCTGCAGAAGCGCGGGCTCTACCCGCCGCCGCCCGGCGCGTCCCCGATTCTCGGCCTCGAGATGGCAGGCGTCGTCGAAGAGGGCGCCGGCCCCTGGAAGCCGGGGGACCGCGTCATGGCGCTGCTCCCGGGCGGCGGCTACGCGGAGCGGGCGCGCATCCCGTCCGGCATGGCGATGCGGATTCCGGACACCCTGTCGTTCGAGGAAGCGGCGGCGATTCCCGAAGTGTTCCTGACCGCTTACCTCAATCTGTTCCAGCTTGGGGGACTGCGCGACGGCCAGACGGCGCTTGTCCACGCCGGCGCGAGCGGCGTAGGTACGGCTGCCATCCAGCTGGCGCGCGAGGCCGGCGTGCGGACGCTCGTGACGGCAGGCTCGCAGGCGAAGCGCGAGGCATGCCTTGCGCTCGGCGCGGATGCGGCGTTCGACTACCGGGCAGGGCCGTTCGCGCCGGAGGTCCAGCGGGCGACTGGCGGGCGCGGCGTCAACGTCATTCTGGACTTCGTCGGCGCTTCCTACTGGGAGCAGAATCTCGATTCGCTCGCAGTGGACGGCAAGCTCATCATCGTTGGCACGATGGGCGGCACCCAGGTGCCCGGCCTTGATCTCGGGCGCCTATTGGCGCGCCGCTTGCAAGTGCTTGGGACGGCGCTGCGGAGTCAACCGCCGGAGAAGAAGGTGAGCTTGACGGCGGCATTCGCCGACTTCGCGCTGCCGCGGTTCGCGAGCGGCCGGCTGAAGCCGATCGTCGATTCGGTGTGGGATTGGGCCGATGTCGAGCAAGCCCACGCCCATATGGAAGCGAACCGCAACATCGGCAAGATCGTGCTGCGAGTGCAATGACCGATCGACTCGAAGTCGATGCTCACAGCCAAGAGGTGAGGTATCAGATGAATATAGCGCTCGTGCGGCATTTCAAAGTTCAACCCGCCGCCGGCAGAAAGTGGTTGGCGCCTGATCAATTCAGGCAGTGGACGGCGGATTACGATCGAGCGGAGCTCGAAGTCGCGCCGCTTCCGGACGACGGCACCCGGTGGGACGTTTGCTTGTGCAGCGATTTGTCGCGAGCGGTTCGTACGGCTAGCGTGATCTACCCGGGAACGGCGATTCGGACGCCGCATTTAAGAGAGATTGAACTTCATCCAGTCATGCGGTCAGGAGTGAAGCTGCACCTTAACTTGTGGCTGTTGCTGGCCCGGATGGCTTGGCTGGTCTCGCATCCGTCCCAAGAAGAGACGAAGGCCAAAGCCCGTGAGCGAGCGCGTCTGTTCGTCGATGTTCTGGAGAGGGATTATCCGAACCGGAACGTATTGGTCGTCAGCCATGGAGCGTTCATGCGGCTGCTGGCGAAGGAGCTGACGAGCCGAGGGTGCAAGGGCGAAGGATTTCTCGTTCCGCGCAATGGTGAGCTCTACGTCTATAAGCGCTAAACCTTGCGGGCAAGTTTGGGCTATTGATAGAAAAAGTTCGCAGCATCTGCTAAAATGTGAAGAGCTATTGTCAGACTTTCTAAAAGCAATCTTATGAAATAAATCGAGAAAGAGGATTAGAGCATGGGACGCAAATGGAACAATATTAAAGAGAAGAAAGCTTCGAAGGACGCGAACACAAGCCGTGTCTACGCGAAATTCGGCGTTGAGATCTACGTGGCCGCCAAGAAGGGCGAGCCGGATCCGGAAGCGAACCGTGCGCTCAAGGTCGTATTGGAACGCGCGAAGACGTATAACGTGCCAAAGGCGATTATCGACCGCGCGCTGGAAAAAGCGAAGGGAGCAGGCGAAGAGAACTATGTCGAGCTGCGTTACGAAGGCTTCGGCCCGAACGGCTCGATGATTATCGTCGACGCGCTGACCAACAACGTGAACCGCACCGCCGCCGATGTCCGCGCCGCGTTCAACAAGAACGGCGGCAACATGGGCGTTAACGGCTCGGTTGCTTATATGTTCGACTCCACAGCCGTCATCGGCATCACGGGCAAATCGCTCGACGATGTGCTGGAGCTGATGCTGGATGGCGACGTGGACGTGCGCGATGTCGTGGAAGAGGACGACGCCGTTATCGTCTATGCCGATCCGGAGCAGTTCCATGCCGTGCAGGAGGCTTTCAAGAATGCGGGCATCACGGATTTCTCCGTCGCGGAGATCAGCATGATTCCGCAGACGACCGTCACGCTGCCGGAGGAATCCATCCCGACGTTCGAGAAAATCATCGACGCGCTGGAGGATCTGGAAGACGTCCAGCAGGTGTACCACAACGTCGAATATGAAGAGTAGAGGCGCCGGCGGGCTTCGATCCGCCTAAGACAAGCTGTTCGACCCGCAAGGCCGCCGGCCCGCGGAGGCGAACGGCTTTTTTTCTAATGAGACAGCTGATTTGCTTCGATGCATCGCCGTCCTGTACGATAGTAGAGAGAGAATTCGTGGATAAAGGAACGTGATACGTAATGGATAACGCAACTTCCGTAAAATTAACTTCGCTCACCACCAAAGGCGGCTGCGGCTGCAAGATCGGACCGGCCGATCTGCAGCAGGTCATTCGTTCGCTCCCGCCGGCGGTGCCGGATCCGAACCTGCTCGTCGGCCTCGATACGAGCGACGACGCCGGCGTCTACAAGCTGACCGACGAGCTTGCGCTCGTGCAGACGGTCGACTTCTTCACGCCGATCGTGGACGACCCTTACGATTTCGGCCAGGTAGCCGCGACGAATGCGATTAGCGATATCTATGCGATGGGCGGCAAGCCTTTAACGGCATTAAACATTGTGGCGTTCCCGATCTCGACGCTGGACAAGCAGATTCTCGCCGACATTCTGCGCGGCGCAGGCGACAAGCTGAAGGAAGCCGGCGTGACGCTGGTCGGCGGCCACTCAATCGACGACAAGGAGCCGAAGTTCGGCCTCGCCGTCACCGGTCTCGTTCATCCGGATCGCATCCGGACGAACGCCGGGGCTAGAGCGGGCGACAAGCTCATGCTGACGAAGCCGATCGGCGTCGGCATTCTGACGACGTCGATCAAGAAGGATCAGCTTAGCGCGGATGAGATCAAGCGCCTCACACAAGTGATGACGACGTTGAACAAGAAGGCCGCTGAAGTCATGGAGGCCTATGACGTCAGCGCGTGCACGGACGTAACCGGCTTCGGCTTGATCGGCCATGCGATGGAGATGGCGCAAGGCAGCGGCAACGGCCTCGTCATCCGCAAGGCGGACGTCCCGTTCCTGCCGCGCGTGCGGGAGCTAGCGGAGAATGGGTTCGTGCCGGGCGGGACGAAGAACAATTTCGCGCATGTGCAGGAGCATGTGGACTTCCCCGCTGAGATGGACCAGGTCGACCGCTGGATGCTCTGCGACGCGGTCACGTCCGGCGGCCTGCTCATTGCCGTCGCAAGCGAGCAAGCGGACAAAATGCTGCAAGAGATGGTTGAGGCGGGCGTAGAAGCGAGCCTGATCGGGGAAGTGACGATGGCGCATCCAGGCCGGATCGCCGTTGAATAAGGGGAATGAACAGCAGAGGAGAGGCGGCAGCATGTTTCAAGATTTGACGATCGAGGATTGGATCCAGAAGCGGAACGACCGGGATCTAACGATTATCGACGTCCGTTCCCCATCCGAATTCGCGGACGCGACCATTCCGGGGAGCGTGAACATCCCGCTTTTCAACGATGAAGAGAGGGCCGAGGTCGGCACTTTGTATACGCAGGTCAACCAGCAAGCCGCGAAGGAGAGAGGGCTCGAGATCGTATCCGCTAAGCTCCCTGCCTTCATTCGCAGCTTCGCGGAGGTGCAAGGGCCCAAAGCGGTGTTCTGCTGGCGCGGCGGCATGCGCAGCAAGACGACGGCCACGCTGCTGTCGCTGATGGACATCCATGTGAGCCGGCTTCAGGGAGGGTATCGCGCCTACCGCCAGTTTGTGGTCGATACGCTGCGGGACTATGCGTTTAAGCCCGATGCGCTCGTGCTCAACGGCTATACCGGCAGCGGCAAGACGCTTGTCTTGCAGGAGCTGGCGCGTCGCGGCGCGCCCGTGCTCGATCTGGAGCATCTGGCCGGGCACCGCGGTTCGGTGTTCGGGCATATCGGCCTTAAGGCGCGCAATCAGAAAATGTTCGATTCGCTCCTGCTGGACGAGCTGGAGCGGCTGAAGGATGAGCGCGTCGTGCTCTTCGAGGCGGAGAGCGCGCGGGTGGGCAAGGCGATGCTGCCCGACTTCCTATTGCAGAAGAAGGCGGAAGGACGGCAGATCTGGCTGGAGATGCCTATTCCCGCGCGCATCCGCCACATTCTCGAAGACTATCGTCCGTGGGAGCATCAAGATGCTTGCCTGTCGGCGTTCCGCCGGGTGAAGCAGCGCATTCATACCCCGGTCGCGGCGGAGATCGATCAGTGCCTGCAGGAAGGGAAGTACGACAGGGCTGTTGAGCTGCTGCTGGTCTATTATTACGACCCGCTGTACGAGCGGACGAGCGAGCAGTACAATCCGGACAACCGGATCGTCGTCCGCGCCGAATCGGTGGAGCAGGCGGCGGATGAGATCGAGAAGCTGTGGCGGAAGTAATAAGCCGATCGTCAATGGAATGACGTGCAGACATCGAAGGGATGCTGCACGTCATTTTTTTGTATCCAAAGCGCCGTTCCTCCTCATTTTGTTATAGCTATTCGCTATATCTAGATATAGATTATTCGTGTTAACGTATAACCGCTCGCTCATGTTATCTTTGCGATATCGAACAATGCGTGTCTGTCAAAGGGCAGGCGGCATAGCGTTGATAGAACAAGGGGAGGCGGCAAGATGGCAAACAGCAGCGTGTTAGGATACCCGCGGATCGGCGCGGAACGAGAGTGGAAGCGAGCAATCGAGGCCCACTGGACCGGCAAGTTAGGGGAAGAGGAGCTGCACCGCAGCCTGCGGGAGATCCGGTTAGCGCATCTGCGCAAGCTTCAGGCGAAGGGGATCGATCTGATCCCGGTCGGCGACTTCAGCTATTACGACCATATGCTTGACACGGCGGCTATGTTCGGGATCGTGCCCGAGCGATTCGGCTATGAAGGCGGCTCCGTTCCGCTGTCCGTCTATTACGCGATGGCCCGCGGAACGCACAGTGCGGCGGCGTGCGAGATGACGAAGTGGTTCAATACGAATTACCACTACATCGTTCCCGAGCTCGGCGGCACGAATCCGGCGCTGACCGGCAATCGGCCGCTCCGCGCGTACCTGGAAGCGAAGGAGGAGCTTGGGATTGAAGGCAAACCGGTCATCGTCGGACCGCTCACGTTCCTGAAGCTGTCCAAGGGCTACGAGGCTGCCGAGACGGATCTTTGGCTTGATCGGCTGCTTCCGCTATATGTCCAGGTGCTCACAGAGCTAAGCGGCGCGGGCGCGAAGTGGGTGCAGATAGACGAACCGATCCTAGTGACGAAGCTCGATGAGATAGACCTGACACGGCTGCGCCGAATCTTCGGAACGTTCTCCCAAGCGGTGCCCGGGTTGAAGCTCATGCTGCAAACCTACTTCGATTCGGTTGAGAAGTACGAAGAGATCGCCCGTCTGCCCGTGGCGGGAATCGGACTGGATCTGGCGCGTGGCTTCGGACGCGCCGGCAATCTGGCTGCGCTGCGCGAACATGGCTTCCCGGCGGACAAATCGCTCGGCGCCGGGATTGTGAACGGCCGCGGCATCTGGCGGTCCGATCTGGAGGAGGGGCTCGCACTGATTGAAGAGCTGAAGTCGATTGTGCCGGACGATCGCTTGATCGTGCAGACGTCGTGCAGCCTGCTGCACGTGCCGGTGTCGGCCGCGCGGGAGACGAAGCTGCCGCCGGAGCTGAAGCAGGCACTCGCCTTCGCCGACGAGAAGCTGGACGAAGTTGCCTATCTCGCGCGCGGCGGAGAAGGCGGCGAAGCAGCGCGGGCAAGCAGCGCGGCAGCGCTCGAAGCGCTCCGGCAATCGCCTGCGCGGCAGCGCCTCGACGTGCGGCAGGCGGTGGAAGCGATGGCGGCGAAGGAGCCGAAGCGCGGCGCGCCGTTCGCCGAGCGGCGGAAGCTGCAGGCGGAGCGCTTCGGGCTGCCGCTGCTGCCGACGACGACGATCGGCAGCTTCCCGCAGTCCGCGGAGGTGCGCAGAGCGCGGCGGCTATGGCGGAATGGCGAATGGCCGCAGGAGCGGTACGATGCTTACATCCGGGAACAGATCGATCATTGGGTGGCGCTGCAGGAGGAGATCGGGCTGGACGTTCTCGTTCACGGCGAGTTCGAGCGGACGGACATGGTTGAGTTCTTCGGCGAGAAGCTGGACGGGTTCGCGTTCACGCAATTCGGCTGGGTGCAATCCTATGGCTCGAGGTGCGTGAAGCCGCCGATTATCTACGGAGACGTCGCATATCGGGAAGCGATGACGGTGAAGGAGACCGTGTATGCGCAGTCCCGCACGAAGAGGCCGGTCAAAGGGATGCTGACGGGACCGGTCACGATTCTGAACTGGTCGTTCGTCCGCGACGATCTCTCTCGCGAGCAGGTCGCGCAGCAGCTGGCCTTCGCGCTTAGGCAGGAAGTCGAAGCGCTGGAGAGAGCCGGCATCGGCATGATTCAAGTAGACGAGCCCGCCGTGCGGGAAGGGCTGCCGCTGAAGCCGGCGGAGCATGCAGGTTACTTGAAGCGGGCGGTGGACGCCTTCCGGCAGACGACCTGTACGACGGCGGACAGGACGCAGATCCATACCCATATGTGCTACTGCGAGTTCCACGATATGATCGAATCGATCGAAGCGATGGACGCGGACGTCATCTCGATCGAGAGCTCGCGCAGCCACGGGGAGATGCTCAGCAGCTTCGAGACGCATGCGTATCCGCTCGGCATTGGCCTTGGCGTATACGACATCCACAGCCCGCGCGTTCCGAGCGTGGAGGAGATGGCGTCGCAGATTGAGCGTGCACTGACCGTACTCGATCCAAGTCTCTTCTGGATCAATCCGGATTGCGGTCTGAAGACGAGAGGACAAGAAGAGACAGTCGCGGCTCTGCGCAACATGGCGGAAGCGGCGCGACGGGCTCGCGAGCGATTCGCCAAGTCTTGAGCATTGGGCATTCAGCAGGTAATAGCAGGAATTTGTCGATTGTCATCGAAATCTATCTCATACCAACTTTGGAGGATAGATATAACATGAACCAACCGCAACAGGTCAGTCTGGGAACGAGAAAAGACATTCTGCGCAGCATCTTGATTACCCTGCTGATCAATGGGGTTCTGCCTTATCTGGTGTATGAGATTCTCCGTTCGCATATGACAAGCCTTCAGGCATTGTCCATTGCAACCGTCATTCCGTTGCTCGATAATGCGTACACGCTTCTGAAGAGCCGCAAGCTGGACGTATTCGCCTCATTCATGCTGACCAGCTTTCTGCTTGGCCTGCTGGTGCTCACCCTTGGCGGCAACGAACAGCTGCTCTTGGTCCGAGAGTCCTTCGTCACCGCGGTCTTAGGCCTTATCTTCCTGGCCACGCTGCTGTTCCCCCGGCCGTTGATCTATTACTTCGCATTGCGGTTTACGGTAGGCAGCGATCCGGATCGCAGGGCAGCTTTTGCGGCGAATTGGCAATATCCTTACTTTCGCTTCGTCTTGCGGCTGATGACGGCGGGATGGGGAATCGCCTTGTTAGGCGAAGCCGTCGTGCGCACGATTCTCGTCTATGAGCTGACGGTATCGCAATTTCTGGCCGTATCCAACTTTGTTATGTACGGGTTTATAGGCGCCGCCATCGTCTGGACCGTCTGTTATCGGCGGTATTCTCATAAGAAGCTAAAGCGGATCATCAAGGGGGGCTGAATTCGGCCCTTCTTTTATTTGTTCGATTACTAAAAATCATTATTGACAGACCGACGGTCGGTATGTATACTCGATTACAGAACAGACCGACGGTCGGTCTTAACATGAATAGGAGTGGATTGGCATGACACAGCAGCAATGGGATTTGATCGGTTACGGAGTTTGGGCAATGGTCATCTGGATGACTTACAAGCAGTACCGCGTGACTCGGAAAGAGTATAGCGGAAGCGGCATGAAGCTGCTGTTGGGAGATTGGATGCTGTTCGCGCCGGTGCCCTGGATCGTTGAGTGCATGGTTCGCCGCGCGGAGCCGGTTCAAGTCGCGTGGACGATCGGTCTCGGATTGGCGGCGGCAATTCCTTACATCCTGACTTCCCGCTTCGAGCAGGTTCGCAAGGGTGTTGCGAAGTTCAAATTCAACGGATTGTTCCTGGTGATTCTGGCGGCATTCCCGTATCTCCGCTATGAAGCAAGAACCTGGATTTTTCACAGCCATCCGATTCTGACGCCGGAGTATCGGCCTGATATCGAATTAATGTTGGCCGAATATATTGCGGTAATGGTCATCTTCACCTTCGCTTGGCGGTTCTGGATGTTCCTGTCTTACCGGAAGGCGGTTGCCGCCTCTTCGGCTCCCGATTCCAACGATGCCGATATCGAGGTGGCATACCGGCAGTCGGTATGCTAAAGTGGAGAAGCTGGATTAAATGGCAATTCGAATAAGGACGTGAATGTGTTGGCAACGGCAAACCAAACTTTTCAGACCATATTGAACACAGCGGAGAAGCTTATTCAGGAGAAGGGCTGCCGTCAAACGACGCTTCAGGATATCATTCGGGAGACTGGGCTGTCCAAGGGCGCCATCTATCATTATGTATCGAGCAAGGATGAACTGTTCGGTCTCATCTTGAAGGCGCGGATGGAGCTGATGAATGCGCGGTTCACGGATGTCGTCAATCGCCCGCAGGCCCCGGGGCTGGAAGACCCCTTGCAATTGATCGCCGAAGGAATGCAGCGCACCTCCAACCATCAGGACGTGACTAACTTGATCTTCGTCTATCTGCTGAGCCAAATGGACAATCCGAAGGTTGCGGAGATCGTTCAGCACGTTTATGACTATACGCTGCAGACCTGCTCGCAATGGATCGAGATCGGGAAAATGCATGGCGCCATTCCTTCCGAAGTGGAGAGCCGCGCTACCGCCGAGATGTTGGTAATGCTGATGTACGGGCTGCGTGTCCAGAACACGATTGCCCAGCAGCCAAGCCGGTTCACAACCCAAGATTTAGCTGCCTTCATGCGCAAAACGCTAAGTTAAAGGAGAATATCCCTTGTTTAACAAGAAGCTGATTTTCCCCGCCATCTATGCATCTACTTATCTGTTGACGCTCTATATTGTTCTGCAATACTTCATCTACAGTCCAAGCCAGTCGGGCATGGTATCCGCCAAGATGGACGATCCGTCCTTCCCCTATGAGATGTGGAAGCTGTTCTTCTACCCGCATATTGTGCTTGGCACGATCGCATTGTTAATCGGAACGTACCAACTGACTCGGCGAAGCCGCCTGAACCCGAACAGACATCGCATACTCGGCCGAATCTACGGGATCTCGATCCTGCTGAACGTACTCGTCGTACCTTACATTGCGCTGTATGCGACCGGGGGAAGAGGTTCAACCTTGGCGTTCTTGGTGCTGGATGTTCTGTGGCTGGCGACGACGGCGAACGGAATACGGCTTATTATGCAGAAAAAGACGGTTCTTCACCGGCAATGGATGATTCGAAGCTATGCGGTTACGCTGGTCTTCGTCAGCTTCCGGCTTGTCTTGGGCATCGTAGAGCTAGTGACGGACTTGCCGCTCGGCACGGCATTTCCGCTGTCGGTCGTTCTGTCCATCTTCATGAATCTGGGTTTCACAGAGCTCTATATAAGAAGAGGCAAGCGCGCGCTTGCCTCGATTCGGACCGAGGCGGTCTAAGCAGGGGGCAAGAGCATAAACAAAATAAGAACCCGGCATCCACTGCCGGGTTCTTCTATGTGTACGAATAAACAATTGCGTATGATGATCCGCCATGGTATGATAAGAAAATCTCCATGCGCTAAACTGAAACAAGTCATAGTAAGACCATCTTACTTACACTATTATCATACCATGCGGCTTTGCGGTTTGTCAAACGTCTTTTTGAGATCTCTCGGGATCCATTGAAGGGAGCGTGTTCCACCAGATGATCGACGAGAAGGGTTGGGAGCAAGAACAAGAGCGGCTGGCGCTGGTGACGGAGAAGCTGCAAGAGAGAATTACCGAGATTGAGCCGGAGGTAGCGGGTCTGCGCGATCAAGCGACGGACCTTCGCAGACGATTCTGGGAAGAAGTGACGGTGAACACGGGCAGCGACGAAGACTTTGAAGAGACCTTCCATAGCATCAAGCAGCAAGAGGCGCTGTTATCCGAACGGGAGCGAAGCCACCGGCTCCGCATGCAGCAATGGCAAGGCATGAAGCGGCTGCTGCCTTCGCCGTACTTCGGGCGCATTGATTATCAAGAGGATGGGCTGAAGGATATCGAGCAGATCTATATCGGCGTCTCGTCCTTCGTCGACAAGGACGGCATGAGCTTCCTGGTATACGATTGGCGTACGCCGATCGCCAGCATCTATTACGACTATTCGCCGGGAGCTGCCGCCTACGACACGCCGGGCGGCAGTGTCGCGGGGACGATGACGCTCAAGCGGCAGTACCAAATTAGAGAAGGCAGCTTGCTAAATGTATTCGACACGAGTCTGACAATTGGCGACGAACTGCTGCAGCAGGTACTGGGTAAAGGCGCGGATTCGCAGATGAAGAGCATCGTGGCGACCATCCAGCGGGAGCAGAATGCGATCATCCGCGACGACCGAAGCCGAATGCTCATCGTGCAAGGGGCGGCCGGAAGCGGGAAGACGTCTGCGGCGCTGCAGCGAGTTGCCTATTTGCTGTACAAACACCGCGACAGGCTCCGGGCGGATCAGATTGTACTATTCTCCCCGAATCCGATGTTCAACAGCTATGTCTCTACCGTGCTTCCCGAGCTGGGCGAAGAGAATATGCAGCAGACGACGTTCCAGGAATATCTGGAGCATTGGCTCGGATCGGCATACCGGCTCGAGGATCCGTTCGATCAGATCGAGTTTGTGCTGACCGGACACGAGTCGGAAGGCTATGAGGCTAGGCTGAAGGGGATCGAATATAAGGCGTCGACGGCTTTCCTTCAAGCTCTCCAGAGGTATGCGCAATGGTTGGGACACGAGGGCATGCGGTTCAATGGCTTCTGCTTCCAGGAACGGGAGTTGATCTCCGCTGAGCAGATGGCCTCCCGATTCTACAGCTATGATCCTTCCACACGCGTATCCAATCGAGTGGCTCTGCTGCAAGAATGGCTGCTGGACCAGCTGTCGGTATTAGAGCGCCAGGAGCGGGAAGCGCTTTGGGTGCAGGAGGAGATGAACTATCTCGACAACGAGCAGTATGCCGCGGTGTTCCGCGAACTCCACCAAGAGAGGGGAGTGTTCGACTTCGCCGAGCAATATGAAGTGGCCCGAGAGTTCATCTTGGGCAAGAGCCGGCGGGACGAGAGCGACTTCGATTACGCCGATCGAGAGGAACAGCTGCTGCGCCGCATGATCGTGAAGGAGCGCTTCCAACCGCTGAGGCAACAGGTGAAGCGGCTGGCGTTCATCGATATGGCCGGATTGTACGCCCAATTGTTCGGCAACGCAGACGAATACCGAAGGATGACGGATGGGGCTGAAGCGCCCGAGCTGTGGCCGGAGATCTGCAGACAGACGAAGGAGCAGATGAACCGGCGTGCACTCAACTATGAAGACGCGACGCCTTACTTGTATTTGAAGGAGCTCGTGGAGGGCGTTCGGTCAAGTTCGGAGGTGCGGCATGTGTTCATCGATGAGGGACAGGACTACTCGATGTTCCAATATGAGTTCCTCAAGAAGCTGTTCCCCCGCGCCCGCATGACGGTGCTCGGCGACTTCGGCCAGGCGATCTACACACAGGCGACGGAATTGGACGGAGGCGGGGAATCGCCATTAGTGCATCTCTACGGAGAGTCGGAGACGACGCTGTACCGCCTCGTTTGCAGTTATCGGTCCACGCGCGAGATCGTGAAGTTCACGAAGGCGCTGCTGCCGGGAGGACGGGAGATCGTGCCGTTCGACAGGGGCGGCGAGAAACCGCGCCTGATCAAGGCGGAGAACGCCGAGCAGCGTGCGGCGGCGATCGCATCGGATCTCTCGTCGCTGCAGGCGGAGGGCTTCTACTCTATCGCGGTCATAGCGAGAACAGCGGCCCAAAGCAGCGAAGCTTACGAGCAATTGATCGCACAAGGCTGCCCGTCGCTGAGGCTAATCACGAAGGAGACGCCGACGTTCGGGAAGGGGGCGATGGTCATTCCCGCGTATCTGGCGAAGGGCGTGGAGTTCGACGCCGTGCTGATCTATGACGCTTCTTCGACGACGTATCATCGGGAGAGCGAACGCAAGCTGTTCTATACGGCATGCACGCGCGCGATGCACCGGCTTCAGCTGTATGCGACAGGCGAATGGACGCCGTTCCTTCAAGAGGCGGATGCATCTTTGTATGAGGCAGACGAGTAAGGATGGCCGTTTACAACAGAGGGAATGAAGAGGTTCATATGACTTTAATTAGCCGAAGTTCACTACTTGGCAGAGATAGGTAGAGGTATGATCAGAGATATGATATGGTTGGGGGGAGTACAAGTTGAAGGAGCTTTAACGAGATGACATCCGCTTTGCCGCATAGGCATTGGTTCGATTATGTATTCCTAAGCATTCGCACGCTATGGTTTCTCGCTGGAGTCAACTACATCGTTAGTAATCCCGGCAATTACAATCACGGAAGTCATCTGCTCGGCGCTGCCGGGATGCTGGGGGTGGCGCTCTCCTTCTTCTTCATCATCTATCTGGTCCCGCTAGTCTTGTATATGCGGCAGAGACGATTGACCGTCTATCCGGTAATTGCGGAGATGGCGCTGAGCGGCGCATTCAATTGCTTCTTCGAGGGGAACTCCACCAACGAGTTCGCGTTCTACAATCTGCCAGCGCTGGCGATGGCGTATATGAGCGGCAGCCGGCTAGGCATCGGGTTGGCGGTCTCCTCTGTCGTCGCGACGCCGCTTCTTGCCTCTCTAGTCTGGGGGTTTGGGCTTGAGTCTGCGGTCAATATTATCGTTGACGGTTTGATCTTTCTCGCCATCGGCTACAGCTTCCGCAAGCTGGTGTCTTCGTTCTTCCAAATTAAGCGGATGAACGGCATCATCGGAGAGCAGAATCGAACGCTTGAGCTCTACGCCAATCAGATCGAGCAATTAACGCTGACGCAGGAGAGGAGCAGGCTGTCCCGAGAGCTTCACGATACGGTCGGACATACCTTCACGACAACGATCACCGGCATGGATGCCGTCTATTACCTGATCGATGCGGATCGAGAGGAAGCCAAGAGGAGTCTCCGCGAGCTGCTGGACGTTACCCGCAGCGGGTTAGATGAAGTGCGGCGCCATATTCATCAGATCGCTCCGGAGGGAGAGGAACGCTCCCTAACTCTTGTATTGTCCGGGATAGCGCGTGAGTTCGCCTCCTTCACGGATACCGCTGTCGATTATGATGCGGAGGGTGAGGAGTATCCCGTTCCGGAAAATGTACGTACGGCGCTGGTCCGATGCGTCCAGGAAGCGTTGACGAACGCAAAGAAGCATGGATTCGCGACAGCGATTCGAATCAGGCTCACGTATCACCCCGATCGCCTTCAGCTCATCGTTAAGGATAACGGCGCCGGCACGAACCAGCTCGTGGAAGGCTTCGGCTTGCATGCGATGGGGGAGAGAATCTCGAACGCGCATGGCTCGCTGCATGTCGCCTCATCGCCTGGGTACGGAGTGACGATTGAATGCCATATTCCGGCCTTATGGCGCGCGGAAATAAGACAGAGTGAAGGCGCGTGAGCGCCAAATGGAAGTTCACTTTAAGTTGGAGTGATCGACACAATGAAAGAAATTACAGTATTAATCGCAGAAGACCAAGATATTATCCGCAAAAGTCTGGGCATTGTCCTCAATCTGCACCCAGATCTTGAAGTCGTAGGAACGGCATCTAACGGTGCGGAAGCGGTTGAGATGACGAACCGGCTGCAGCCGAAGATTATTCTCATGGACATCCAGATGCCCGTCATGGACGGCGTCGAAGCTACAAGGCAGATCAAGAAGATTCGCCCTGATTCGAAAGTCATCATGCTCACCACGTTCCAAGATACCGAGATGGTCGCGGGCGCTCTGCATGCGGGAGCGGAAGGATACATTCTGAAGGCGATCGATCCGGCAGATTTGGCCGCCGCCATCCGATTGGTGAGCCGAGGCGAGACGATGATCTCCCAAGAAGTGGCCAGGTCGCTGTTCGCGCGATCCTTGTCAGGCCCCGTCGCGAAGGATTCGGAATACGGCTTGACCGAACGGGAGCTTCAAGTGCTCAAGTGCATATCCGACGGATTGGCCAACCGGGACATCGCGGACAAGCTGTATCTGTCGGAAGGAACTGTGAAGAATTATATTTCCAATATCTATTCCAAGCTGAACGTGCACAACCGCGCATCCGCGCTGAAGAAAGCATCGGAGGAAGGGCTGTTCTCATGACTCTTTCTATCCGTTAGTCACTAGGCGAATGTGACTTTTTCTCGATACCATACGTTTCGAAGGCAAAATTAAACGTAGAGGTGTCGATAAGAAGTGTTCAAATCATTGAAGGATTCTCACAAAACCATTTGTTTCACCGTTATTGTCTTGTTACTCGCTCTCGGCTTCAGCTATATTCCGGGGATGCTCGGATTCACGTATATGCTCACGCCGACTCTAGCCGTGCTGATCATGATGCTGGTCGTCACCCGAGACGGCTACACGAAGGCAGGGTGGAAGCGGCTTGGGCTGCACAAGCTCGGCCTGAAGGGCTGGGCTGCGGCGCTGCTGGTGCCGGTGCTGCCGCTCGCCGCCAGCTTCGCGGCGGTATGGTTAACGGGCTTATCGTCCCTGGTCGTCCGCGATGACTTCGAAGGGATTAGCTGGACGATGTTCCTTCCCGTCATGATCTTCATCTTCGTCAAGACGGTTCTGACCAATTCCTTGGGCGAAGAGCTCGGATGGCGCGGTTATCTTCTTCCGGTCATGATGGGATCGATGGGCAAGAAGCCAGCGATGCTGCTAAATGGGGTCATTCATGGGGTATGGCACTTCCCGCTGATCATCAATACGGACGCATACCATGCTGGTGAACAGCTGTGGATTCTGCTGCCGCTTACTGTAGCCAGCACAACCTTCCTTGCTCCCGTAATCGGAGAGGTGCGCCTTCGCACCGGCAGCGTCTGGACCTCGTCTATCTTCCATACGATGCATAACTGGCTGTGGTTAATCCTCGGCACATTGACGGTGAACCACTCGGAATCGGCCCAATACATCTCCGGCGATATGAGCATTGTTGTCGTGCTGTTCTATGCGGCATTCACATTCTATCTTTGGAATCGCAAGGCATCGACCGACGCTAGAGCGCCGATGGCTCGCTTCGAATCCTGAGTCTTGGAGGGAGAGAGAGGGTGATCCTATCCATTCTATTCTAGTGATCCTCGGTATCGTCTTCTTCGACTTGGGCTTTTGCGGTACCATCAGCGGCTTCGTTCACGGGTCAACTGCCTCTTTCATGTTCTACAACGGTCTGCCTGACTCCGTTGAGATGGGCGCGAATATCGTCTTAATTGCGGTAAGCTTGTTCATCTTAGGAGCGCTGCGTAGAGGCATGATGAGCAAGGCGCAGCGATAAGGATGGGACGTGGTTCACGTTCCTTGTAGACATTCGGTTGACGGCTGTGTCAAATAAGGGTCCGAAGATCACCTCCCTAGGCGATTCCTCATAAAGTAGTGCAGTGCATGGCGGCGCGCATTCAGCGCTGCGGGGAGGGATCATCGCGTGTCGGAGATCGTCGCTGTTGTCGGAGGGAGCGAAATATCGGCACTGCTAGCAGATCGGCTGTCGGAGTTCTGCCTGCCAATTCACAGAGACAACTGCATGGACGGCATGCCGGCGGAGGTGTCGCTCGTCGTCATCATAGACGAGAAGCCCGAGGAGACGGACCTGTACTCGGAAGAGGAGGCGATGCGGGGGACAGGCGTTCCATGGATTCGCGTCTCCGTCGCAAGCCGCGAAGCGATCATCGGTCCGTTGGTTCGGCCTGGCGTGCCGGGATGTTCTCTGTGTGCCCGTACGCGAATGCACAATGCCAGCCTTCAGTTAGGCTCGTCGGAATCGGTGCTGCCAGATGGCCAACTGATCGAATCAAGTCAAGCGGAGCCGATAAGCTCTTCGATGGCGAATGAACATATCGCCCATTTCGTTGCGGAGGAGACGATGCGACTGCTGGAGATACGCCCGGTGAGCACGGAATGCGGCGTCTACATCGTCCAGCGGGACACGCTGCGAAGCTCGCTTCATTCGTTCCTGCCCGACCCGCTCTGTCCGATCTGCGGCAGTTTGCCATTCGATTCTCCGGAGCGGGCGATGATCTCCTTGTCATCTCGGATTAAGCCGGATCCCGACACCTACCGAATTAAGCCGTTGGCGGAATGGAGCGGACTGCTGCTCAAGCAATTCTACGATCCCCGAACAGGCATCATCAACGGCGTATTCCACGACTATCAAGCGCCGATCGCCTCCACTAGCGTAACGGTACCGTCGTTCACCTACGGCATCGAGATCGCCGGCGGACGCGGCAGCACCTACAGCCGAAGCATGACGGCAGCGATGCTGGAAGCATTGGAGCGCCACTGCGCGCGAATGCCGCAGCGTAATCGAATGGCGGTTTGCGACAGCTATAATCGCCTAACGTCCGAGGCGCTCGATCCGCGCACCGCCGGACTCTACCGCGATGAGCAATACGCTATGCCGGAGTTCCCCTTCGAGCCGTTCGACCCGGAGGAGCCGATCGATTGGGTATGGGGCTGCAGCCTGACGAAGCAGAAGCCGATTCTCGTCCCGCGAAGCCTTGCTTATTATAGCTCTAGCAGCGGCGAGAGCTGGGTGAACGAAGGCTCGAACGGCTGCGCGATCGGGGGGAGTTTGGAGGAAGCGATCCTGCACGGCCTCCTCGAGGTTATCGAACGGGATTCCTTCCTCATCACATGGTATGCGCGCTTGCCGCTCCGGCAGCTGGATGTCTTGTCATCGGGGGATCAATATTTAACGTCATTAATTAATCGCATTAAACGTGCATCCGATTATGACGTGCGCCTATACAACATGACGATGGAGCATGGCATCCCGGCTGTTCTGGCGGTGGCTAAGTCCGTGTCCAATCGCTCTGGCCGGATGAATCTGATCTGCGCGGCGGGAGCACACTTGGATCCGCTGCATGCAGCCCGAAGCGCGGTCCGGGAGGCGGCCGGGCTGATGGGCGGTCTGCAGAACATTTTCGAACGGGATCAAGAACGGCTGGCGCCGATGCTTCATGATTCGTCGCTGGTGGAGCGGATGGAAGATCATGCTCTGCTATATGGATTGCCGCAAGCGGAGGAGAGGCTGTCCTTCCTGCTGGAACAGCGCTTGCCGCCGATATCGTTCCGTGAAGCGTTCGGCCGGCCGAGCAAGCAGCTAGATCTGGCCGATGATGTACGCGGGGCTGTTCGGACGTTGGACCGTCTGGGGATGGAGGTTATCGCGGTGAACCAGACGACGCCGGAGGTTGAGTGCATTGGCCTGCATTGCGTCAAGGTGCTAGTTCCGGGTATGCTGCCGATGACGTTCGGTCATTCGCTGACACGGCTTGCGGGACTAGACCGCGTCCTACGCGTGTCAGCCGAATTGGGCTATGCGCAGGAGACGATCGCTTATGAATCGCTTAACCCGCATCCGCATCCTTTTCCCTGAAGCCGCCTTTGTCCGAATCGCCGCCCGCTTGACTGTGCTGGTGCGGAATATCGCTGAATCTGTGCGTTCGTACAGACAGGACGTATACCCCCGCCATATGTTAGAAGGGTGATGACGAATCACACAATCGTTACAAAGGTGGTGACAACTATGGGATATCCTGTCGCAGGCTCGTGCGGAGGGTACGGCGGCGGCGGTGCAGCCGCATTTGTTCTGGTCCTGTTCATTCTGCTGGTAATCATTCTTGCAGCTGGTTGGGCCATCTAATAGGGGATTCGTCTTGTCGGACAGCTGGCGTAGCCCATACGCCAGTTGTCTTTTTTTACATAGATAGTACGGCGATAGTGGGCTGACAACTTGCGTTATGGCGGCTTGTCCGGGTAGCGGTCATATGCAGCGCGGCATATAGTGAATAGACGCATACCTAGGAGAGGAAGGCGAGCCAAGTTGAATGTTGTGCTGCAATCCCCGGATCTGACGCTTAGCGCCGATTCTAATGCCGTGCTCAATTACATGCGGGATTCCCGCAACTACATTACACAGCTGTTCGGAGAGCAACTGCCTGCTATTAGCAACGGATTCTTTAATGTACGTATGAGTCAGGGCGTCATGATCACCCCCCATTGGCATACGAATGTGGATGAGATGGTTATTCTGCTGTCGGGAGAAGTGCTGACTTCCGTATTCAATCCGTTCACGCAGGGGCTCATGACGTACCATCTGAAGCCAGGTCAGGTGTCGATGCTCCCGAAGGGCTGGTTCCACTGGATCGTTGCGCTGACCGACAACGTCCATCTGCTGACAATCTTCTCCGAGCCGACGCCTGATATTGTGTACGGCTCCGACTTCCTGCGATTCCTGCCGAAGGAGATCGCAAGCCGAGCATACTGCGTGAACGAGGCTGCCTATGCGCAAGCAGTGGCGCCAATTCAAGCGTCCGTCATCTTCGGTCCGCCGATTGGGTGCGGAGTGCCGGGAGGGATGACGGCGGGAGCCGGGATGGTTGCGGGAGCCGGTACTGGAGCAGGCGTTGGGATGGGGGCGGGAGCTGGTACTGGAACAGGCGTTGGCGTTGGACCCTGGACGGGAGCTGGCGTAGGCGCATACGCCATGACCGGATACGGGGCAGGGGCTTATGATGAAATGAGACAGGAGCCGCAGGAATCCGAATCCATCTGGCCGGGCGCGGCTCCGTATTGGAGCTTCTAAACAAAGGTAAGTGTCACGCAGAAGGCATGGGTTGCGAAGAAGGCAAGAGTTGCGAAGAGACCGATAGACTTGGCGAATCGCCGGGTTTGTCGGTTTTATTTTATTGCATTAATTATGCGAATCGTTGATGGTGCGAGGCGGCCGTTTGCTTGGATAGGCAGGGATGAAGGGATAACAAAGAATGCTCAGAATAAAGAAGCTCCATAGGCTTGGAAAACCCGCTAACCCAACATAGAAGCCAACTGGGATGGATAAGACAAAGCTGATGTACTTGAGCGCGGGCAGCCGGACGAAGAAGGCTGCGACGACGAGCAGGGCCGGGCATACGAGTAAGCTGAAGACGATCACTTGAGTAGATGATTCCGGTGGAAGAGAGGAATAAGGATTGAGATACAAGAGGCTTAGTGACAGAGAGATCGTCACTGCCGGCGCTAGCAACGGAAGCAATCGTATCAAGCGCTTCATCTGAATCCCTCCTGCAATATGAACTGACAATTGCTGTCGACCGCAATATCGACTGTATAATAATAGAATAGCAGTAGTTGAGGGGGAGAGCCATGGATAGAGCATGTAGGATTCCGCGAGCGCACACGGGAAGGGAACGACTTGCTGCTGCGTGCGCTGAAGGAATTGATTTAGAAGGGCGGCTCTCTCCGGTTCTTGACGACAGCGCTTTGGGCTGCCGTCAAGAGTTTCTTTTTCGCGCGTGGGAGGGTATAGTCGAGGAAGAGTGTCTACTTCTGTCGAAATAATGAGATGAAGACAAACAGCTGCGGAAGAGAGGAGAAACGGATGAAGGCTTACTGGCCGATTGGCCTGTTCGGGATCTTTGGCGCGCTGTCGCGCTATGAGCTTGGCCTATGGGTTCAAGATTGGCGTCCAAGCTCTTCGTTTCCGGCAGGTACGCTCATCATTAACTTAGCGGGATGCCTGCTGCTAGGCTGGTTCGCGAACTGGGCGGCGTCCAAGTCCGGCATGCCGGCTTGGTTCCGGACGGGGTTCGGGACGGGGTTCGTCGGGTCCTTCACGACCTTCTCGACCTTCAGCGTCGAGACCGTATCGCTCATGAAGGAGGATCAAGCGGGACTGGCCGCACTGTATGTGGCATCCAGTCTCATTGGAGGCTTGGCATTCGCCGCAATCGGCTACTGGATATCCCAAGCTCAATCGCGCAGAAGGACAAGGGGAGCTGAACCGTCATGATCGAAAATATGGTGTGCGTCGCGATCGGCGGCTTCTTCGGCGCTTGCGCCAGGTTCGGGCTGAGCGCGTGGGCTAGCCGGAAGTACCCGTCCGCGTTGCCATGGGCGACGCTGTTAATTAATTTGTCCGGTTCGTTCTTGCTTGGCATCATTGCGGGCTCCGACTGGAGCAACGATGTTCATTTGCTGTTAGGAACCGGATTTATGGGGGCCTATACGACGTTCTCGACCTTTAACGTCGATAACGTGCAGCTGTTCCGGAAGAGAGAATGGAAGGCGCTCGCGATTTATCTTCTAGGAAGCTACGTCTTCGGCATCGCTCTAGCCTATGCAGGGTATTTGGTAGGCAAGAGCTTGTGAGCATGTGGGAGTTGGAGGATAGAGGCTCATGGATGCCGCGCAAGAGGGTAATCCAGTTACCTACATTCGGCAAGAATGCTGAATTCTCGGACAAGAGGGTAATCCAGTTACCTACATTCGGCGAGAATGCTGAATTCTCGGACAAGAGGGTAATCCAGTTACCTACATTCGGTTAGAATGCCGAATTCTCGGACAAGAGAGTAATTCAGTTACCTACATTCGGCTAGAATGCCGAATTCTCGAGCAAGAGAGTAATTCAGTTGCCTACATTCGGCGAGAATGCTGAATTCTCGGACAAGAGGGTAATCCAGTTACCTACTTTCAAACTGTCAAGGCTGCCGCGCCCCTCATCAGCAAGAGGCTGTGCCTATCCCCGAAGGATGAGCACAGCCTCTTCTGCCGCGCGCCGCACGGCCGCTCGCAATTGCACACCGCACAATCGCTCTGCTGCAGCTTTACCGCCTGCAATTGCACACCGCACAATCGCTCTGCTGCAGCTTCATCTCCTGCAATTGCACGCGGCAATGCCGCGCTACTGCAGCTTGACCGCCTGCAATTGCGCCCGCACGCACAACTCGGCCGCCTTGAAGGCATGCTCCTGCGTCATCGCATTCTCCGTGCGGTTCAAGCAGTCGAGAATCAGCTGTCCGAAGTAGGGGTAGCCGACTTGGCCCTCAACTTGATAATGCGTCTCCCGGTCACCGTTGACGAGGAAGACGTTCGCCCCCCGCGAAGCCGCACCTACATTGGTATATTTGCGCAGCTCGATATACCCTTCGGTGCCGAGGATGAACGTTCGGCCGTCGCCCCAAGTGCCGAGACCGTTCGGCGTGAACCAGTCGACGCGGAAGTAGCCGGTGGCGCCGTTGTCGGCTGCCAGCATCGCGTCGCCGAAGTCGTCGAGCTCGGGATAGTCCGGGTTGTTGTAGTTGGCGATCTGGCTGCGCACGACGTTAGCGTCCTTCGCGCCGGTGTAATAGAGGAATTGCTCGATCTGATGGCTGCCGATGTCGCACAGAATGCCGCCGTACTTCTCCTTGACGAAGAACCAATCGGGACGCGACTTCGCATTCAGCCGATGCGGTCCCATGCCGATCGTCTGGATGACGCGGCCGATCGCGCCTTGCTCGATAAGCTGGCCGGCGAAGACGGAGCCTTCCTCATGCAAGCGTTCGCTGTAGTAGACCGCATACTTGCGCCCGGTCTGCTTCACTTTGGCCCGAGCCTGCTCCAACTGCTCCAGTGTAGTAAGCGGCGCTTTGTCTGTGAAGTAGTCCTTGCCGGCGTCCATGACGCGAAGGCCCAGCGCGCATCGCTCACTTGTGACGGCGGCTCCGGCGACCAGGCGCACCTCGGGATCGTTCAGAATCTCCTCTTCGCTTCGCGCGCGCTTGACGCCGGGGAACGCCCTGCAGAAGGCGTCCATTCTCGTCTCATCTCGATCGTAGACGTACTTCAGCGTGCCGCCAGCCTCGACAAGTCCGTTGCACATGCCGTAGATATGGCCGTGATCCAGCGCGATAGCCGCGAAGACGAAGTCGCCTTGAGCTACGACGGGATTCGGTTTGCCCTTCGGGGCGTAATTCATGCCGTCCATCTTGTTCATATGTACAGCTCCATTCCCTCGTTATTTGCGATCGCGATAGTTGCCGCCGACGCTGATCTCTTGCCCGGAGCCGAGATGAGCAACGGAATTGGTCTTCTCGTAGAAATGCGGCGCGTTATCGACAAGTCCCTGGGCTGTATAATAGAGGTCGTCCTTCGCGATCGGCAGCTCGACGGTTCTCTGCTCGAAGCCGGCTTTGTAAATCGCAGTGATCAGCTCGATGGTCATGCGGCCGCTCTCTCCGGTGATGAGAGGCGTCCCGCCTGTCTCAATTGCAGCGAGCACATCGTCGATCTGCCCTTGATGGCCGGTATGCGCGAGAGGGGGCAAGCCTTCGTAATACTTCTGAAGCTCTTCCTCCAGCGCTTCGTTGCGCTGCGGGAAGCCGTTGTCCTTGGAGGTGGAGGCATAGACCTTCCACGGTGCCGAGATACGAGCGTTCTCTCCTTGGAAAATAACCTGCTGCTCTTCGCCATGATGGATGACCGAGCTGGTAACCTGTGCCACCCGGCCGCCGTCATACTGGAGAGCGGCGACGGAGATGTCTTCGATCTCCGCATTGTCGTGTGACGCGTTGCTCAGCAATGCCGCTACCTTGGTCGGCAGCCCCATCATCCAGCCGAGCATATCGATATGATGGACGGCGTGATTGAGCGTGCAGCCGCCGCCTTCAGTGGACCATCGGCCGCGCCACCAGAGGTCGTAATAGCAATGGCCGCGCCACCAGTGGGAATCGATCTGAGCGTGAACGACCCGGCCAATCAAGCCGCTGTCCAGCACGCGCTTCAGGTTCATGATCGGATCGAGGAAGCGGTTCTGCGCGACGATCGACAACACTTTGCCGCTTCGCTTCGCGGCTTCAATCATCCGGTCGCACTCCTCCAAGGAAGGGGCCATCGGCTTCTCCACTAGAACATGCTTCCCGTCGTTCAACAGGTCGATCGCGATCTCGGCGTGGCTGAACGGCGGGGTGCAGACGCTGACGAGGTCGATGTCGTCCCGGCCCAACAGTTGTTTGTGAGAGTCCAGCAGCTCAACGTTCAAGCCGAGCTGCTCTGCGCGCTTGCGGGCTGCCTCGGGAACCGTGTCCACGAAAGCCGCAATCTGGCAGCGCTCCGGAAAGGCGAGGTAGCTCTTGATATGAGCAGATGATATATTCCCGGTCCCGACGATGGCGATACGAAGCATGAGATGTTCCTCCTCTTACGAATGGGATACGCTTTCATTATAGAAGTTTAGCTTTTCCCGATAGAATGCGTTGGTTAAATATTATTTGTGCAGATTAAAGTTGTTACGAGATGGAGATTATTAGGTAGAATAGATATGAAGCTGGATTCGCATTCATCATAAGAACGGTACGGGGGGCTAATCACTTTGGAAAAAGAAAAGGGACCGGGTGCGGGCCTGCAGCATCCGACCATGACCTACTTCGTTCGCAAAATCTGCAACACGAGCTGGAAGCTGGAACCGCATCGCATCTCCTATTATGATCTTGTGTTCATGCTGGAAGGCAGTGCTGATTATCGGGTTGACGGGGTTGCCTATCATGTGCGGGAAGGGGATCTATTGCTGATTAAGCCGGGCAGCGAGCGATACGCCACGACGACCGGCATGACCTGCGTAGCGATCGACTTCAAGCTGCGCGAAGGAGAACATATCGATCTGCCAGTAGTCTCTTCCCGGAAGGACTTCGACGACTTCCAATGGCTGTTCCAGGAATTGGACTTCGAATGGCTGCAGCAGAAGGATGGGTATCAGTTGAAATGTCAGGCGATCTTCGCCCTCATTCTGCACAAGCTGCTGTTCGAAGGGCAGCACAATTCGGCCAATGTTCATGTGGAAGCCATTAAGCGATACATCGTGGAGCATTATGACGAGAAGCTGTCGGTGGCGGAAGTAGCGCGAGCAGTCAAGCTGAACCCCGTCTATTGCGGGGCGTTGTTTAAGAAGTCGGAGGGACGGTCGATCTCCGAGTTCATCAACCTCGTGCGCGTTAATCAAGCGGCTTCGCTGCTGGAGACTGGCGAGTACAACGTAGGGGAAGCGGCGGAGCGAACCGGATTCAAGGACATCTATCACTTCAGCAACACGTTCAAGCGCCTCATGGGCATGCCTCCGGGCACATATAGGAACAAGCCCGCAGCAAGCCGCAGGCTGCTGTGATATTCACATGAACAGGGTTATCCGTACACGCATGTTGGCATAATAAGTCCTATTGTTCGCGGGGCGCCAGAAAGGGAGCGATATCGCCATGAAGCTTCTATTCTTAGGAACAAGCGCCGGCCGGCCGACGCTCGTTCGCAACGTCACTTCGATCGCGCTGCAGCTTCCGGATCCGCATCATCGGTTCTGGCTGTTCGACGTCGGGGAAGGGACGCAGCATCAATTGCTCCGAACGAAGCTGAAGCTCAATCGGCTGGAGCGAATCTTCATCACCCATATGCACGGCGATCATACATACGGATTGCCCGGTCTGCTCGGGAGCCGAACGTACTACGATGGCGCGGGCCGGCTGCAGATTTTCGGTCCTCCGGGAATTCGATCATTCATCGATCACGCGATGGCAGCTAGCCAGCTGCATCTCAATTATGATCTCGAGATCACGGAAGTCGAGGAGGGACGTCTGCCGCTTGAGGACGACTTGTTCACAGTGGAGACGGCCGAGCTCCATCATCGGATTCGCTGCTTCGGTTATCGAATCAGCGAGCGCCCGAGGCCTGGCAGGCTAGATCTGGCGAAGCTGGCACAGCTCGGCGTTCCGCCCGGTCCGCTGTACGGCAAGCTCAAGCTGGGCGAGGATATCGTGCTGCCGAGCGGGGAGACGATCCGATCGGTTGACGTAGTCGGAGCCCCCGTTCCGGGGCGTATTCTCACAATACTGGGCGATACAGCTCCTTGCGAAGCCGCGGTAAGGCTTGCCGAGGATGCGGATCTGCTTGTCCATGAAGCCACGTTCAATGCGGGCTTGGAAGAGAAGGCTGTCGCTTATGGCCATTCGACGATTGCGCAAGCGGCGGAGACGGCCGCTCAGGCGAAGGCGAAGCGTTTGGCCGTGACGCATTTCAGCGCCCGGTACAGTGAGGAAGACGTAGAGCGGTTCGCGGCCGAGAATCAATCCATATTTCCGAATATTGTAGCGGCCCGCGATTATTTGGAGCTGCCTTTCTAGAAGGTCAGCTGTCGTACAAGCGCGCGATCCTTCATATCATGTACAAGTACATGGGAGGGAGGCTTGTTCGTGAACGTGCTCCTCAGCCATTTTATCCTCGGATTGTCGTTAGCCGCCCCGATCGGCCCGATTAATGCAGCGCAGATGGACAGGGGCATCCGCAGCGGATTCTGGCATGCTTGGCTGGTTGGGCTTGGGGCTATGCTGGCCGACGGCGTCTTCATGCTGCTGGTCTATTTCGGTGTCATTCATTTTCTGGACAGTCCGTTCATGCAGACGTTCTTGTGGCTGTTCGGCTTCTTCGTGCTTACTTATATCGGCGTTGAGACTTTGATCGGCGCGGGCAAGACAAGCACCCAGGATCGGCGCAGCGAAGAATCGCCCATGAAGGCATTCCTTGCCGGCTTCCTCATGTCGATCTCCAATCCGATGTCCATCCTGTTCTGGTTGGGCGTATACGGCTCGGTGCTCGCCGATATGATCGCCAAATATGAAGCGCTGGAGGTCGCTCTCTATAGCTCTACTATCATGCTTGGCATTATGCTGTGGGATCTCGTTATGGCGGTTACCGCCAGCATGTTCTGCCGCTTCTTAACGAACCGGCTGCTTGCGGGGATCTCGCTGGTTTCCGGCCTGTCGCTGGTCGGCTTCGGACTTTATTTTGGCTGGGAAGCGTATCATGTGCTGTTCGTCAGATGACCCAGCTCGCTGCTGCTTCTTCCAGTAATGACGTGACGGAACCGATGATGGCCGAGAAGCCCAGACTAATGAAGAAGCCGGGCCGGCTGATGGCATGGAAGCACGTGCCGGCGACCGCCAACGCAATTAGAGCCATCCCGGAGAGCCGCTTCGCCTGTCCCCAGAAGGACATCTTGAGAAGACGGCCTGCCGTCGCCAGTATGAACAGCCAGTTATAGAGCAGCATCAAGCCTGCCGCGGTTGTGACGTATTCATATACGCGTTCCGGCAGCAGCAGAGCGAACACAATTGAAGCCGCCAGACCTGACGCCGTCAAGGCGAGGGCGGCCCATGGCTTCCGCCGTTCATCTCCTCGATTCTTGGCGAACAGAGGCGGCGCGTCGCCGTCCTTCGCCAGCGTGACGAGCATCGTCGTGACTGCGAAGAGGGACGCCGTCATCGTCGAGAAGCCGGCAATGATCAGAATGCCGTTGAATAAGTGTGGAACGAAGGTGAGCTTGTAGTCGGCAAGCGCAACGATGAAGGGGCTTTCCTTCGCCCGGTAAGACGTCCAAGGCTCAAGGAGCAGCGTCAGACCGATGGAGACAACGTAGACCGTCCCCAGCAACAGGAGCATAATCCGGCCTGCCTTCGGCGCCTCGTCCGGCTTCTTCAGGCGCATCGCCATCAACCCCATCACTTCTAAACCGCCGTAGCCGTAAAAAGCAAAAATAAGCGCGGCCCACAATCCCGTCCAGCCGGAAGGCAGCCAATTGGTCGGCATGGCCGGGCCTTGGGCAGCCGACTTAAAGACACCGAATAGAGCCAGAAGGGCCAGAACGATGAAGATGGCGATCGCCGCAATCTTCATGAGAGCAAAACCATTCTCCCATCGTTCGAATGACTTCGTTCCAAGGATAACAATCAGCAGGCCTAACGCGCCATACCCGATGGCGAAGCACCACATCGGAATCGCCGGGAACCAGAAGCGGGAGAAGAGAGACAACGCCGTAAGCTGGCTGCCCGTAATGAGCAGCTCCGAGGACCAGTAGACCCACCCGCTGCTAAAGCCGGCCCAGCGGCCGTAGGCTGCCTTCGCGTACGAGCGGAAGGAGCCCTCCATCGGGTCCTTCGCCGTCATTCGCGCGAGATGGTTAAACACCAAATAAGCTGCGATAGCGGCTATGACGTACGCAGCGAGCACTGCCGGGCCGCCGATCTCAATGGCCAGATGCGAACCGAGGAAGAACCCCGTTCCAATCGTACAAGCAACGCCTAGAAGGGAAAGCTGCCACCAGCGAAGCTTCTTGCGGTCTTTGGCGCTTTGCGTCATTCGGCTTACTGCCTCCATCGAATTTGATCTGCAGACCAGTCGAACTTCCTTAGCATCCCGACGTTCGGTCTGATCTATCCATTGTCCAATAAATGGCCTGTTTTGAAGCCATTCACTCGGTTATAAAGCCTCCCGGAATGGATAATAAGATCGGGCTGATTCACGGCTACAAACCATTGCGGGGGGAGTTCTTGTTGAAGGGTAAGCTCGGTACGTTGTCGCTTGCGTGCGTGTTGGGGCTGTCATCGGTTCTGTTCAGCGGCTGCGGGGCAGACACCAACAATAACGGAGTGAATGCGAAGAACACGGGAAGAGGCAATCTAATCGCTGACAACAACGGCAATTATCGATCCAACAGCTTAGGGATGAATGGGACGCGCAACGGCATGCGTAACGGAGTGAACGGCACGTACCGGACGTACGGCACTGGCAATGGAACCAATCGAACGTTCGACAACGGTACGAATGGCATTCTCGACAACGACAGGAATGATAACGATGGATTGTTCGGGAATGCCAGGAACGGGTTGAACCGGATCTTCGGGAATGGAAGGAACGACACGAACGGCATCTTTGACAACGGCATGAACGGCAATGGCAATGGCAATGGCAATGGGCTGTTCGGGGCCAACGGCAATGGAACGAATGGCAGGGGGACTTACGGAGCAGGCGGAACCGGCGGCGGCACTTCCGGCGGATTCCATAGTATGAGCGCGGCCGGATCCCATGTGCTGCAGCTCGGAAGCCTGACGATTGTCGGCCAGACGGGCGGCTTAGGTACGAATGGCATGAATGGAACGGGCGGTACGACAGGCTTGTCCGGCCAGAATTGGTCCAACACAACGAGCGGTATCACCGGAACGACAGGTACTAGACCGGCCGGAAGCCGTTATAACGGGACCGGCGGCATCGGAACGTATTCTACGGGAACGGCTATGAACGGACAGACATTAACCGTCACTGGAAGCCAAGCGGTGGAAGCGATCGACCGTGTCAACCGCGCGCTGTCTTCGCCGGCTTCGCTTAGCGCCCAATCCGATACGCTCGCGAAGGATATCAGTTATATTCTGAAGCAAGCGGCTCCAACTTCGGCTGCCGCAACCCGTTAACCCATCCGGCTCAACAGGTGATCGAGGGACTGTTCCTTCTTAGGAGGAACAGTCCATTTTTCAACACAGGGGGCTTGCTTATGCAACAAGAGATGACATACGGCAGCGACTATCACTACTTGCCGCTGACATCGATTCACAGCGGGCAAGGGGAAGAGGTCGCGCCCGGCGTGTTCAGCCAAACGATCCAAATTGTGAACATCTGCTTCGTTGAGAATCGTGACGAAGGGGGCTGGGCTCTTGTCGACGCGGGGATGCCGAATTCTGCCGACGCCATCATCACAGCCGCCAAAGAACGATTCGGCGAACGTCCGCCGCAAGCGATCCTTCTGACGCATGGCCATTTCGATCATGTCGGCGCGATTATCGAATTGGTTCGGCATTGGCGTGTGCCGGTGTATGCGCACGAAGCGGAGCTTCCTTTTCTGACGGGAAGACAAGCCTATTTGCCGCCGGACCCGGCTGTGGAAGGCGGAATGGTTGCCAAACTCTCCTTCTGGTACCCGAACGAGCCGATTCATTTGGGAAGTCATGTCGGCAGCCTTCCGGCTGATCACAGCGTACCCTTTCTGCCGGAATGGCGATGGCTGCACACGCCGGGACACACGCCAGGTCATATATCGCTGTTCAGGGAGAGCGACCGTACGCTGATCGTCGGCGACGCTTTTACGACGGTGAAGCAGGAATCCCTGGTTAAGGTGTTCACCCAGGAACGGGAAATAAACGGACCGCCGAAATATTTCACTACCGATTGGCCTTCGGCGCATGAATCGGTTGCCAAACTGGAAGCGCTGAAGCCAAGAGCGGCTATTACCGGCCATGGCCTGCCGATGAAGGGCAGCGAACTCGCGGAGAGCCTTGAACGGCTGGCCCGGAATTTCGGCCGACAGGCTGTGCCTGCACACGGCCGATATGTCCCGCATTAGAAGCTTGAGAAGATCACTTTCGCCAGAAAAGCCGTTCCGCCCAGCACAACGTTAAACCATCCAAGCGCTTGAGCTGCCTTCTTCTCTGTCTTATGACCATCATCCTGGTAAGAAGGCGCGTCGATCCGCAACAGCAGCAAACCGCTGATCAAGCTTATGAGTATCGCATAGCCTTCATAACTGGAAGCGAATGTGCCGGTACCCAATCGGGACGACCTCCTGTGCATTGAGATAGGACTGGCTGCCTCACCGGGCCTTCATGCCGACTCGCCGGATTTTCATCGTGACTGTCACATCGAATTCGGCATCCTTATACATTTCCTGCCATTTCTCTTTGGTCTTGACGTTGCGGTTCCAGAAGGCAGGCCTCTTGGCCCGGATATATTCACCGAAACCGAAGATGTCCGAATGGGCCTCCTGCGTCTTGCGAATAAATTGTTCGAAATATTCAACGGCTACCTGAGCTTGTTTCTTCTCGATATTGCTTAAAATCTCCTGATTGTCGATGCCAATATGCTCGGAATACTTCTCTTCGACGTTCTGTTCGAAAGCAATATGGATCGTAAAATGCGGCCTGCCTTCGGCAATACGGACGGAATAACGGGCTTTCCGATGCGTTGCGGCAGTAATGACGGTGTCAGCCGCGCCATTCAATTGCACAATGACGCGGTATCCGGCTGGATTGATGCCCTTGATCGCCATATACGCGCCGATCTCCAGCGGAGAAGTCGATCCCACCATCTTCGGTCCCTTGAAATACGCGATCTCTACGTTATTCTCTTTCTTGAGCTCGACATAGGGCAAGAAGCCTTCCTGGCCCTTCTTCGAGGAATTGCTCCAGAACATGCCGATGAAGTCCTGCGGGAATTTCCCCATCCGGAAGCCTTCTTCCAAGGTGGACAATAAGTAGAGGGTCGGTACCCGTTCGAGCTTCGGAGCCGCGGTCAAGAATTGCATCGCTTCGCCTTTGGCGACTAGAATCCAAGCCATTCGACGGACTTCTGAATTGCGGCGGAAGTAATCGTTGATGTTCTCAAGACCTTTCTTCGCTACTTCTTCGGATATGACGATGACGCGCAAGTGGCCGAAGAAGAGACTGCTGGCCACTTGCTGCTGCAGGTTCATCAAGGCGTCGTCAATCGAATGGCCGACGACGTGCAATACCCATACTGTATTCGCTGCGCTGCTCTTGCCTCCGCCGCCTCCGCCGCCTCCGCCGCTCTCGCCTGGACCAAGCGGAATTCGGCCGGGAATAGCAATCTGTACAGCGACGCGAATCATATCTTCGGGAGGAATCGGATTAGCTCCCTCTACGTGGGCGACCTCGGTCTCTTGATTCGCGGATTCCGGGGGCGCCTTGTCAATTGATACGCCCAGTACAACGGCGCGATCCTCAATCTCGAGCCGATCCCAGCAGCCTGTCAGGATCGGGAGGGTGAGGACCATTACGCAGGTTAAATGGATGATTTTAGCGCTGTGCAACTTCGCCAACCGGTTCGCCTCTTTTCTTGCGAAGGATGGAGACCAGCAGCAGCAGGGCCGGATAGGCCAACGTCAGAATGAGGCCAATGCGGCCGACCATTCGGACGATGGTGTACATTTGCACGATGTTCTGGGGCAGCATGGCTAACACGAAGACGAAGGGCAGCAGGAAGAAGGCGAACAGTTTATGATCTCTCAAGCGGAACAGAAGACCGAGCGATTGGGTGGTTAGAAAATAGCTGGAGAGCAGCGTCGTAAAGACGGCGGTTACCCAAACGATTAGGAAAGCGGCATCCAGCCTCTCAAGCACGTTGGCCGGCAGAGAGGTCGCCTTGGCCAGCTCCAGCGTCGGCCAGAGCAGCTTCTTGGTCTCCTCCGCGCCGAAGACGCCGACTGTAGCCGCAACGATGATGACATAGAGACCGCCGGCAATGACCATCCCGACCACGCTGGCCAGCAAAGCTTTCTGCGGACGGCGCATCGAGGGGATCACTGAAGTCAAGATGAACGACCCTTGGAATAACGCCGCAATCGTTAGCGCGCCGGGAATGACTCCTTGCGGATCATTGCCCCATATCGGTTGAAGATTAAGCGCATCTGCGTTCTTCAAGGACAACGCCACGATGAATAACGCAGGAAAGAGGATCAGCGGGAAGTAGAAGTAGTGGATATAAGCAAATACGGTTACGTCGTTGCGAGTGGAGAAGGTGGCGAGCAGAAGCATGACGATAACCGTCACTTCGACTGGCGTATTCTTAAGAACCGAAGTTACGACGACTTCTCCGAACTCGCGTGCGGTCAGAGAGGTCAGTACGGCGAAAAAAACGATCACCAGTAAGCTGCCGGCTCTAGCCGGCCACTTGCCGATGATTTGTTCGCTATATTGAATGATCGTCTGTCTTGGGAAGCGCATGCCTAGCAGCGACAGCAACAGCAGGCTGATAAATCCGAACAGCACGGCTGCCAATGTAATAAGAGGCGCGCCTGAATCCAGAGCGTTAACCGCAAATAGAGGAAGAGGAAGGACGCCGACGCCGATAATCGTGCTGACCAAGATGGCTGCGATCTGGATCATGGTGATTTGACGTGTCTTGTCCATATCGTTCATCTCTCCTCTTCTTCCATATTGGATAAGTCAAGCGGGCTCTTGGCATTGCGGCTTGGCGGTATGGGCTGGTCGGGATTCAGACGGTGCAGATTCTGCGTTTGGAGAAGGCCGGGCCTCTTGGGCATCCACCACAGGGGCGCACGGAACAACATATCCTTCATGCCCTGGAAGATTCCCGGCGCGAGCGGACTCAAGTAAGGAACGCCGAACGACTTCAGCGACAGCATATGGTTCGCGATCAGAATCAAGCCGATCATGACCCCGTATAAGCCGAAGACGCCCGCCAGCACGACGAGCGGGAAACGCAGCAGACGCAGAGCAAGCGCGGCGTTATAGGCGGGGGTCGCGAACGAACCGATCGTTGTGAGCGCGATGATGACGACGGTGATCGGGCTCGCGAACCCGGCAGACACCGCCGCCTGCCCGATGACGAGCACGCCGACGATGGAGAGCGCGCCGCCGACCTGTTGCGGAAGCCGGATGGTTGCCTCCCGCAGCACCTCCATCGATACTTCCATGATGAGCACTTCGACGACGGCGGGGAACGGAACGCCAGCTCGTCCGCCTGCAACTGCGACGGCGAATTCCGTCGGGATCAGCTCCGGATTGAAGGAGATGATCGCCACGTAGAGCGACGGGAAGATCAGCGAGAAGATAATCGCGATGAGCCGCGCGAACCGAACAGCGCTCATGAGCAGGAAGCGTTCCGTATAGTCTTCGACCGTCTGATAGAACTGGTTGAACGCCGTCGGAACGATTAACGCCAGAGGCGAACCGTCCACGAGAATGCATACGCGGCCTTCAACCAGATTCGAGACAACCTTGTCCGGCCTCTCGGTATATTGAACCTGCGGGAACGGCGAGAAGTGATTGTCTTCGATGAACTGCTCCAGAATGCCGGAATCGGTGACTGCATCGATGTCGATCTTGGACAAGCGGCGATGGACTTCCTCGACGAGATCGGGATTCGTGAGGTCTTCCATATAGCAGACCGCGACCGCTGTCTTCGTCCGGCGCCCGAGCTCCATCACTTTCACGCGCAAGTCAGACGTCTGAAGCCGGTAGCGGATGAGCGTCAGATTCGTGGACAGCACTTCGATGAAGCCTTCCCGCGGACCGCGTATGACCTGTTCGGTGGCGGGCTGCTCAATCGCGCGTTTGTCAATCTGGCGCGTCTCGAGGACGAGGGCTTCGTCGATGCCGTCAATGAGGATGACGGTGCGGCCCCGTGTCAAGTTATCGATCCATAGCTTCGGGCGTATCTCCAACTTGATCTTGTAATAGTACAGCGTATCGTTAACTACAATATCCAACAGTTGATCGGGCTTGATGTCGGCCTCTCTTAATTGGGGCGGCAAGTACATCATAGCCTTCAGAATATCAAAGTTAAGCGCTTGGGGGTCGACCATGAAGTCGTAGCAGAAAATAACGGCCGGGTACTGTCCGAATACGTGAAATCGGCGGATCGCAAAGTCATCGTTCATCCCGCATTGCTGTTGGATGAACGCGATATTGTCCTCGAATGGACTAGCGGACTTCGTAGATGTCATAAGCGTTCACTCCGGATATCTATCGTGGAAGGATCTGCTGCAACGGCGGATAGGGTTCGACACTCAGCTTTGACATCTGCGATTTCTTTTAAACGGCTGTTGGGAAGGCACACCTGCATTGGGTTATAATAAAGCTGAATGTAAGGTGTCTTATCTTGTCTTGTCTTGGCCGGAGAAGGCCAGCCGCGGATGTGCCGCGGTAATCCAAGGAGGGAATTGTGATGCTTCAATCATTCCAAGCGTTGGTTGTAGACAAGCAAGAGGAACGTCTCACGGTGGAGGTTCGCCAACTGAGCCTTCAAGACCTTCCCGCAGGCGAGCTCTTGGTGAAGGTTCATTATTCCGGCGTGAACTACAAAGATAGCTTCGCCGCTATGCCGAACAGCCCGATGGTGAAGTCGTATCCGATCGTACCGGGTATCGATCTAGCGGGCGTCGTAGTCGCATCCGAAGACTCGAGATTTAAGGAAGGCGACGAGATCATCGCGACCAGCTATGAGATCGGCATCACTCACTACGGCGGTTATGCCGAATATGCCAGAATACCAGCGAAATGGGCGGTTCCGCTCCCGGCAGGTCTTACGATGAGGGAGTCGATGATCATCGGAACGGCAGGCTTCACGGCAGCCTTGTCCGTTCAGCGGCTGGAGGAGAACGGCTTGGCGCCAGGCAAGGGCAAGGTGCTGGTCACAGGCGCGACCGGAGGGGTCGGCAGCTTCGCGATCGCGATTCTGGCGCAGCGAGGGTACGAGGTGGAAGCAAGTTCGGGCAAGGTGTCGGAGCACGAATACTTGAGGGCGCTTGGCGCGGCGTCGATCGTCTCGCGCGACGAGGTCAGCAATGTGGAGCTGCGGCCGCTGGGTAAGCAGAGATGGGTAGCGGCCGTTGACCCGGTCGGCGGCGAGCCGCTGGCGGCGGTCATCAATCAGATTCAGTATGGCGGATCGGTCGCCGCAAGCGGCTTGACGGGAGGCGTGAATGTGCCTCTGACGGTGTTCCCCTTCATCGGCAGAGGCGTGAACCTGCTCGGCATCGATTCGGTGTACTGCCCGATGGAGCCGAGGGTGCGCACGTGGAATCGGCTCGCGGCGGATTTTAAGCCGGCTGAGATGGAGCGCTTCGTGCAGCGAGAGGTGAAGCTGGAGCAGCTTCCGGAGGTGCTGCCGACGCTGCTGCAGGGCCAGGCGCGCGGCCGCACGATCGTGTGCCTAGCATAAGGCGCGTGCGGATTGCGGCTGCTCTGCAGCTTGACGCTGGCGCGGTCGCGGGATTCGAAGCATTCGTTCAGCGGCTGGAGGCTTCCGGCGGCATGATGCTGGACGATAAGCGCCATGATCGGCAAGAAGGCAGCTTCTGCGGTTCGTCTGTGGAGCTGCCTTCTTGAATTGTGGGGGGAAGAGTAATCGTGACTAAGGCTGGGACTGCAGAATTACGCGCTTAATCCGCTCGATGCCTTCCCACATATCGCCGTCCCGGTCGAAAATGATCGATACCGGCGCCTCGCATTTCAACTGCTCGGCAATGCGGAGCTGTGCCAGGAACGCCTCAGCCAGCAACGTGCCGTCTGCCGCGTAGGACGGCTTCGCGTGGATGGAATGAGCGCGGGGCGCGCCGTAGCGGACTCCTTGCTCCTTCTCTTGCGGCGGCAGATTGCCGAAGTCGACGATCGTCCGGAAGCCGTCCGCGGCGCCGGCGCGTTCAACGACTTGAGACCAATTGTGAACCGAGCTTCCCGTCAGTTCGCGGAAGTTCTCGGTGACGACTTCGACGCCCGCGCCGCTCGCATATTGCCGCAGCTCTCGCAAAGCGTCCGCGCTGCGCGCAATCGCGTGCGGATCGTCACCGGACTGTTCGCCCGCCACGATTCGTACGGCAGACGCTCCGGCGACAGCCGCGGCTTCGATCCATCCCTTCAAATAGTGAATATCCGATGCACGTCGCACCGGATCAGGCGAAGAGATGTCGCCATAGTCGACCAGCATCGTATGGAAGCTGACCCCCGTATCGTCGAACGCTTGGCGAAGCTCCCGCAAGTAGGACTCGTCCCGGGAAGGGAAGTGGAAATGACAGAGTTCCAAATACGATAATCCATGCTCGCGCGCCAGCTTAGGAAGCTCCAGCAGCTCGAACATGGCGGGCTGGGATTCCTCTTCCATACGCTGGTTCTGCGCCTCGTTATCCCATACCGTCCATCGCAGCGGACCGAGACAGCGGTGCAGGCTCCAGCTGCTGATGGACAGCCGATTCTCTAGCTTCAACATACGTATCGCTCCAATCGTAATAGAATGGGGATGTTGTATGTTCAACTTACCAATTCACAGCGGCGGGAGCTAGTCATGAATATAGCGAGTTTGTATGCGATATTGTTACTAAATCAGAACATGGGAGGAACCTGAAGGTGACACGTCTTCTCTCATTGTTGATTTAGTTTACAGCTCTGAAGCTAAACAGGTATGATGGCTAATAGACTGATAGAATCGGATCTCGCCATGAATAGAAGGTGCAACCCTTGTTTGAATCGATCAATAGATTTTGGGCTTGGATCATTCTCTTCATCCTGACGCTGCTGGTTACTGGCTGCGGCGCTTCCCATACGAACTTCACCAGCGCAGCAGATGCCAGAAGTCAGGAGAACGCGGTCCCCGTGGATCCATCGAATCCATCGGAGCCGGCAGCTAGCGACATACGAGCGACCCGTGTCGATCTGACAGTGTCCGCCGCAGCAAGCTTAACGGACGCGCTAACCGAGATTGAACAAGCCTATGAACTGCAGCATCCATCTATCGAATTAAGCTTCAACTACGGCGGCTCAGGCGCGCTTCAGCGGCAGATCGAGCAGGGGGCGCCTGTTGACCTGTTCATATCCGCATCAGCCGACAACATGCTAGCGCTCGCGGACAAGCATCTCATCGACGCGGCGCAAACTGCGAACCTGCTGAACAACGAGCTCGTGGTCGTCATCCCGGCAGACAGCAAGCTGACGATCGCCTCCGAAGCGGATCTGGCGCAAGCAGGCGTGGGGACCATTGCGATCGGCATACCGGAGAGCGTACCGGCCGGTCAATACGCGAAGGAATCGCTCACGAACGCCAAGCTATGGGATGCGCTTCAGGCGAAGACGGTGCAGGGCAAAGACGTGAGACAGGTGCTGCAGTATGTCGAGACCGGCAACGCCGATGCCGGCTTCGTCTATCGGACAGATGCCTTATCCTCGAGGAAGGTTGCAGTGGCATTCGAGGTCGATCCCGCGACTTATCCGCTGATCGAATATCCGGTTGGCATCGTCAAGGCGACGAAGCACCCCAAGGAAGCGGAAGATCTCTATCATTATTTGCAATCGCAGGAGGCGCTCGATGTATTCGACCAATATGGATTCTCCGTTCCGAAGTGATCGCGCCCGATGAACTGGCATGACTATTGGCCGCCGATCCGGCTATCGCTGCAGGTCTCCTTGCTCGCCAGCGTCATCGTTCTCCTCCTAGGCATCCTTGCCGCCCGCCGGATGAGCCGCGCGCCGTTCAAAGGCCGTACGCTTCTCGAGACGTTCTTCCTGCTGCCGCTCGTGCTTCCGCCGACCGTCGTCGGTTTCCTGCTGCTCATTCTGCTTGGACGCAGAAGCGGACTAGGCCAAGCGATCGAATGGCTGTTCAAGCAGCCGATCATCTTCACCTGGTGGGCTGCCGTCATCGCCTCTGTCGTCGTCGCCTTCCCGCTCGTCTATCAGACGATGAAGGTCGGCTTCGCCTCGGTCGACCGAAGCCTCGAGGACGCGGGACGCTCCGCCGGCGCGAGCGAGTGGCAGGTGTTCCGCTACATCACGCTTCCCTTAACGTTCCGTTCGCTGATCAGCGCCTATATTCTCGGCTTCGCGCGCAGCTTGGGCGAGTTCGGCGCCACGCTCATGATCGCCGGGAACATCCCGGGCCGCACGCAGACGGTGCCGACGGCCATCTATGTGGCGGTCGATTCGGGCAAGATGCCGATGGCTTGGGCGTGGACAGCGACGATTATCGTGATCTCGTTCCTGCTATTGCTCTTGACGGGGCGCAGAGCGAACGCATAAGACTGCTTCAGCGATGGAGGCATTCCGTCCAAGAAGCGGTCTTTCTCCTTATTTTGCCCCTCGCCGCTAAAAATGGTACGATGCCAGTGATTATCTACATCGAAAGCAGGTTTATGAATGACAGACCATACGCAACAGAAATATCGTTTCAGCGAAGCGCCGATCTGGGAGCTGCAGCGGCAGTATTACGAGGAGAAAGGGCTTCACGCTTGGAACAACGACCAGGTGCCGCAATATATTACGAGCAATCCGATGATCGGTACCGCTTATGCGGAGATCATCTTCGGGTTCCTGCAAGACCGAGCCGCGAAGGGCGAGGTGAGCGACCCCGTCCTGATCGTGGAGCTGGGTGCGGGTGCGGGCCGGCTTGCTTCTCATATTCTTCATACCTTAGACGGGCTTCGAGAGGATGCGGCCATCGTTCTGCCTCCTTACCGTTACGTAATGACCGATCTTGCTGTCAAAAATGTGGAGGGCTGGCGCCGCCATGCGGTACTGCAGCCTTATATCGAGCAAGGCGTCTTGGACTTCGCCGTGTTCGATGCTGTCGGCGATGAGGAGATTCGCTTAACGGAATCCCAAACCGTCATTCGCCCGGGAGACCTGAAGCAGCCGATGCTTGTCGTCGCGAATTACTTCTTCTGCGGCATTCCGCAGGAGCTTCTCTATATCGGTGAAGGCCAAGTCTACGAGTGCGATGTGCTGGTTGAGCGGCCGGAACGATCCGATTCACTCTCAACGTCGGAAGAGCTGCAGCGCATTACACTGCAATATGAGAATCGCCCGGCGCCCGAATACGAAGCAGATTCCTATCCGTATCGCGAGGTGATCGACCTCTACAAGAAGGAGCTGGAGGATTCGCATGTCCTCTTCCCGGAGTTGGGGCTTCGATGCCTGGAACGGCTGAACCGCCTGTCAAAGGCCGGCTTCTTGCTGATCACGGCGGACAAAGGAGATCACCGGCTGGACAATTGGAGGTTCGCGGAACCGCCTGAGCTGATTTATCATGGAAGCTTCTCGTTGACGGCCAATTATCACGCGTTCCAATATACGTTCGAGCAGCGTGGCGGGCTGGCGCTATTCACACCGCATCATTATAAGAACTTGAACGTCGGCTGTATATTCATGCTGGAAAATCCGAATAGCTATACCAACGCTCGATTAGCTCATCGGCGCTTCGTCCAGCGATTCGGTCCCGATGACTTCTTCAGCTTGAAGAGCTGGGTCGACGAACGCATCACTACGATGGGTCTTCAGCCTATCTTGGCGTTCTGGCGATTAGGCGGGTATGACGCGGAATTCTTCATCCAGAGCGCGAAGCGCATCTCCAGCCTGCTGGCGGAAGCGAATGACGAGGAATTGCTGGATCTTCAGCTAGGCATTCAGACGATGTGGTCGTCCTACTATGTGATGGAGCAAGGCTATAATTTGGCGTTGGATATCGGGATTGTGTTGTTCGAGATGAACAGCTATGAGACTGCGAGACATTATCTGGAGCTAGCGCTTCGCGAAGAAGAGGAGCCGGATGCCCTCATCCTGTATTGCTTGGCGATCTGTCACTTGGAGCTCGGATCGGCCGGCGAAGCGAAGTCATGTTTGCAGAGAGCGCTTGAATTGGAGCCCGGCCACGAAGAGGCATTGGAATTGCTAAGCTGTCTGGAATGAGGAATGCCTCCAGCGGCTGCGCGCCTGCCCGACTGAAGGAGGAGAACAAGGATGTCTCACGCAGCGGAGCGAGTGCCATACGGCTACGAGCCGCCTATTGAACGCAACCGCGGTACGCTGATCTATTACGATTCGTTCGAACGCGTGTCCGACGAGGAATTGGATGCGGCGGTTGAGACGGCCGAAGCTCGTTCGTTCGCGCGGATTGTTCTCTATCTGATCCACGAAGAGACAGTGAGGCGTATGTCCAAGCTTCCGGCCGTCGCGTATCATAAGCGCGAGAAGCGGCTGCTGGAGTGGAAGCGGGAGCGCGGGATGGAGCAAGCCGAGATTGACGGCTGGGAAGGCAAGCGGAAGAAGTACACGCCGATAGACGCTGCGCTTCGCCACTTGACAGAGACACTTCCGGCGCCGCACTTCCTCTATCTCTCACCGGAAATGGCGAATACATTCGCTTCGTTCGCTTCGTTCGAAGATTGGATTGTTAAGATTAGGCTGATCCTGGCGACAGAGCCCGAAGAGGTTCATCCGCGGCTGGAGCGTTATCGCGACAGGTGGGATGTTGCGGCTGGGCTGGCGGAATGTCACACAAGCGACACAGTTTTTTGACAGAATCATGATGACATTGAATTCCAACGCTACGAGAGAACCTCTTTGTGATAGCATATAGAAATGAGCAAAGCAAGGAGGATTGGTTGTCGTGCGTGCCCAGAGCAGCTCTATTCATCTAGATACCGTACCGGCTTCGTTCACGAAGGTCGTCTTCGATACGATTAAGATCGGCATCGTCAAGTCCAACCTGATCGCAATGTTCGCTGGCCTTGCCATGGCGCTGTACGTCCATCATATTCCGTTCTTCGATAAGATCGGCAATATTGTATTGGCTTTGATCGGTTCGTCTCTCGTGATCGGGGCAGCCGGCGTCTTCAACAACCTGTATGACCGGGATATCGACCGAATCATGGAACGGACTAAGGGTCGGCCAACCGTCACCGGCGTCGTCGGGGTTGCCAGCGGGCTTCTCATCGGAAGCTGGATTGCGCTCGTCGGCCTCGCGGCTCTGTATGTGGCATCGCCGCTGGCCGCGTTATTCGGCTTCCTCGGCCTCTTCCTGTATGTCGTGCCTTACACGATGTGGACCAAACGCCGAACGGTATACAATACCGAGATCGGAAGCCTGTCTGGCGCGATGCCGCCGCTGATCGGCTGGGCAGCGATATCGCCTGATATGCTCAACTCAAGCATCCTAGCCCTGTTCCTGATGATGGTGATCTGGCAAATGCCGCATTTCTATGCCATTGCGATCCGTCGGATGGAGGAATACCGGGCGGCGAATATCCCGATGCTGCCCGTTGTCAAAGGCATGCACAGAACGTACGTGCAGATGAACGTATACTTGGCGGCGCTGCTGCTATGCAGCATCCTCTTCTGGCCGTTCAACCCGTATATCGCGGTGACGAACGCGGTGCTCAGCCTAGCTTGGCTGATAATTAGCGTGGTCGGCTACCGCAAGAAGGAAGAACGGGTGTGGGCGAAGTCGATGTTTATCTTCTCGCTTAACCATATGACGATTCTAATGCTGCTGATCATCGGTTATTCGTTGATCAGGCCTTTGTTCTAAGCCGGCGATTCCGCCGGTTTTTTTGTTTGGGCTGGAACCGTTGAACGATCTCGCCGGGGTTGGGTTCAGACGAATGCGGTCTGATGGCGATTAGCGCCAGCAGCGCGGAGGCGGTGCCGACGGCAGCCATAACGAAGAACAGGCTGCGCTGTGAATACTCGAGCAGGACGGAGGAGGCCGGCGGTCCCGCCGCGACGCCGATGAACCGGATGCTGCTGAAGATCGAAGTGACCGTTCCCCGCTGCTTTTTGTCAATGCCTTCTGTAACCATGGCGTCCAGACAGGGCAGAGCCGCGCCGATGCCCGCTCCGCCAATCGCAATTAAGATAAACAGCATGAAGACGGAGTCGATACGGAAGAAGCCGCAGATGAACATTGCGGCCGCCGCGACAGCCGCTCCCGCGAAGTTCAACCACTTCATCCGCCGCTTGTTCTCTCCGATCCACTTGCCAGCCGTGAAGGAGCATAGGCACAGCGCGGCCGTCGGAATCGCAAGCAGCCCTCCTTTGGCTGCACCGTGCACGTTGTAGCGATCCTCCAGAATTTGTGACAGGAAGAACAAGAAGCTGAACACCAAGAACATGCAGATGCCGCCGACGGCAAATATCGCGTACAGCCAGCGGCCCTTCTCGTTGAACACCGCTTTGACCTCAGAGAAGAACTGCCGCAGCGTCTCCGGTTGTTCCTGACGGCGCGGAACTCGAACGAGTACCGCAACCATTAGCAGCGATATCGCGCTGATGACCGGAATCGCCAGGAAAGGCAGGTACCAGGCCAGCACAGCGAGCAGCGAGCCGAGAATGGGGCTCAGCACTTTGCCGAATGTGTTGGCCGTCTCGATCAGCCCTAGTCCAGCGCTGACGTCCGACTCCTTCTTGAACATATCCCCGACGAGCGGAATGACGACTGGGGCGGAGCCTGCTGCCCCGATTCCTTGCAGCACGCGTCCGCCTAATATCCAGCCGTAGGTATGGTCGCTCCATAGCGGCGCAAGTCCGGCGATGAGCCCTCCGGCCCCGGTAATCGCCAAGCAGGGAATAATGACCTTCTTGCGTCCGACCCGGTCCGAGAGGAAGCCGGCGAGCGGAATAAGCAGAATCGCAACGACGGAGTAGACCGTGATGATCAAGCTCACCTGCAGCGAGCTTACTTGCAGCTCTTTGCGCAGAGAAGGCAGGATGGGAATCAGCATCGAGTTGCCAAGCGTCATGATCAAGGGAATGGAAGCCAATGCAATCAGATCCCGCTTCTTCTGCTGAACAGCCATGGAGGGAGCCCCTTTCCTTAATGCCAGACGAACCGCAGCGCCATTTGAACCGCCGGTTCTTCTAAAAGCAGAATTATCATATCCGTTCTATCCTCCGTTATCCGCTCTGTGCGAACCGGAACTTCGCTTATTACGCGTGCTGCAGGGATAATTTCGCTTGATACGGAAACCTTAAGCCGGTAAATACATGAACTTAAAAGGGAGTGTATTCATCGAATGGGCATCTTAAGCGGCAATCCTAAGGAAGAACCGCTTCATTACGGGGAGATCTACGATATTTGGCAGTTCTCCATGGCAGCCAAAGGCTGCATCTCCGGCTATAGGGCGCTTCGCTATCATGCAGGAGACCCCGACCTAAAGAAAATAATCGATAAAGGCATCGATCAAGCCGAATTGGAAGCAAGCGAATGCGATCGACTGCTGGAGGGGAACGGGTTCGTCCCTCCTCCGGAGCTGCCGGCTCGCCCCGAGGCCAAGCTGGAGGATATTCCAGCTGGAGCCCGGTTCACCGATATGGAGATCGCGCCGATGATCTCTGCCGATATGGCGGCGGGGCTTATTGCTTGCAGCCAGATTATGGGCAAGTGCATCCGGGAAGACGTGGGCGCCTTGTTCGCTAAATATCACGCAACCAAAGCAGCCATCGGCTTAAGCATGCTCCGGTTAAGCAAAGAGAAGGGATGGCTGGTTCCGCCTCCCTTGCAAATCAAGCGTCCGGAACCCGTCAAAGCTTGACCAGACCATTTAGTAAAGTCCGGGAATCTACGATATGAGCCATTAATGAGCCATTAAGATGAGCGGCAACAGAATAAGGCCGGAATGTTCGAACCCCCTCACTCGTACAATGAAGTAATACTTCTTGTCCGAAGAGGGGGTTTTCTCCTTGCCAATCGCGATTACGGGTATCGGCACGGCTGTTCCGGCCTTTCGATTGAACCAGAGGGATGTATGGTCCCGGCTGGCGGAAGCATTGAGCGGCGATCCCCAGCTTGCGCGATGGGGGAAGCGAATCTTCGCGGGCTGCGGGGTCGATTCTCGGTATACCTGCGAGCCGAACCTGCTGGAGCCCGCTGGACGGTGCCGCTATCTCTCTGCCGAGTCTGGCGGCGCGTTCCCGACGACGGAGGAGCGGATGCAGACATACCGAACCGAGTCCGTGCCGTTAGCGGCGGAGGCAGCGAAGAAGGCGCTGGCTGACAGCGGACTGCGGCCGGGAGAGATCAGCCATCTGCTAGCCGTCAGCTGCACCGGCATGTTCCTGCCCGGGCTAGACGCCGAGCTCGCGCGGAGGCTGGGCCTGCGCGCCGATGCGGAGCGGCTGCCGCTTACGTTCTTGGGATGCGCTGCCGGATTGACGGCGGTGCGGGAAGCGGCGCGAATCGTTCGCGGCGATCCGCAAGCGCGGGTGCTCGTCGTCACCGTTGAGCTCTGTACGCTGCACATCCAGCCGACGATTACGAAGGAAGACCTCTATACCGCGTCGTTCTTCGGAGATGGGGCGTCTGCCTGTGTCGTGGGACTAACGGACGTACCGCGAAGCGGAACCTTCGCCCTGGAGAGCGCCTTGGCCGTACCATTTCCCGAGACTGCGGACAAGATGGTCTGGACCGTCGGCAATCTAGGATTTCAATTGGTGCTGTCTCCCCTGATCCCCCGGATTATCGCCGGTTACGTGCCAACCGCTCTCCAGTCTTTCTGGGGGGAGGGCAAAGATCCGGAGCTGTGGGCGATCCATCCGGGCGGCAAAGGGATCATTGACGCGCTGGAGGATTCCTTCAAGCTTGCCGGCGAGCAGACGGCCGCCAGCCGCGGCGTATTGCGCGATTATGGCAATATGTCATCAGCTACCATTCTATTCGTACTCGAGGAGATGCGGCGGAGACAGCGCGAGCGATCGAACGATGCAGCGGCAGGAGGAGCGGCCGACGGCATTGCCGTGGCCTTCGGTCCCGGCATCGCGGCGGAGTTCTTGAAGTTCGCTTACATCGCATGAATATGCTCTTATCGCAGCGGTCTGCCATCCCCGAGCTGATGGACGATTTCGCTCAAGGAGGCGAAGAGCTGCAGCAAGCGCTGCGGCATCTGCGCCGATTGAACCGAATCTTTGGCGCCTCCGGCCCTATAGTTTATGGCGTTAACTATCTATGGAGAAAAGCTGGCCGGCCTAGCCGCCTGACGTTGCTGGATGTCGGTTCGGGCAGCGGCGACATCAATCGCCGGCTGCTGAGATGGGCGGACAAGCAGCGCATAGAGATGAAGGTGATTCTATGCGATGTGACAGAGGAAGCCGAGACTGAGGCGAAGGAGCTGTTCCGCCACGAACCGCGCGTGACGTTCGTGAGACGAAGCGTATGCGAGCTCGCTCCAGGCCAGGTTGATATCGTAACGGCTTCCCAATTCGTTCATCACTTCGGATCCAATGAGCTTCCCGCTATCGTGAGACGCCTAATGGAGGCGTCGCGGATCGGCATCGTCTTGAACGATATTCATCGGCACTGGATACCGTGGACGGCGGTATGGCTCGTCACGCGGCTGATCTCCGCCAATCGGTATATCCGGCATGACGGCCCTCTGTCCGTTGCCAAAGGCTTTCGCAGAAGCGACTTTCAACTAGCGGCACGGCAGCTGGAGCACTCGGAACTGGCGGTCCGCTGGCGCCCGCTGTTCCGTTATGCCGTGACGATCGCCAAAGCGCGGGAGGGATGACGATGCCAACCGATGCGGACGCCGTCGTGATCGGAGCGGGACTTGCGGGAAGCGCCATGGCTTATGCTATGGCGAAGAAGGGGTGGGACGTCGTGTTACTCGACAAACTGACGTTCCCGAAGCACAAGGCATGCGGGGAATTTCTCTCGCCCGAAGCCCAGACTACGCTGCGCGCGCTCGGCTTGGACAGCGCCATCCGTTCGCTTCATCCAGCCGATATGACTAAGGTTCGCATTCATACCGAACATGGATCGACGCTGGAGATTCCGCTGCCGGGACTGGCTTTGGGGATGAGCCGATTCGCGCTGGATAACCAGCTGCAGGCGTCGGCCCGAGCGGAAGGGGCAGCCTTGCTCGAAGGCTGTTCCGTCTACGCCGCTGAACCGATTGAAGATGGGTATCGCGTCGAATACGGGTGTCAGCCTTCGGAGAAACTCACCATCCGATCGCGTATCGTGATCGGCGCGGGAGGGAGGCGAATGAGCGGCGGCGGCTTTCGCCAATCCGCTTCTGCAACGCACGACCGAGCGTATGTCGGGATTAAATCGCATTACACCCGAAGCGATCATTCCCCGATCGTCGATCTCTACTTCTTCCGGGGCGGCTATATCGGCATCGCTCCGGTGGAGGGCGAGCGATTGAACGTTGCCGCGATTGTGCTGCGCTCCGCGTATCCCAAGCTCCATGCTGCAGCGACCATCGAGCGAATCCTGGAGAAGGCGATCCGGCGAATTCCGGCGCTGGAGGCCCGATTAGCTGGAACGGCGCCGATACCTGGCACGCAAGCGGCTGCCTTCCCGGTCGCGATAAGCGGAGCGCCTCGCGCCTGGAGCCACATGCCGCTAATCGGCGACGCAGCGGCGGTCATTCCGCCGTTCTGCGGAGATGGCATGGCGATGGCGCTTCGCTCCGCCGAGCTATGCGCGCCGCTTGCCGATGCTTACTTAAGAGGCGACATCCGCATGGCGGAATGGAGAGACAGCTACACCCGGCAGCTTCATGAGCAGTTCTCCAGCGCGCTTCAGTGGGGCCGTCGTCTGGAGCGTGTCATGAGCCGGCCGGGATTATCCTCTCTCTTGCTTCGAATCGGCTCGTTCGCGCCGGGGATGGCTGAGCGAATCGTTCGGGCGACTAGGCTGCAGATTGATTGATGCAGAAGGATTGAACAAGTATAGAGGATAGGCAGTTGATCGCGATGCTCTATCGGATGCTAGCCGCCGTCTCGATCCGGTATAGGCGGCCGATCCTATGCGGCTGGCTGTTATTCGCGAGCGCCTCCGCATGGTTTGCCGCGCAGCTGCCGAACGCGCTAGGCGATCACGGGCTGACAGTGCAAGGGTCCTACGCAGAGACGCAGCAAATACTGGCGAGCCAGTTCAAGCTGCCGGACGAGCCGGTCGTCGTGCTATTCGCGAATGAGAGAGGGGAGACTCCCGGGGAGTTCCATCGCTATATCGCGAATGCATTGGGGAGGGCAGAGCAGATTCGCGGCGTCGAGGTCGCCGCTTCGCCGTTGCGGCTGAAGGGGATGGAGAACGGCGGGTACGCTTACGCGCTGTTGTCTGTGCCCGATCAGGTGCAGGAGAAGCGCGAAGCCGTCGCCCAGCTTCGCGAACAGCTGCCGGTCCATCCCGAATTCAAAGCGATGCTCACCGGCAAACCGGTTGTGCAGGAAGACGTGAATCAGTCCAGCCGGCACGATCTGAAGGCAGCCGAGGCTGTCGGCTTGCCGGTTGCCTTCGCGCTGCTCTTCCTTGCGTTCGGCGGGTTGCTGCCTGCGATGATTCCGATCCTGGCAGGCGGCATGTCCGTGCTGATCGCGATGGGGATTCTGGACGCCATAGGCGCTTCTGGAATCGTGGAGCTGTCCGTCTTCGTCTATAATGTCATTCCGATGGTCGGGATGGCGGTCAGTCTTGATTTTGCCCTGTTGATGGTATGCCGTTACCGGGAGGAGAAGGCTGCATTGCCAAGTCGGCAGGCCGTCCATCGGGCGATGAGTACCTCCGGCAGAGCCGTGCTTGTATCGGTCGTCTGCGTCATTCTGGCGTTGATCGGCACGTTCTGCATCCGCATGCCGATCTTTAACAGCGTGGCGTTAGGCGCGATCGTTGTCCTCGCCGTATCGGCGCTGATCAATCTCACCTTCGTTCCCGCGCTGCTATATGCACTCGGGAATCGAATCTCGCCCATTCATTCGCGTGCAAGCCGGCAAGGCCCTCCAAGCAGAGGCTGGCGCCTGTGGCTATCGGCGGTGATGAAGCGTCCCGGCGTATCCGCCTTGGCGTGCGCAGCCGCTCTCGCGATGTGCTTATTGCCCATCGCTTCTATGCGAATGTCCATACCAGGTCCCGATTCGCTGCCGTCCGGGACGGAATCGCGGGAGGCGGCTGGGCTGTTCGCCGACCGCTTCTTCCCTCCGAAGACTACGGCCGCATACGTCATTATCCGAGCGAGCGGCGCTAGGCAGGAAGCCGACAGGACGGCCGATCGAATCCGAAGCGAGCTGGAGCGGGACGCCCGAGTGCTCCGCATCGATACGCAGCGTTCAAGCGCTAGCGGCGACTATCTGCTGGCAGTCCGATTGATCGGAGAAGCCTCGTCCGATGAGGCGATGCGCTGGGTTCGCGAACGGGAGCGGCAATATGGCAGCTTGAACGTGCTTATTGGAGGGGAACCGAAGGAGCAGCAAGAGATCCATGACGAGATGATCAACCGGATGCCTGAAGTGCTTGCCTTCGTCGCCGTCTCCAACTTCCTCGTGCTGGCGTTCGCGTTCCGCTCGCTGTTCATTCCCTTGAAGGCGATTGCGATGAATCTGCTCAGCATCGGGGCTGCGCTAGGCATCCTGTCTTGGCTGTTCCGGGAGGGACGGTTGGGGCTAGAACCCTCCGATCTGGCGATCATGATCCCGGTGTTCCTCTTCGGGCTGACGTTCGGGATCAGCATGGATTACGGCATCTTCCTGCTGTCTCGCATATACGAGAGCTACCGGCGCACGCGCGACAACGAGGCCGCAATCCGCGAAGGAGTCGCCGCCTCGGGCCGCATGATCACTTCCGCCGCGGCGATCATGATCGCCGTCACCGCGCCATTCTCGCTGGCCGGCGTTACAGGCGTGAAGCAGCTGGGACTCGGCATCGCCGCCGCGCTGCTCATCGACGCGACGATCATCCGGATGGTTCTCGTGCCGTCCTTGATGAAGCTGATGGGCAAATGGAATTGGTGGATGCCGTTCGCTCGCGGCGGGCAACCCCGCTGACGATCTTGGGCCGCGCAGGAGATCGACAAGCCTGCGGTTAAATCTCGATCAGAATCGGCATAATCATCGGCCGGCGCTTCAGTTGCGCGAACAAGAAGCTGCCGATCTCATCCTTCAGCGTGCGCTTCATGACGTTCCACTGCTTGATCTCCGCCGACTTTAATTCCTGCAAAGTAGCCAGCACCTTCGCATTAATCTGCTCAATGAGCAATTCATTATCTCTCACGTAGACGAACCCGCGAGAGATGATGTCGGGGCCGGACAGGATGGATCCATCCTTCTTGCTGAGCGACACGACGACGATCAGAATGCCGTCGCCGGACAGCTGCTTGCGGTCGCGGAGCACGACGTTGCCGATATCGCCGATACCGAGCCCGTCGACGAACACATCGCCGGACGGCACCTTGCCGCCGAGCGATGCATCCCCGTCCTCCAGCTCGACGAGGTCGCCGTTGCCAACGATCAGTATATGCTTCGGATCGACGCCAACGGCCTCAGCCAGCAGCCGGTGCTGATGAAGCATGCGGTATTCGCCGTGGATCGGCACGAAGTAGTTCGGCTTCATCAGCGACAGCATCAGCTTTAATTCCTCCTGGCTTCCGTGGCCGGATACGTGCATGCCGGTGGACGCGCCGGAGCCGTAGATCACCTTAGCCCCGAGCTGATACAGGTTGTCGATGATGCGGGCAACGCTCTTCTCGTTGCCGGGGATCGGCGACGCCGCGACGATCACCGTATCGCCGGCCAGCACCTCCATCTGGCGATAGCTGCCGTTCGCGAGCCGGGACAACGCCGCCATCGGCTCGCCTTGGCTTCCGGTGCAGAGAACCGCGACTTGGTTAAGCGGCAGCCCGGAAGCCTCTTCGGGTTCAATCAGCATACCGTCGGGGATGTCCAAGTAGCCGAGCGCTTGCGCGACTTCAACGACGTTCACCATGCTGCGGCCAAGCAAGACGATCTTGCGGCTCACTTTCGCGGCGGCGTTAACGACTTGCTGCAGCCGGTTGACGTTGGAAGCGAACGTGGACAAGAAGATTCGCTGATCCGCATGCTTGAACGCCTTCTCGATCTGCTCGCCGACCAGCCTCTCCGATGGCGTGAAGCCGGGCCGTTCCGCGTTCGTGCTCTCCGACAGGAGGAGCAAGACGCCGTTCGAGCCGATCGAAGCCATCCGATGGAGGTCGGGATACTGCTTATTTTCCGGCGTTAGATCGAACTTGAAGTCTCCTGTATGCACGATGGCCCCTTGGGGCGTGTCGAACACGACCCCCACGCAGTCGGGAATGCTGTGATTCGTACGGAAGAAGGACACTTGAAGCTGCCCAATCTCCAGCACCGAGTCGGCATCGATGGCGTTTAAGCTGGAATCGGCTAGCAGGCCGTGCTCCTTCAGCTTCGACTCGATCAGCCCCAGCGTCAGCCGGGTCGCATAGATCGGAACGTTAAGCTGCTTCAATATGTACGGAATGCCGCCGATGTGATCCTCATGCCCGTGGGTGACGATCATCGCCCGAACGTTCTCGCGCTTCGAGAGCAGATAGGAGATGTCCGGAATGATCAGGTCGATGCCGAGCAGGCTCTCGTCCGGGAACTTGGAGCCGCAGTCGATGATGAAGATGTCTTCTCCGTATTCGATGACGTACATGTTCTTGCCGATCTCATTCACGCCTCCGAGCGCGAATACATAACCTTTATTGGCGAGCCGATGCATAGCGATCCTCCATGGCCATAGTCGTGCGTATTATTCGACAGGCGCAGGCGGCTTATTCCCCATTTCACGCGAAAAATAGGTTTACCTCGGCTTGGTTTTTGTTTATAATCGCAGTAATAAATGCGGTGAAGAGAAGAGTAGTCAACGGCATTCTTTCGCAGAGAGCTCCGGAAGCTGAGAAGGAGTAAAGAATCGTTGGTCGAAAAAAAACTCCGAGCAGCGCGCCGGAACCGTCGTGAAGCGGCGGGGGTGGCGCGACAGGCGCTCCTGTTACAGAGCTAGAGTATATGCATCCGATCGGTAGGAAGGGTAGGGATGCCGTACTCGAAGAGGCCGATCTGGCGACGGATCGGCGAATAAGGGTGGTACCACGAGAATACAATCTCGTCCCTGAGACTTCGGTCTTGGGGGTGGGATTTTTTATTAACGACATGAAATGTTCCGGAGCCAATCGCATGCCATCATGAGAGGAAAGGGTTGGGAGAACGAATGCCAAACAAATTGAGAGCGGCCATCGTCGGCGGTACAGGCATGGTCGGCCAGCGCTTCGTGCAGCTGCTGGAGGAGCATCCGTGGTTTGAAGTAACGGCCATCGCGGCCAGCGCCAATTCGGCGGGCAAGACATATGAGGAATCCGTGCGCGGCCGCTGGAAGCTGGCGACGCCGATGCCGGAGAACGTGAAGAACATCGTCGTACAGGACGCATCCAAGGTGGAGCAGGTCGCGGCGGACGTCGACTTCATCTTCTGCGCGGTTGATATGGGCAAGAACGAGATTAAGGCGCTGGAGGAAGCGTATGCCAAGACGGGCACGCCGGTCATCTCCAACAACTCCGCGCATCGCTGGACGCCGGATGTGCCGATGGTCATTCCGGAGATTAATCCGGGGCATCTCGACGTGATCGCGGCGCAGCGGAAGCGGCTCGGCACTTCGAGCGGCTTCATCGCGGTGAAGCCGAACTGCTCGATTCAGAGCTATGTGCCGCAGCTTCATGCGCTGCTGGAATATAAGCCGACGACCGTCGTGGCGTCGACATACCAGGCGATCTCAGGCGCCGGCAAGAGCTTCGCAGACTGGCCGGAGATGCTGGACAACGTCATCCCGTACATCGGCGGCGAAGAAGAGAAGAGCGAGCAGGAGCCGCTGCGCATCTGGGGAAGCGTCAACGGCGGGGAGATCGTGAAGGCGGGCTCGCCGCTTATCACGACGCAGTGCATCCGCGTACCGGTGACGGACGGCCACCTCGCGACGGTGTTCGTCTCGTTCGAGAAGAAGCCTTCGAAGGAAGAGATTCTGGCCCGTTGGCAGTCATTCCGCGGCAGACCGCAGGAGCTGGAGCTGCCGAGCGCGCCGAAGCAATTCATTACGTACTTCGAAGAAGACAACCGTCCGCAGACGGGACTCGACCGGGATATCGAGCGCGGCATGGGCGTATCGGCGGGACGCTTGCGCGAGGATTCGCTCTACGACTACAAGTTCGTCGGGCTGTCGCACAACACGCTTCGCGGCGCGGCCGGCGGCGCCGTGCTGATCGCCGAGCTGCTGAAGGCGGAAGGGTATATTCAGGCGAAGTGACAGGGTTAGTGAAGAGCGGCAAGCTGTCCGGAGAGCGTCTTCCGGAGGCTTGCTGTTTTTTGTTGGGAGGCAGCCGCAGGTGATGGCGCCGAACAAGGAGCAGCCGCGAGGCGATGGCGCGAACAAGGCACAATAAGTGCCTTGTTGGGAGCAGCCGCGGGGCGATGGCGCGAACAAGGC
>NZ_JACJVN010000004.1 GCF_014212015.1 Cohnella lubricantis | reverse complement strand
TAGGGCTTGCTGAATAATCAAAAAATCCTTATCTCACAAGGGTTTAGAGGCACTTTTGTCGAATTCATCTGCAAAGAAAACACGGAAAATCGGTAAAAAACCTTGCAGATGGAGTGAGCGAAAGTGTTCGTGCTGAATCGAGATATGGTAGACTTGTTGGAAAACTTCTATTTGCCCTTTGGCGGAAAATTAAATCCAACCAATCGGTGGGTGCAGCTTGCGGCGATCATCCCTTGGGACAAAGTAGAAGAGAAATATGTGAGCTCGTTCAAGTCCCCAGCCATCGGCCAAAAGGCGTACTCGGCACGTATCGCCCTCGGCTCGCTCATCATCAAAGAGCGCCTTGGTTTAAGTGACCGCGAGACCACCTTACAAATCCAGGAAAATCCATATTTGCAGTTCTTCTTGGGCTACACCGCGTATGTCGATAAAGTGCCGTTTCATCACTCCCTGCTCACGCATTTTCGGGAACGGCTCGGCTTGGAAATCCTAGCTGAAGTCAACGACTGGATCGCCCAAGCCGCGCTGCAAGCAGAGCGAGAGGTCGAGGCGAAACCGAAATCGTCCAAGCGAGATCGCGATGACGACGACAACGACGCGGGCGGCTTGCAGCTCACCATGGAGGTAGGGGACGCTTTCTCTATTCCCGAGGAGCCCCCTGTTGTGGCGAAGAAACCCCGCAACATGGCGAAAAAGCTACACGTCCTGCCATCTACAGCCGCACCGACAGCGGAAGTCATGAACAAGGGCACCCTCATGCTGGATGCGACATGCGCGCCTGCGGACATCAAGTATCCGACTGACTTGGGGCTGCTGAATCACGCCCGTGAAATCCTGGAAGACATCATCGACGTGCTGCACCGTCCCCATGTCGGAGCGATGGAGAAGCCGCGCACGTACCGCGAGAAAGCCAGAAAATCGTACCTGAGTGTTTCCAAGCAACGCAAGGCATCGGGCAAGGTGATCCGCAAAGCGATCAAAAAGCAACTTGGCTACGTGGGACGGAATCTGCGGATTATTGAAGCCCTCGTGAAGTATACGCCTCTCACGGAACTGAGCAAAAGACACTATCGCCAGCTTCTGATCATCTCGGAGCTCTACCGTCAGCAGCGCGAAATGCTAGAGAAGAATACGCATGTCGTCGCCGATCGCATCGTGAGTATCGAACAGCCGCATGTACGTCCGATGGTTCGAGGCAAAGCTGGAGCGAACGTGGAGTTCGGCGCCAAAATCGCCGCCAGTCTGGTGGACGGTTACGCTTGGATCGAAACGGCACAATGGGACAGCTTCAACGAGGCAACCACGCTGCAAGCATCGGTGGAAGCGTACAAACAGCGATTCGGGTATTATCCCGCCGTCATTCTAGCCGATAAAATCTACCGCAATCGAGACAACCTGAACTATTGCAAAACGCTAGGGATTCGCCTTAGTGGCCCGAAGCTCGGCAGACCCTCGAAAGAGCAAAGTGAAGTCGCCGATCGTCGGCAAGAGCGCCAGGACGCTGTACAGCGTAATGCGATCGAAGGAAAATTTGGAGAAGGCAAGCGCAAATTGGGCCTAGGTCGCATTCGGGCGCGTGGCGCCGAAACCAGTTTGACCGTCATCGCCCTTCAGTTTCTGGTCATGAATCTGGAGCGGCGACTGCGTGTTCTCTTTTTGCATTTTTTCAGACTGCTTGGGTTTAGAGACTTGCGTTGGGTGTAGATGGAACGAATCTTGTTCAGCAAGCCCTAA
>NZ_JACJVN010000038.1 GCF_014212015.1 Cohnella lubricantis | reverse complement strand
TGCCACTCCTTGATCAGCGGAACGATCTTGTTCGTCACGTTCGAGATCATCGTCGGCGAGACGTCGATGCCGTACAGCTGATGCAGGTGATCCTGGATCTCACGGGTGCTGACACCCTTGGCGTAGAGCGCGATGATCTGATCCTCGATGCCGGTTACATTTGACTGATGCTTCCGGACAACGAGCGGCTCGAACTCGCCTTGCCGATCCCGCGGGACCGAAATCTCTTGCTCGCCGTACTCGCTCGTGATCGTCTTTTTGCTTTTCCCGTTGCGGCTGTTGCTCGTCTACTTGTTCTGCACATCGTGCTTCCCGTAGCCCAGATGCGTGTCCATCTCGGCCTCGAGCATCTCCTGCAACGTTTCAGCAAACAAGTCTTTCAAAGCGTTCTGTGCGTCCTGAGCGGTGACCAGGCCGTTCTCCTTGATAAACGCTCGAAGCTGCTCTTTCGACAACAATCCCATGTGTGCTCCCAACCTTTCTGCTACTTCCATTTTAGTAGGTTTGAGAGTTTACACAATCTATTTTACAGACTCTCGCCCCTCGGTCCGGCAGGAGTTAGAAGTGGGTTCGGTGAGGGATTTCAGCAGCAGGGAAGTGGATTCAACCGGACACATCCAACTCCCTAACCGCATCGCGGCAGGCGACATTCGTCGCATCCGAAGTCATTCAGAGTATGCTGGTCAAATTCAAATCTGAGAGGAAATGGATTCTTCAAGCACTCGCTCAATTGTCCGATGAGGATATTAGCTGGTCGATTCAAATTCGACATTCCGGCTGTTTGCCTATTTCGTTTTAGGAAGAAGCTCGTCGTATAACGAGATATTTACACCGCGATAAATCCAACCGATTTGTCGCGGTTTTTTTGTATATTTAAGGTGCCAACCCAAACGATATGGGATACAATTCCATTTAGAGGCTATCGGAGGTATATGATTTTGAGGAGTACATAGGAGGGAGCAGTTGCGAATGGGGAAAATGAAGGTTTCCTTTCTGATCGTAATGCTGGCGGTTGTGGCTTTGTTGGTTCCTATCCAATCAGCGGCAGCAGATTCGCCGATCACGTCTACGGAGTTCTCTAAGGCCTATATGGATGAACCAATCGTTCAAGCGGCCGACAAGGCTGGGAGCGTCACGAAGGAGATCGCCGAGTATTTAGCAGATGAATCCGCCCCCTTGGACATTCGCGCCGCCGTCATCAATGCGATCGGTTGGGAAGGCGAACGGCAAGGCAGAACCGAAGCGTTCGCGCAGTATACTTATGGCCAAGCATATTCGGATCTCGATCTATCCGTGCTGCGCGGAGACGAGCTCTTCGTTATCGGTTACTTGCTTGCGATGGATGATTACTTTGACACAGCAAGTGCAGAAGAGTTGCTGCGAAGCGCTAAGATGAGTCTGAAGGACAGCTTCACAGCTGCGATGATTCATGCGCTCGTCTCGTCTCAAAGTCAGATGTTGTCGTCATCCTCGTGGCAGCAGGTATGGAAGAATGTTGCGGCGGTTGCGTTCGATAATCGATTGAACATGGATATGCGTCCCGAAGCGGCGGCCATTATTATCGATTATATGGTTCTCTACAGCGACAAGAGGGTGATCAATCCATTCTCTGGGGATAGTCGGTTAGACCTTCAAATCAGCGATCCTTCGTTCAAGTTGAACGGCGAGACGTTCGAGATCGATCCCGGATATGGCACTACTCCCGTGTTGCGCGAAGGCAGAGCCTACCTGCCAGTCCGCTTCCTGACGGAGGCTGTCGGGGGAGCTGTGCAATGGAACAGCAGTACGAATCAAGTGAAGGTGATGACCGCTCATACCGAGCTGGAGCTAACGATTGGCGATACTCAAGTATTCGTGAACGGAGAAGAGCACATGCTGGACGGCGCGCCATTCATCTCCGGAGGCCGCACGATGCTGCCTTTCCGATTCATCGGCGAAGCGCTTGGGTTTGATGTCTCGTGGGATGGACAAACGAAGGAGATCGGACTTACGCTCGAGTCGCAGAGGTAAGCTATGCGGAGAAAATATGCTGTGCTCCTAATCGTTATCTATTTGAGCCTATTAATCTACTGGATGTTCTTCGGATTCTCTAGAGCCGCTCAATCCGAGTACATGTATAACTTGATCCCGTTCTCGACCATCTCTCACTTCATCCAACACTACCACTACAGGACGAGCGTATGGATCATTAATCTGATCGGGAATGTCGTAGTCTTCGTACCATTCGGAATATTGCTGCCAATCATCGCTCAGAGGAAGCTCGGCAAGCATTTCATCCTCTTCCTGTGCGGGCTGTTCATTCTGGAATCGATTCAATTCCTGTCCAAGAGAGGGAACTTCGATATCGATGACTTCATTCTAAACTCACTCGGATTTTATCTTGGATATGGGATTTATAAGGCAATGGTTAAGTCCAGCAGCATACGGAGGAAGGGATGAATCAGTTGCAAACCACAATATTCTTCGTACGGCATGCAGAATCAGATATTTCCATTAAGGACGAGATGAGTCGACCGTTGACGCCGAAGGGGCTGTCAGATTCACGTAGGGTTGGAACCGCATTAAGTACAATCGTTCATTACTTTGACCCAGAGTTTGGATTTGATCATTTCTGGCGAATGGTTGGCAAGATGCCGTATATATTGGCGTTCCAATTTGACGGAACAGAATTGAAGGCCATCGAGGAAGTGGAACTTACCATCTAAGGAGGCGTCGAAATGCTCATCTATGCGGCTCTCGTTCTTGGCGGCATTTTCGCGCTTGTTGCTATCTATATAAGCGAAGAGGAACAGCTTCAAGATTTGATGATCTCGATCGTTGTGTTCTCCGTATTCTATTGCATTATCAGGATCAACAACTCGCTTCTGTCTAACTCAACACCTATTCAGATCGCTATCCTCATTGCCATTGCAGCGTATGTTGTTTACCTGTTTAAGAAGAACGATATTAGTTGGAACTAACCTATTGGAGGCACTGCCATGCACATCCGAATCCTGCAGGAATCTGACGCTCAGACTTTTCAACAACTACGCCTGGCTGCTTTACAGAATAATCCGGAGGCGTTCGGATCTACCTACGATCGCGAAGCCCAATTCTCACTCGACACAGTCAAGGATAGATTACGCCCGACGAGTGATAAGTTTGTTCTAGGCGCGTTTGTCGACAAGGAATTAGCGGGGATCGTTTCGTTCGTACGCGAGGGCAGCGTGAAGACAGCGCATAAAGCGAACATATACGGGATGTACGTGGCGCCAGAACGCAGAGGAAGCGGGATCGGGAGAGCACTCTTGCTTGAATTAATCGAAATATCAAAAACATGCGGCGGATTGGAGCAACTCAACTTAACCGTCGTGTCCGACAACGAAGCGGCTAAGGGGCTGTATCATTCCTTAGGATTCGAATCCTACGGTGTGGAGAGCAACGCTTTGAAGTTCAACGGGTGTTACTACGATGAGGACCTAATGGCGTTGCGCTTGTCAATAAGCGGAGGTGCTTGATGCGAACGCTGCCATCCGAGCAACTGATCAGGGATATGTAAGCTTCCGAAGCAGCGTTCATGTATGATCGCATGATCGCTATTCAGGACAGGCCGGGGAATCCGGAAGGCATTGTAGTGAAGCAATTCGGCCATGCGCTGTGCTTGTACAGCAGAACGATGCCGTGGGCTTCATTCAATACAATCAAGGGCATAACGAGTGACGATCTTGAGCACATCGATGCCATGATGGAGTTCTACCGGGCAAGAGAGCGAAAGGTCCAGATTGAGATTGTCCCCTCAAGAGTCGATCAGTCGGTCTTGCAGAGGTTGTCGGATCGCGGGTTATATGCTTCCGGATATCACACTTCCATGTACATCGAACCGACTGAATACCAGGATGATGAGCACGATGACATCCATATTCAAGAGCTTCAAGAAGATGAATTTGACCTCTATGCCGCCATTCACTGCAGAGGCACAGGCCTATCGGATGATGGCATCCCATACGTTGCGGCGAATAATAAGGTGCTATACTACCGGCCAGGGTGGAAATTGTTCATAGGCTATTATCAGGAGCGTCCAGCGGCAGCCGGCGTCATGTATATGAAGGATGGCATTGCATCGCTAACGTTCGCGGCTACATTGCCGGAATATCGGAACCAAGGCTTACAACAGGCTTTGTTGAGAAGAAGAATCCATGAAGCTGCCAGACACAGTTGCAAGCTTGTAGTCGGCCAATGTTCTCTGCTATCTCAGAGTCATCGGAATATGGAGAGAATCGGCATGAGGATTGGATATGTGAGAACGTCCTGGACGCAGAGGTAGATGAATCCTAGATATCGGAGGGCCTTATGAATTCATCGTTATATTCCATCCGCGGGACTCGACTATATGTAGAACACTACAATGACGAACACGAAGATGCGCTTCTCTATCTGCATGGCGGACCGGGCGCTAGTTGTGTTGACTTTTGTTATCATCAGGCGCAAGCCTTGTCTCGATCGTTAAGGGTCATCGCGTTAGATCAAAGAGGGGTACTGCGCTCTGACCCAATACACGAGGATGAACCGTTTGGGCTCAATGACATTATCCAAGACCTTGAGGAACTCAGGCATCAGCTGGGAATAAGCCATTGGAGCCTGCTAGGGCATTCATTCGGCGGTTATTTAGCTGTCAGATATGCCTTGGAATATCCAAGCTCCATTAAGAAGATCATTTTTGAAGCTCCGTGTTTTGATGCGCTTAGTGCTGCGAGGTCCATCGTCACCAATGCCAAGGGCTACCTCGAGCAAGCTAATAATCAAGACGGCGTCGAGTTGTGCGGGAAATATCTCGACGGGAACTTCACGGCTAACGAACTATGGAATGCGCTCGGAGAAGTCTTCCACATCATGGATAAAGATTTATTGTATTTTAGAGGAATAACGCCTAAGGAATATAATGAGATTGTCGATAGTCAGATAAGCTCGAATGACTTGTGGGTCAAGAATCAAATACATAGTCATAAGTTGCAAGAAGAAGGCCTGTTTTTTGAAAATCTAATGCCCAGGTTGTCGGAACTAACCCAACCCACGTTGCTATTGACCGGACAATATGATCCTGTATGCTGTGATGTGCAACAACAAGCCTATTTAAGCAACATTCGCAACGGCAACATCGTTCTATTTGAGAACAGCGCCCACTTTCCAAGACTCGAAGAACCGGCGAAATATACGGAAGAAGTGCTGAAGTTTATTCAAGGAGTATCCGAATGAATCATCTAGACCTGCTGCCGATCGTCAAGAGATTGGAAGCTTATCACATTCCTTATGCGCTTGGCGGAAGCGGGATGTTGCGTTATTTGAATCTAATTCATGAGGTTAATGATTGGGATCTGATGGTGGAATGCCCCAAGAGCACGCTGATTGAAGCGATACAGGATTTGGATTGGGCTGAGCTCCCTACTGGCGGCCATCCCTTTGCCAGCCCATATCGTATAAGCATTGAATCGCTGCAAATAGATTTCATCGGCCACTTCGCGCTACATACGGAATCGGATATCTTTCACTTGCCTATCGCCAGCTTTGCGATCTGGGACGGTATACGGTTATCCAGTCCTGAGGTTTGGTATATCGCGTATTCGCTGATGGGTCGAACGGCCAAAGCGAACTTGCTGCAGGATTACTTAAAGAGCAATCGAACAAGGGTGAACACTGCCCTAATCGAGCATATGCTGCAGACGCAAGGGTTTACAGACGAATTGAGAGCAACGCTGAGCTCGTTTATTTGAAGACCTTAAAGGAGACAAGATCATGCCCAACAAGCCGCAGCTTGTCTTAGACTTGGCCGGTGTATTGATTCGTAATTTCTCCTCGAACTTCTGGCTTACATTGTCTGAAGGATCTGGGATCTCATTGCCATTGACGATCAGGAGAAGAATTAAAGCCAGCAAGCAGCCTCGGACGGAGAACGTTGCTGGCGGATCCAGAGCATCAATGGATAAACCTAGTCGAACTTATGCTGTATCCCAAATAACTCAAACAAAACTTTAGATGTACTGGGCCTCTTAATTATTGGATAATGATAGCATTAGACAACTAGTGAGGAGTGTTCATGTTGAAAATTGGTTTTCTCGTGATCGATATGCAAGCGATTCACCTGCAAGGCGTTGAACAGAACTTCATTGATGTTGCTGCCGAACACATCAATTATGTAGCGGATGTCATTCGTTCGAACGGTCATGTGGTCGTTCATATTCAGGACATTGAAGGCATGGAGGATTCGAATAAGGATTCCTTCAACATCATTCCAGACATTCAAGTTGAGGACTCCGACCTGATCGTAACTAAGGAAGCTTCGAACTCCTTCTGGCAGACGAATTTGGAGCAGCTCCTGAAGGAACGTGACGTCGAGCTGCTGATCATCTCTGGATTTGCAGCCGAGCATTGCGTCCTGTTCACCTATAACGGAGCGGCGGAGAGAGGATTTAGACCAGTTCTGTTGCAGAATGGTATCTTGAGCCGTCATCCTGATATCATTACTTCCACGTACAGAGACCGCAATTTAATCTCGCACCCGGTTATTAAGTACTTGGTGAGGTAAAAAAACGCAGTATAACTCACGGCCCAGCCCAAGGTAGGCGCTATCTACACCGGGTTGTTTGTTATGAACAATCGCTTGGCGCGACGAAGACACAGCCTTCTTCTGGATCGAGAAAGGGAAGAGCTGGGTCGGTTTGTGGCACTTAATGAATTCTAGAGGGTGACAACGTGAGTAAAGTAACCATTAATGGCCCTAGAGTAACGCTGAGGAACATCGAGCAGCAAGATATCCCTGTATTGCACAGTCTGATCTACGAGAACAGCGAGTGGAAGCAGTTCGATGCGCCATATTTCCCTTTGGAGCCCAAAGATATCGCAGCGTATGAAGCTGAGATGACGGAGAAGTATATCAACTCGGACTCGGATGAGCCTGCCAGCAGACTTGTCATTGAAGCCGACGGCGAGATCATAGGAACGGTAAGCTATTATTGGGAGCATCGCGAGTCCAACTGGCTGGAGATGGGGATCGTCATCTATACACCGGCTTATTGGAGTCATGGCTATGGGACGGAAGCGCTGACGCTGTGGATCGACCACTTATTCCAGCAGATGCCGCTAATGCGGGTAGGGTTAACGACCTGGTCCGGCAATCCGAGAATGATCCGCTCCGCGGAGAAGCTGGGAATGACGATGGAAGGCCGAATGCGCAAGTGCCGCTATTATAACGGAGAATATTACGATTCGATCCGTATGGGCATTCTGCGAGAAGAATGGGAGAGTAGAAGCCGTGTCTGATAACCATATTCAAGTCGTTCAAGCGACCATTGAGGATCTAGAGGGTCTTGTCCGAATCTTTGATCAATATCGGGTGTTCTATAAGAAGCCATCAGACTTGGATGGAGCGAGGCAATTCTTGTTCGAGAAGTTCGAGCATCAAGAATCGATTATTTTCGCGGCGAAGGACACTGGGGCTGGCGAGATTGTGGGCTTCACACAGCTGTACCCGTCATTCTCCTCCTTATCTATGAAGCGGGTATGGATCCTCAACGATCTGTATGTGAATGATCAATACCGGCGACTTGGCATTGCGACCAGGCTGATGAACCGAGCGAAGGAGTTTGCCGTCCAAACGCAAGCCAAGGGCATACAGCTAGAGACCGCGGTCGACAACGAGAGAGCGCAGAAGCTGTACGAGTCGCTCGGATACGAGAGACACGAAGCGGCTTACCATTACTTCCTATTCCTGTAGGTAAGCTTATGGAGCTAAAGAAAGTGACCCGTCTAACAGCGAAGGATCTCTTTTCTCTTGGAAGTCTAGAGATATTTGAGATCGCATTAGCGCTTACAGTAATTCTCTTGCATGTCGAAAAAAAGAAGATATAACATCTAGTGCGATTCTGAAGACTTATTTTAAAATACATAAAATACCTATATGATATACATATACCAAAAAATGAAAAAAATAAACGGAGGTTGGTGACTATGAAATCAAAAAAGAAATAAGAGTTACAACATCTTCGAGCGGTAGCGGTGGTTCGTATGATGAGGACATAAGAAGCTCTTCCATCATTGAACCTTGGTTCTGAAATGAGATTTCAAAAAATGAAGTATTTAGTCTTTTTCTTTGCTAATCTTAGCATCGCATACTTTATTTATGATCAGACTAGTTTTTTGAAGCCATTAATACATTCAGCGGCTTTATTGATTTTAATTATTATCATCGATGCTATAAAAAAGAAACTGGGATAGTTAAAAGGATTAAGCTGTTCTGAATGTCGTGAATATTGACATTCAGAACAGCTATTTACTTTTCATTGTTAGTCCACGCGCTTCCAACCTATTTAAATTTAACATTTAGAGTTTTTCAAATAAATTTATTGAGTAGGTGGTCTGCAGACTGAATGTAATACACAGGCAATTAATCACTCTCGGCCGAGTTAAGACGTACATTCTATATTCGTTTTTGCGGTCAAAGCCATGCGTTTCAACACCGGAAGCATAGTGGCTTGCCAGCTTGTGATGAGTTCATTTAATAGAAGCGAGGCCAACCATGAGCATTGAGATCGTCACACCGAGATTGCTTCTTAGCTCCATTGATGAGTCCCATGTGGATCAAGTGGTAGACTTTGTTGCAAGGAATAAGACCTTCCTTGAGGCATGGGAACCAGCGCGAACAGCTGACTACTATACAGCTGAGGCGCAATTGCAATTAATAGCCAATGACTGCTTGAACATGGCACGCGAGCAGCTTTTCAAAGTATGGCTGTACAAGAAGGATGATCCAACAAGAATCATCGGTTCGATCGCGCTGAACAATATCGTCCGAGGCGTGTTCCAGTCTTGTCATCTGGGGTATCGAATCGACGAGGCGGAGAACGGCAAGGGCTTCATGACGGAAGGGTTAACTTTCGTTATCGAGCAGGCTTTTCACCAATTACATCTCCATCGGATCGAAGCCAACATTATGCCGCGGAACCAGGCCTCGCTGAGAGTGGTCGAGAAGCTTGGATTCAGCCATGAAGGGCTGGCCCGCAAGTACCTGAAGATTAACGGGAAGTGGGAGGATCATATTCATATGGTGCTGCTCAACGAGGAGCTGCAGGATTAGTCATTCGATTGATGGTGAAGGGGATGAGAAGCATGGCGATATATGCATCATCCTTGAACAGTTCTGGGATTAATTGCAATCCAATCGCATCTAACGGTAGAATTGATACATAAGGATTGGTGATTATCGGATTAGGAGAACGGAGGAACTTGCGTGAAGAAGGTTATCGCTGGCGGAATCTTGCTCTTCGCCGGAATGGCTTTGTATCTGGGTATCCATATTCCTGCAGCTGAGATAGCTTCCAATCTCGGAGGATGGTCTACGCCTCCTGGCCGATTGGGAACGGCATTGCAAGAGGTCGGCGGCGTCGCTCCAACGGGTTACTCCATTTTTCTGATCGTCATAGGGATCTTGATTCTCTTGTGGGGAGCTTTCGACGACGAGATCAAGAAGCTTATCAAGATTACCGCTCAATATGCGCGAACTGTTCAGGAAGCTCGACAGACGGATAATCAAAATCAAAATGGGAGGATGGAATGAAGCAGCTATTATTGACCTCATTAATCATTGTTCTCTTGACTGCCTGCCAGAGAAGCTCTCCGTCTGAACCGGCAGCCGTTGCAAGCGCCCCTGCCGCTTCATCCGACTCCGACGTCATCCGCGTCGAATTCCTGCCGACAACCGACAACGAATACACCGTCATGAAGGCGGCGGGTGCAAGCCACGCCATGATTTTCACTATCAATCACTTCATGCGCTCTGGCGGGATCGAACTCTGGATGGAACATTATGTGGACGGACAGTTGCATGACAGTGTCAACCGGTTCACTTCCTACGTGGCCGATAACGTTGCGAACAACAAGATCTACTTCTCCATTCAACGAATAAGCGATGAGGAACAGCGCTGGACGTTCGCTGTAAGGCAAGGGGATAATCTGGCCTCTGCTCAAGCGAATGTACTGATCTCGAATCAGACAGCCATGGTGTCAACTCCCCTCAATGACGTTGAGATGACCGGGGGAGACGCAACGGCGCTCGGGACGATCGTGGTGAGCGAAGAGGACACGCCGCTGTCGGCGAGCACTGACATCGAAGCTACCATTCGTCAGAACAAGGAAGTTTATGTCCTTAAATGTAAAGCTAGCGAAGATAACGCAGGCGTCTGATGGAAAAATCATGTATAATTAAACTAACTTAGACAACTTTCGACCCGGCCTAGGATGTTGGATATCTGCGGTCGGGTTTTACCATATGGGGGTTCCAATGCTTGAGCAACGATTGATCGATATTCTCGCCGCCCGCGACTGCCTAAGAAGAGACCTTGAGCTGGTGCAATCGCTGGGACTGCCTCACTGGTGCATTGCCGCAGGCTACGTGCGCAATTACGTCTGGGATGTGCTGCATTACCATGAGAGGAGCACGCCGCTGAATGATGTGGACGTTCTCTACTACGATCCGTCGGATCTGTCGGAAGAGACGGAGAAGCGCTATGAAGCGATTCTCAAGCAGAAGCTGCCGGCATACCAATGGTCAGTCAAAAATCAAGCCCGCATGCACATGAGGAACAACGACGCGCCATACGTATCGGTAGAGGATGCGATGAAGCGCTGGCCGGAGACGGTAACAGCCGTCGGCGTGACGCTCGATGCTCGCGGCGAACTGCAGATTATGGCTCCTCACGGCCTGAAGGACCTGTTCGAGATGAAGGTTAGACAGAGCCCCTATTATCCGGATCGAAGCTACTTCGAGGGTCGGGTGAGAGAGAAGAACTGGCTGACGATCTGGCCGAAGCTGGAACTGATCGAAGAGGACGAGGCACACAACTAACTCTCTGACGGGAAAGGTGATGGCGATGAAGCTCTATTCCATGAAAGTCTCGAACAACGGGGTCTACATTCATTATCTGTCTTCGAACCCGCAGTCTTCGTTAACACCGCTCGTCATTTGTCCGGGCTTATCCGAGACGGCGGAGGACTATTTGGACTTGATGGAGTACCTGTCCCCGAGACCATGCATCGCTATCTCCTTCCGAGGAAGAGGCCAGAGCGACACGCCCGAAGCCGGATATACCTTGAACGATCACGTGTCGGACATTGCGAGCGTCATTGACGCGGCGCAGCTCAGTTCCTTTCACCTGTATGCTTATTCGCGAGGCGTCTCCTATGCGCTCGGCTATTTGAAGGACAATATGTCGAAGGTTGTGTCGGCTATTATGCAGGAGTATCCAGCGGAACATCGAAGAATCACGCCCAATTGGGTGGATTCGTATCTGAACGAGTATCTCATTCCGTTCTACCGGCAGCAGCACATTCGGCCCGAGGCGGTCAGAGGAATTCAGCTCGAATCCGAGCAAGTCACCTTCCAGTTCCCGATTCCGAGGAAGATGCTCGTTATACGCGGATTGCTGGAAGGCAGCCTGGTTGATGATGAAGCGATCAAAGGCTATCAGAGATTGAGCACGGAGATCGAATATGCCGACTTCCATCAATCCGGCCATGACATCCGCAACACCGAGCGAGAGCTGCTCTACCGCACCATTCACGACTTTATCCGCAACGCCTGAACAGGCGGGGAGACGGAGGAAGCCGACATGATCACCATTCGTCAGGCTGACATCTCAGATATCCAGCAGATCCAATCAGTTGCCTCTGCCGCATGGCTCGCAACCTATCAATCGTTCTATTCCTTGGACTTCATTCAAGCTTTTCTGCGTCGAGCATACTCCGATGAGAGCTTGCTTCAATCCATTGAGCGAGACAAGCGGCAGCCTGTGCCGCTAATCCTGGTTGCCGTTCGGGAAGACGGCGGATTGATTGGCTATGGGCACGTTCAGCTCGATGATGCCAAGACGGCCGCCTACGAATTGATGAGGCTGTACGTCCATCCCGACCATCAGCGCTCCGGCGCTGGCACCCTGTTGTTTGAGCGCTATTTAACCACATTAACATCTATGCAATGCCTATTCGCTTGGGTCGAGAAGGAGAATAGAATCGGCAGAGATTTCTATGAGAAAAAGGGGTTTGCCGTCGCAGAGGAGATGCTTGAGACGATGTTAGGTCATTCCACATTGCTGCTTCGGTATGAGCTGAAGCGCGGTTGAAGTCAGAGGCATACTATCCGAGAGCTAAGCTATTCGGCTTCCAAGATCAAGTGTATGTGATGCTGAGAGCGATTCATTATGAAGTTGAGGTTGCTGGCGACACGGTTATCTTAAAGAGACCTGTTGCTGCGCGCGATTCAACGAATCAGCAAGGGTAAGCCGTACAAGAAGGAAGCACTCTATCATGAGTGCTCGATAATTAATGACATAAAGGACTGAATCGCAAATATGGATCGAACTGAGACAGTAGAGTTCCTGACAGCCGTTCATCGCGAAGTAGAGCAGCAATTGATCCAACAGGGATATCAAAGAACCAAATACCGGCATAGCTTAGAAGGGTTTGGCAATCTGTACTCGGTATACGAGTCGCAGGATCGAGTCGTCCGCTTCATCTGGGATGGGCTCGAGGGCGGTCTGACGTTTCGAATATACGGCCGGCGCAATTGGGGCATGAAGCTGATGAAGGCGCTGATCGGCGGGACGGCAGGAGATGAACGGCTGCTGAGGGAAGTCATCGTTCAGCGGAACGAAGTGGCGACGCTATCAGAAGACGAGCTGCAACGCAAGCTGGCGGAAGCGTTGAACAGCAAGTAAGGGGCCGTGATGCAGTGCTCAAGACGGCAAGATGTTAAAGGGGGATGTTCATGAACTTGTATACGTATCGACCATTGGCGGAAGAGGATATCGAAGTCATTTGCGCTTGGCCTCAGAATGCGGATGAGCTGTTCTACATGGGTCCGAGCTTCCAATTCCCATTAAGGCCGGAGCAGATCAAGTCTCGGCTTCCCGGTCGCTATCTCCCTACAGTCATGCTGAACCGGGATCAGGTGCCGGTCGCTTACGCGAATCTATACGACCTGGACACGGATGAGGGGAGCTGCTGGTTAGGGAATGTTATCGTCGCGCCGGACTACAGGAGAGCGGGAGCTTCCAGCTTCCTCATCGAGACGATGATGACGAGGGCCCGGGAAGAGCTAGGATGCAGGAGGCTGAAGCTTCGCTGTCATAATACGAATACTAGAGCGTTGCTGCTGTACACCAAGAACGGATTCATTCCCTGCGGAAGCCTGCGCATGGTCAATCACGAGGGTCAAACGATCGTTGGCATCGACATGGAGATAAGACTGGATCGCGAAGATGGGAACGCTGTTCCGGCTGCCAATAGCCAAGAGCTCGATAAGCGCGACAACGACACGGCGCGAACGCTAGATGAGTTCGATACCATCCGCGAAGGGATCATATGGGACGAACCATGAGCTGAAGCCGTAAACTTCGATGCTCATACGTGATAATGCTTCGTCCAATCGAAGGAGGGAGACTTCATGATTATCTATAGCTTTAGCCCGGACGTTGGCAAGCCGATCAGCGCGTATGACAGCCAGAATCTAATGATGAGCAGAATCTTGAACGGCGCAGCAGAAGAGATTCATATGGGCTGCATGCATCTCGGCGCGGGCGGCACCGTTGGCCTTCATCGGGCGTCTATTCCCCAGCTGCTGCTCATCGTCCAAGGAGAGGGCGTCGTCATCGGGCAAGAGAAGCAAGAGGTTCCGATTCGTTCCGGAATGGCGGCGTATTGGGAAGAAGGGGAATGGCACGAGACGCGAACGGAGAATGGCCTTACCGCCATCGTAATCGAGAGTCCTGCGTTAATCGTGCGAATGCCTGAGACGCAAACCTCTAATTAAAGTCATTTTTCCTGAAATAAAACGTCAAAATAAATGTAAACTTCAAATTAAATTTTCTGAAAATGCACATCATTTCCAAATTGATCTTGTCATTTCCGGTGGCAGCCCTTAAGATAAAAGTGAATTTGGCCCGTTAGCAGATCGATTCGGGACTCATACACTAATAGAGCGAGTAGGGACATTTATGGCGATAAATGACAACGTGTTGATCAAGATACGGGATAGGAAGGACAGCCTCACGCCAGTCGAGAGAATGGTCGCCGACAGCATTCTGGCCAACGTGGAGGAAGTGCCGCACTTGTCTGTCAAGGGCTTGGCGCAGCTCAGCAAGACGAGCGACGCCTCCGTGCTGCGCTTCTGCAAGACGATGGGCTACAGCGGCTACCGCCAATTTATCGTCAGCATCTCGGCTTCCTTAGGCTCCATGGAGGAAGATCAGAAGGATCGTTATACCGACATCCAGCCGGGGGATGAACTGTCCGTTATCATCTCGAATATCTCGCTTAACAATAGTAAGTCGATTGAGGATACGCTCAGCGTCATCGACAGATCTGAGATCGCCCGCGCCGTGGAAGCGATCCGCAGCTGCAGCCGTATCGCGCTCTTCGGTGTCGGCGCCTCCGGCATTGTCTGCTTGGATGCGGAGCAGAAGTTCTCGCGGATCAACAAGATTTGCCATGCCTATACCGATTCGCACAGCCAGTTGACAGCAGCCACGCTGATGGGGAAGGGCGATGTGGCTATCTTCGTCTCGAACTCGGGAAGCACGGCCGATGTGCTCGACGCGCTGGAGATCGTGAAGAAGAATCGCGTCAAGACGATCGCGATAACCAAGTACACCAAGAGCGAGCTGGCGGACAAGTCGGACATCGTGCTCAGCATCTCGACGCCCGAATTGACGTTTCGCAGCGGAGCGATGGGCTCTCGCATCGCTATGCTGACGGTCGTCGACATGCTGTTCGCCGGCGTCGCCAGCGCGGAATATCAGAATGTCAAACGCTATTTGGCGAAGACGCATAACGTGCTTGCCGGCAAGTACCGCAAATAAGATAGGCGCTGCGCCGCAATGCCGCTAATCTATCGAACAAGCATCGGTTACTGATGAAGCCGATGCTTTTTTTTATGAAATCGT
>NZ_JACJVN010000037.1 GCF_014212015.1 Cohnella lubricantis | reverse complement strand
CAATCTATTTTACAGACTCCTAGCGATTGGGATTTGTTGTATATAATGCAACACCATGGTGTTCGTACGCGATTGTTAGATTGGTCTGAATCATTTGCTGTCTCTTTATATTTCGCTTTTTTAAATTGGAAACCAGAAGAGACTAATTGTACTGTTTGGTTACTTGACCCAATCCAATTAAACAATATGTATAACCAGGATTTTGGACTGTATATGCCTAAACCACAAGAATCTTATCAACATCTTCTTTATAACCATGGAGAATCTTATGAATTCGCAGTTCATACAGTTGCACTGTTTCCGAGAAGAAATAATCCACGATTAATTGCTCAACAAGGAACATTTACTCTTCAGGGCAATACTAGGCTCCCTCTCGAAGAAGAATATAACGGTCAATTGTGGGAACGGAATATTATCAATAGGGTTGATTTTAATGTTGAAGATTACTCAGATATTGAAATGTATCTGAGGTTGAATGGAATGAACCATTTTACTCTTTTCCCGGATCTTGATGGATTAGCAAGATTTATAATGTTAGAAGATACTAAATTCGTTTCTCAAATAACTCAGGAAGCGCCAGACATCACCTAACACCGTATTCACGCATCGGGCCATTCGGCCCTCGGTCCGGCAGAAGTTAGAAGTGGAATCGGTGAGGATTTCAGCTGCAGGGAGGCAGATTCAGCCGGACACACCCGCACCACCTAACCGCATCGCGGCCGGCTCCTGAAGGAGCCTTAAGGTGGTGGGGCGTCGTGAATACAAGAACGTTATGCGAAATAACACGAAGTGTGAAATGAAAAATCATAACTGAAAGTTGGATATTTTATGATCATTTACGTAAATTCATTAGAAGGAATAAATGATGAGCAATTAGATACAGGGTTCTTTCATGGATGGCCAAGTTCGCCACCAGTAAATAAGTTTTATGAAATCCTCAACAATTCAACTTATATTTGTTTAGCATTAGATAGTGAGACGAATAAAGTTGTAGGATTTATTAATGCATTGTCGGATAAAGTTTTAACAGCGTACATTCCATTATTAGAAGTTATTCCTCAATATCAAGGTAGAGGAATAGGTACTGAGTTAGTTTTAAGAATGCAGGAACAAATTAAGGATTATTATATGATCGATTTGTTGTGTGATGAGAGTATTCAGGAGTTTTATCTGGATATGGGTATGACAAGGGCAACTGGAATGATGGTGAGAAACTATAATAAACAATCAGGGAGAACCTAGCAGAATCGAAGAGGTCATGTTACATCGCATAACAATGTATTCACGCGGCGGGCCGACTGACGTCGCCCCTTGGTCCGCCCGAGGCATTTCGAGAAGTGGGATCAGGCGGACAACCCTGCGAACCTAACCGCGGTCGCGGCCGCCCCCGTTGGGGGCTTAAGGTTCTCGGGTTCGTGAATACGGGAACGTTATCAGAAATCGGCTAAATAAGTATTTATGGAGGCTGGAATGAAAGTCAAATCTAAAGTTTTTATAAGTGTCTCCATAATAATTATCATGGTTATTGTTTTGTATCAATCATATAAGATCCATCAACTAAATTCTCAAATTGAAATGATCAATCCCACAATTTCTTCTCGAACTATTCAGAATGGTCTTGTTCAACTTGAAGGAGAAATATATTATCAAAAAGAGCATGGATGGGAATCACCAGAGCAAATAGTTGTTAGAATTCAGAATGTGATGGAAGGTATAAGTGTAACGGTCGAAACGGGGCAATACACAAAAAAATTGTCAAATGATGAAAGTGATTCTTTATGGGAAATGTATCACTATCTATACAAATTTACTGAAAACAAATCGACTCATAACTTAATTTTAAGTGAAGAAGAAAAACAAGAATTTGAGCAACTAGAAGATAATTTAAGAAGTAATGGATGGGGATTAAATATTGGTTTTTCCTCTGATTGGGATTATTTTATAAAGAGAGTAAATAGCTTTTTAAGCAATTCAAAGTAGAGCCGACATCTGATAACAATGTATTCACGCAGCGGGCCGGCTGACGCCGTCCCTTGGTCCGCCAGGGGCAATTCCGAGGAAGTGAGTCAGGCGGACAACCCTGCGAACCTAACCGCGTCGCGGCCGCCCCCGTTGGGGGCTTAAGGTTCTCGGGTTCGTGAATACGGGAACGTTATACGTAATTGCCTATTCAAAAGAAGAACATCCCATCCAATCCTCTAATCATGTAACCAGGGCGAATGAAGGTGATTCAAGGAAGAGCTCGAATACATTAGTTTGTCTGATTGTGGCAAGTAACTCGAAGAAGACGCACTAATGTAGAATTCGAGCTAGCGCCCTGGTTTATATTTATGATTAGTTGGATTGGACCGATAGATTCCCATACGAATCGTAGAGAGATAAGCTTGATTATCGATTCAATGACTGACAAGAACATGTTAGTTTGCAGTTGGATCAGAGGCTTGAGAGTCAAGGCCGAACTAACATGTTCCAGTCTTTGAATATTGGTAATCAAGCTTAGTGGGACGATTCGTAAGATCTTAACCCTTTAACTTTGATTCGAATTGGATTCAATGACGGTAATGGAACACGAATATCAATAGCCCGATTTTTAATAATTGGCGATGGATAGTAAAGGCGTGCTCCGACCGTATTGAATATAGAATATTTGAATCAAAGTTAATAAGAGCGGGTTAAGATCAAGGGAATCTATCTTGGGATGATTCGAGGAAGAGGCAACTACGTATAACACTGTATTCACGCGGCGGGTCGGCTGAAGCCGCCCCTTGGTCTGGCCGAAGCAGTCAGAAGCGGATTCAAATGAGGCATTTGGCAGTCAGCAGGGAAGCAGATTCAGCCAGACAACCCTGCACCGACTAACCGCGTCGCGGCCGGGCCGTTGGCCCTTAAGTCGGTGAGGGTTCGTGAATACGGTGTATTTCGTCAAGCAAAAATCCCCAAAAAAATCGTGCATTTTTCCCCATCATCTTCGTGGGGAATTTTTTCACCGTTCTTTCATGAGCGCGTGCTTCATTCGGTAGCTCTCGCCCTCAAAAACGAGCAGGTGCCCATGGTGTGCCAAACGGTCAATCATGGCCGCTGCCATCTGGTCATCGGTGAAGACAGTCCCCCACTTGGAGAACTCCAGATTCGTCGTAATGACCAGGCTGCGACTCTCGTAGCTGTCCGCAATCACCCGAAAGAGCAACTGCGAGCCGTCCTTGTCGACGGGAATATAGCCCCATTCGTCAAGGATGAGTAGCTGGCAGCGCTGGATCTCGCTCATGAGCCGTTCCAGTGTGCCGCCGCGCTTCGCCTCGGCCAAACGCATCACCAGTTCGGCCACGGTGTAGAACTTCACCGTCTTACCCAGTTCGCAGGCACGCAGACCGGCAGCAATGGCCAGATGCGTCTTGCCGGTGCCAACCGGCCCGTACAGTACGAGATTTCGTCGGCCCTCAATAAATGTACCTTCGGTTAGATCGCTCCACTGCAGGGAACTTGGCAGCTTGACGCCATGGCGCTCGTAACCGTCCAGCGTCTTGTAGACCGGAAATCCAGCACGGCTGAGCAGCCTGGCACGGCGGCTGCGCTCCCGGCTCTCCATCTCTTCGGCCAGCACGCGGTGCAGGAACTCTTCCTGCCGTGGCGTCGCCTCGGTTTCGCATAACTGGACGGCGCGCTGGCTGAGCACAAGTTTCTTGCAGAATGCTGAGATATCGGCGCGTAACGCCTCACGCTCCCGTACCACGCTCATGACCTCACCCCGCCGACAGGCTCCAGCATCCGGTCATACACGCTCAGATCGACACTTGGGTTTTCCTCCGGCTCAAACGAGACCAGCCTAGCAGCAAGTACGACGCTGTTCGCGCTGGTGAGCCGTCCGAGCTTCGTCGCTTCCTCCATCGCTTGCAAGGCGGTATCAAATCCATAGCGACCGGAGAGCTGCTCCATCGTGGACAGCGTTTCCTTGAGTTCTACGCGTTCCAGCTTGTCCAGTTCCTCACGAAGCGCATCCGGAATCGCTTGTCGAAGCTGGCTGTTTCGCCAGGCGCCGGGGTTCTGCAGCAGGCGGCTGAGCGTGGTCCGGACATCGACGCTGTCGGTCCGCTGCTTGCCGAATAGACGCAGGTGCACCGTAATCGGCTCGCCGCTTGGCAGTAGCGGTTCCACCGTATGGGCGCCGATCCGCACGGTCACTTCACGCCCGGCCCACTCCGGCGACGAGGAGTAGAAGTGCTTGCCGTCGATAGAGAATTTGCCGTAACCGTCGGTCTTCACTCTCGCATAGCGGCAGGCGGCGAACGGATGCCGCGGCAGGTAGAGTAGCGCGTTCTTGTCGTCCTCAAAGAGCAAATGGATCGGGACGTTTTTCTTGTAGTGCTCACGCTGCCAGTCGGCTTCGCAGCGGCCGAGCAGTTCCTCGTTAAACGTCTGTATGTCCGTTACGACCGGTAGTGGCACGAAGAAGTTACGCCGAAAGTAGCCGACCTTGTTCTCGACATTGCCTTTCTCATGTCCGGCGTACGGATTGCAAAACGTCACCTCGAAGCCGTAGTGTGCCTTGAAGCGAAGGAACAGATCCGCCATCTGGACGTGCTCGTTCACCCGGCGGCCGACACCGCTGGCATTGTCAAAGACGAGACGTCCTGGCACGCCGCCAATCCGTTGGAAAATGTCCCGAAGACCGTGAACCACACACTCCGCTGTCTCGCCGCCGAAGAGCTGCGTGTAGCCGGCGTTGCTGTAGGGGAAGGTGACGCACAGGAACTTGCAAGCTTTCTTCTCGCCGCTTGCATCGTAGATGTCCGCCTCCCCGAAGTCCACTTGCGCTTCGCCCGGCGTCCATTCCAGTTCCAGTGTTCCTTCTTGGTGCCGCGCTTCCCGCAGGCTGCGCACATACCGCTGAACCAGCGGATAGGAGGCGTCATACTCCGGACATTCCTCCACAAGCCGGTTATGGATGCGCTGGGCGGTATGCCGCTGCTTGTAACGGTTCTTGCGGTCTTCCTCGAGCCAGCTTTGGATGAGCGGCTTATAAGGATCCAGCTTGGATGGCTGCACCACCGTCGTTTTCGGTTTCCGATTCTCAAACGTTTCGGACGCCATAACCTTCCTCACCGTCTTTCGGTCGATCTGCAGCCGCTCAGCGATCGCGCTCGGCCCCAGCCCCTTGCTCTGCATATTCTTGATCGTCTCGATCTGACTCATCTTCAGCATCTCCCCGTCCCCGCACCCCTCGTCATCGTCTACGAACAGGGTAGCGGAATTGCTAGATTCGGTCTATTTCCACACGATTAAAGTGGGGAATTTTGCACGATTTTTTTGAGGAAATCAGTTTGATCATTTTGGGTACTTTTATCTTACCGTACACAGAATACGGGAACGTTATCGGAAATTCATACACTTTATAATATAAGGAGAAGACAATGAATCATAACATTTTTCAAGTGATTAGCTCTAGATTATGGCTAATTATTTTATTAGTCATTTTCTTACCATTTATCATGATTCCATTTGTAGCAATTTTTCTTCATGTTGGATTATTTATTGGTTAATTTTTACCAAATTGGATGATTGCTATGAGAGTGGATACTAGTGAAATAGTTACTATTTCAACTTTTATCTATTATTACACTTGTTTTTTAGCAATCGAAGTAACAGGTTTACTAAGTTATGCAGTTTATAAATTTAGTATAGATAAAGAAGATAGAGATATCTTTGAAAGAAATAAACATAGAAGAATGAGTCATGTTAAAGTTTTTATACAGATTAATGATGAATTGAAAGAGAATTATAATATTTATATCAAGGAAAGAGGGTCCACAAATTGGAGTTTTTATTCTGAATTTGAAGTAAACCATTTTCGAAAGCAATTTGGATACAATGCAACTGGACAAGAATTTAAGATAATAAAGTGGAGTGAATTAAAGGGAGATTTAATTATGATTTTAAATGATTTGAAAAATACGACCCTTCTTGGAAATTATGAATATATTTATCAAAGATTAAACGAAATAATGAAATATATTGATAAGAACCAATTAGATATAAATCTATTTAAAAACATGAAGACAACATTTGAAGAGGTATTAAAGGAGAACGAGAAGATAATTAATTATTTATCAGTTTGATTATTAAAGTATGAACTTCCGATAACACCATGTTCACGCATCGGGCCATTCGGCCCTCGGTCCGGCAGAAGTTAGAAGTGTATTCGGAGAGGGATATCAGCAGCAGGGGAGTAGATTCAGCCGGACACATCCAACTCCCTAACCGCGTCGCGGCCGCCCTTCGGGCTTAAGGGAGTTGGACGTCGTGAACACAAGAACGTTAGACGAAACCACCTGAAGAAGACGTGCAAACCACCAAAATAACACAAAAGGAGCGTATGTCTATGAATCATAGTCCTATATCAAATCGGGTTGGTGCCATTTTTATTCATGTAAGTAATATGCAAAAGTCAATTCAATGGTATAGTGAACTGCTTGGATTACCCGTACAATCTGCAAGTCATGAAGGAACCATTTATGTTCTTCCAATGGACGGAGGGACAGGAGTATTACTAGACAGTAATATGAATGATCGCAAGAATACTAACGATAAAACTCAATTTTTTTTTGAGACCAAGAATTTAGAAGAATCTTACAAATACATAAAAAACAAAGGAATTGAAATTGTGACAGAGATTGAAGTTCATGATGACATATCCTTTTTTACGTTCAAAGATCCAGATGAAAATGTACTAATGGTATGTGAAGACAAGAGAAAATTGCTGAATTCTGTCTGATGATGGACAAGAAAATATAGTAACAAATGTGTGAGTAACTCATGGTGGCATCGTCTAACAATGTGTTCACACATCGGCTGACGAGCCGCCTCGGTCCCGGAAGATAAGTCGGAGAAGTGATTGCCGGGACACATCCGCACCACCCAACCGCATCGCGGCCGGACCTAAAGGTCCTTAGGGTGGTGGGACGTCGTGAACACGGAACCGTTATCAGAAATCAAGTGAAGGGCGGTTAAAAATGAGAAATACAGTCATAGTAATCTTTATACTAATGATTTCTGTAATAACTGGATGCAATGAAAAACAGCAACAACTAGAGACTATGTGGTATAAAGGCAAATCAAATTATCATGAAATCAATAACCCGAAAAAAATAATGGAGATAAAGAATATTGTCGATAAAATTGAATGGAAAGGAACTGAACCTAAGAGTTTAAAGAATGAACCAGATTTTGCATTTTGGATTGGACGAAAAAGCGATAACATTAGAATTTTACATTGTGATGTATGGAGGTTGGATTCTGAGCATTTTGGTATTACTAAGTTTGGAGAAGAATTTGATATCTTGAATAGATATTCTATAATAACCCAAGCTCAATTTAATCAAATACTAAACGTTTTAGGAGTACAAGGAAGTTAAGTTTGAGTTGATTCGAAGGAGCACTTGACTTCAGATAACATTATATTCACGCAGCGGGCCGGCTGTCGCCGTCCCTTGGTCCGCCAGGGGAGATTGGCAGGGAAGCTGAGTCAGGCGGACAACCCTGCGAACCTAACCGCAGTCGCGGCCGGCAGCTGAAGCTGCCTTAAGGTTCTCGGGTTCGTGAATACGGGAACGTTATCAGAAATCATATGTTCAATTGACTAAAATAAGACTTATCATGTAGACTGATATCAGGAAGAAAAATACAATTAGTTATTAGGAGAAAGATGATGAAGAAAGAGAACGCTGTCGCTCTATTGAATTTAATAGATAATAATTTATATGAGCAACCGCAAAATATGCAATTATTAATTTCGATATTAGATTCATATTTCTCTAAAAATTTAAATAGCGCTATTGATCTTGATGAGATTATTAATAACTTTTTTGGAATTGAAATTGGAGAGGTATTTAGTGAAATATTATTGAATAGTGAGGAAAGCACAGAAATAATACGTAACGGGGAGTTTAAAACCTGGAATTATTTGTTAAACATAATTGAGCTTTATAAGCATGATTATTTTAGGCAATATCTTCATCGTGAACGCCATCCAAAATCATTGATTGGTCTGCATATTGTAAATAATGGTCTCCGAGATAGCTTTATTATACATAGAGCTGATGGAAAGCACTTTGAACTCTTATTGGAAGCACCCGGTTATTTTAGCATTCTTAACTCAATACTTTCAAATTTTGAGGATTATTTATCGTATAACGAAGATGAGATAGATTTGGTAATATCAAAATTGGATACATTTCAAATGCAGATTAGTAGGGTGATAAACAAACTTAAAGAAGAAGGTGAACGAGATGCTAGCAATAGCTCAAGCACCTGATCTTATTAAACATAAAAAACAAAAATCCAAATTAAACTTTTTGAAGGTTAGTAGTGAATTCGATTTTGACAACTACAATAGTAAAGTTGAAATGTTAAGTCACCAAGATAAAATACTCGAAATTGAAATTCATGACTTTATTAAGTTAATGAATAAAAATCGAAAGCAACTGCAATTAGTCATAAATGAAAAAAGCGAAATTTACTCATTAATTACTTCACCACCTGCATATCCTTTAATCAAGTCGCATGGTGATGAGGTGGTCGCCTTTAAACCTCAAACATATAAAATTGTTTACTCCATATTGTTCCTTTGTGGCTTAATACCGTTAGGGTTATCTACAATTTCGCTTTATGTCACTGAATTTATTAATGAGAATATTACTAAAGTCCTTATGCCGATGTCTGGAATTTACTTGTTAATGATTGCTGTTGACTTCGCTCTCAGGAGGAATGATCATAATTAATTCGAACCCTTCTCCTCAACCAGAGAATGTTTATATTGAAATTTTAAAGCAATTACCTTGGTTTAAATTAACCGCCCCAATGGTACTTGTAATGCCTGCAATGATTTATACTGGTCAATGGTTATCAGGACTAAGAAAATTTAACATATCTAAAAACTTACTGGAACTATTTCCAACTGACCAAGCACTCTGGACTTTTTTAATGAGTTGTATGGCTACTTTAATTGTATATTTAGGCTTAAGTATATGGCATTTGGGTGCAAATATTAAAAAAATTAAATAAGGATGTTTAATCTAAAGCCCGAAAGGGCTTTTTATGTATTTCAGTGAGGTCATATGACTTCTGATAACATAATATTCACGCTTCGGGGCATTCGCCCCTCGGTCCGGCAGAAGTTAGAAGTGGATTCGGCGAGGCATTTCAGCAGCTGGGAAGCAGGATCAGCCGGACACATCCGCACCACCTAACCGCATCGCGGCTGGTCACTTCGTGACCTTAAGGTGGTGGGACGTCGTGAATACGGGAACGTTAGATGAAATTACGAAGCAAGTTCTTATAAAAACATGAGGTGCAAAATGCCAAGACAAATTACATTAGCTGATGGAAGGTCAGTAGAAGTTGAATGTCTAAGCTGCGCTTTAACAAGTGGTTTGATTGCACCGACTGGTGGAGTAATTTATGAATCAAGTAATTTTCATGTCCATCAAGATGTAGCCTATCCAATTAGAGGATTAGTAATATTGGCTTCGAAGAGACACTTTTATTGCATGGATGAATTAACAGATGAAGAGCAATTTGAGTATATATCGTTAATTCATAAGATCAGAAGTGAACAAAGAAATCGTTTAGGAATTGAAAAGGTCTATTACTTTTATAATGAAGATACAACACACCATTTTCATTTATGGATGGTTCCAAGATATGAATGGATGTATCAATTTGGAAATTCAGTAGAGTCATTAAGACCAGTATTATTACACGCAAGGAACAATATGAACGATGAAGAGAATATGGAGAGCGTAATAGAAGGAATTAGAATTTTAAGAGAAGGTATAAGGGATTTTGAGAGTAGCTCAAGGTAACTTCATCTAACATTATATTCACGCGGCGGGTCGGCTGACGCCGTCCCTTGGTCCGCCCGGGGCATTTCGAGAAGTGGAGTCAGGCGGACAACCCTGCGAACCTAACCGCGTCGCGGCCGGCAGCTGAAGCTGCCTTAAGGTTCTCGGGTTCGTGAATACGGGAACGTTAGCTGAAATTACTGAAATGCAAAAAATTATAAAAGGATGAAAAAGCTCATGCAAAATAATCATATCCAATTTCTAAAGTTAGCATTCGAAGAGGCAATACTTGCTGAAAGAGGAGGCACTTATCCAATTGGTGCAGTAATCGTAGACTCTGAAGGCAATGTAATTAGTAGGGGAAGAAATAGAGTGTTTACTGAGATAGACTGCACTGCACATGCAGAAGTTGATGCAATTAGGCAGGCTAGTCATGTTCTTTTAGATATAACAAACAGAAAATTTAATAAGAACGATTTTACACTCTATACAACTTGTGAACCTTGTCCAATGTGTACTTGTACTATTTTATTATCAGGAATTAAGCAAGTTGTATGGGCAGCAGACGATGATGAATATGGAGCAATCAGAAGAATGAAAGAAGGTCCACACTTTCTCAGCTTATTTAATACAATCCAATATATTGCCTCTCCCTGTTTGGAATTAGAGAACAAACAAAGAAAAATGTTAAAAGAGTGGAATATCAGACGTGGAATTATACATAAGGAGTGGGAAGAAAAAATTAAAACCTGAGAAAAATATGTAGTCAAGTCGAAGAAGTCAGTAACTTCAGCTAACATTATATTCACGCATCGGGGCATTCGCCCCTCGGTCCGGCAGAAGTTAGAAGTGGATTCTGTGAGGCATTTCAGAGGCAGGAAGCGAATCAGCCGGACACATCCGCACCGACTAACCGCATCGCGGCCGGCTCCTGACGGAGCCTTAAGTCGGTGGGACGTCGTGAATACGGGAACGTTATCTGAAATCAAGGCTATAGGGAGACTTTCTATGGGCTCATTTGAATGGCTTTCAGAAGAAGAAATAAAAAAACAGAAAAGACAATTACGGAATAGAGCTATTTTTACAACATTGATCTGTTTAGTAGTTATCTTAGGAGTAGTCTTGTATTCCATTTTTCATTATAGTGAGAAAATAGCATCTAAAGTTTGTGTGAATCAGCTTGAATTCAAAGAGAATCAGCCAAATGGGAATCTAGAATTATTGATGTTCAGAAGAAACTGTGGTGCTACGACAGGATTTAGTTTTCAACTTTCAATCATCAAGAAGGGAACGAATTTAAGTAATAGTGCAGTAGGAAATATATTTATTTCAGAGCGAGAGTTTAAAGCCCAATGGATCGATAATAAGACAGTTAAAGTAATTGGGAAATTAAATGCTGAATCAAAAAAGAAGAATTATCATAAAGGTATTAAAATCATATATAACACCGCTTGAATGTATATCAAGAAGGCCTTGACTTCAGATAACATTATATTCACGCGGCTGGCCGGCTGGCGCCGTCCCTTGGTCCGCCCGAGGCATTTTCGAGAAGTGAAGTCAGGCGGACAACCCTGCGAACCTAACCGCGTCGCGGCCGGCAGCTGAAGCTGCCTTAAGGTTCTCGGGTTCGTGAATACAAGAACGTTATAAGAAATTGGCGCAGACTGGTTTTAATAGCATTTCAAATAAGAGGTATTAAATCACTAAGATCTGGAGCATCCTAATTCATTGGCGTATAATGAAGTTGATCAACTTAAAGGGGGTACATTGCATGAGTGTCCCAAATGATGAAATTGAACAAATTCTAGATCACTTAAATGATAAGAATAAAGTTGTTGCCAAGAGTTTTTTGTCTTGGCTGCTTGAAAAGCAGATTGATGAAGATGATGATTATTTAACGGCTGAAGATATCCAAGCAATTGAAGAAGCACAGTTAGATTTTCAAAGCGGGAATACAAAGTCTTTGGAGGATCTAAGACGTGAGGTTGACATATAGAATATTATTTTCGAGTGATGCTGAAAAGACAATTGTGAAACTCGAAAGGAGTATGGCTAAAAGAATATTTAATGCATTGGAACAGTTGAGGAATAATCCTTTTGAAAATCCGAACACAAAGAAAATGAAGGGCAAGGAAGGGGATTTTTTTAGACTTCGTGTAGCGAATTATCGAGTAATCTATGAAATCAAAAATGAGGAATTGATAATATATGTAGTTCGATTGGGTCCCAGAGGAGATATCTACAAGGGATAACAAGAGCCCTGACAGTATAAGTTAGGGTGTTTTTTTTAAAAAGGACAATATTGATGGTCAATCAAGATGGCGCCAACATCTTATAACATAGTATTCACGCGGCGGATCGGCTGAAGCCGATCCTTGGTCCGCCTGAGGCATTTCTAGGAAGTGACTTCAGGCGGACAACCCTGCGAACCTAACCGCAGTCGCGGCCGCCCCCGTTGGGGGCTTAAGGTTCTCGGGTTCGTGAATACGGGAACGTTATACGACAATTCGGAATATATATAGTATTAGCTATCCATAGAAGTTTTCATTATTTTTAAAATCTCTAAATGTGATTTTCTCAGACCAGAAGTATCTTTAAGTTTTACTAAGATTTCATCTTCGTCATGTGCAGGACGAAGTAATTTTGAGCGCTTTGCGACATATCCATTACTTATATAATAATTAGTTGTTACCACAGGCGCACTCGAAGACAATACTATATCAATAACTTTAAATAGTTTATCAGGATTCCTGCTTATCATCTTAAAGCAATCACAATAGAAGAAAGGCTGTCTACCTGAAATAACAGAGTTAAGAATTTGTTGTAATAGATTATCAATTCTCGGATCGATTCCGCTTTGAACTTCTGTCATTGTTCTTGATTTTTCATTAGGATTAATTGTAACTATTGATTTAGGTTGAGCATATTCAAGAGTTGGATATTGCATATAATTCGTACACTGACTAAGATTTTTCATTGCTTCCCAAGCAATCGGATAACTTTCTTTTAAATGGAGGTAAGGGTCATCAGATGTTTCTTCTAGTGAAGAAAAGTTAATGGATATTTCATTTAGCTCATTTTCACTAAAGTATTTTATTGCATCATAAGTAATAATTTTTATTGTACTATCATCAAGAATCTGCTTGGATAACCCTAGTTTTTTAGCTGCATATATTGTACTTTTCATATCTTCAATCAGACTATTTCGTATAGCTACTACCACTAAGGACTTGATATCCATATCAGCTTCTGGCTGATAGAAGAGAGCTTCTTCTAAACCTGTTAGTAGAATTGTTTTTCGAAATTCTTGTTGATTCCAACGACTAATGATAGATATTAATCTATTACGGATATCATTATTAACCTTATCGATAGAAACTGCATTTGCGCCGAAATTAACAAGTTTAGGGATTAATATATCTTTTAAATAGATTTCGATTAACCTATTAATACAAATCAGTCCTTTCTAACTCATACGTCTATTTCTATTTATTTGTAGTATATGAAACAACACCTGTGATGTGAAGTCAGAGAAGTCCGAATCGTCGTATAACATCATATTCACGCATCGGGCATTCGCCCTCGGTCCGGCAGTAGTTAGATGTAATTCGAAGAGGCATTACAGTAGCAAAGAAGCAGATTCAACCGGACACATCCGCACCACCTAACCGCATCGCGGCCGCCCCTTTGGGGCTTAAGGTGGTGGGACGTCGTGAATACGGGAACGTTAGCTGAAATTCGTTAAAACCTAAAGGAGAAATGCAATGAAGCTCAACAGTGCAGGATTAAATGAATTTACACATATAGTTAGCGTAATGTCTAAGTACTGGGAACAAGTAAAGCAACAGTTAAATGAGGGGTTGGTTGAATATGATGATATTTCTAATTTGTTAGAAACGAATTTCTTTAAACCATTTGATGATATGTTTCGGTTTACCAACCAACATTTTAAGATCAAGTTACCAAAGATCAAGTATATTTATAGAGCTGTGAATGAATCACATTGTAATTACGAGCGCTTTGTTCCTAAACTTGAATACGCAAAGGAACACAATAGAATGAATCCAAAGGGTAAGGCATACTTCTATGGAGGAGTTCAAGCTATTGGATATAGAAATGAGAAGGATAGAATAATAAATACATGTATTAAAGAAATAAGGGCGCAACCATATTCTACAATCTCTATTTGTAGATTTAAGCCCACGATAATGGGCAAGGATATCTCAGTGATAGATATCTGTGGGGATGACACAATTCCCAAAGTACAGGACGAATTGCACGAATATTTATTTAATAAGTACAAAGATTTGATGCATCAGGGTCGAGACGTGTTTGAAGCAATATCTATTGAATTGACTAAAGTTTATTTTAATATCTTTTCTTCAGATCAGATATTTAGACCTATTGATAAATCTATTAGTGAACAAGAAAAACTAAGAGAGTATGCTCCTTTCCATGCATTGGCAAACTACATCGAGAAGGTCGGAAACTATGGTGGGATGATTTTTAGAAGTACAGTAAGTGATGGACGAAATCTTGTATTATTCAATCCCGATTATGTTACATATATCCCAGGAACAATGGAAGCAGTAAGAGTCTCATAGAAGAACGAACTTCAGCTAACACCATGTTCACGCATCGGGCCATTCGGCCCTCGGTCCGGCAGAAGTTAGAAGTGTATTCGGAGAGGGATCTCAGCTGCAGGGTAGTGGTGTCAGCCGGACACATCCAACTCCCTAACCGCGTCGCGGCCGCCCTTCGTGCTTAAGGGAGTTGGACGTCGTGAACACAAGAACGTTTGGCGAAATTTATTGAAAGGAGAAAATATGAAAATTAAAAGAAATGATAGTTGTCCTTGCGGAAGTGGGAAAAAATATAAAAAGTGTTGCATCAGTAAGAAGTTTGACTGGCACATAACTGAAGAAGGAAATATAGTTAGATCGATACCTATTGATATTCCAGAGTTTGGTGAGTTTTTAAATGATCAGAAGATAGAATTCAACAAAATATTTGGGCGTGATCCCGGACCGAATGATCCGTTGTTTTTCCAACAATACTTAACCAGTATTGATCAGTATCAAGATGAATTTATTCAGATAATGAGAGAAGTAGGTATCAGTGAAGAATATATCTATGCATACAAAGCTACTGGAAGAATTGTTACCGAGGATAATATGGATTTTTTAACTGATGTAGAATACCAGGAATGGAGCAATGCAGTACAAGAATACTTTACATTGAATTCACTTGATGGAAGTGGTCAAGATAGTGATGAGAGTACAATCAATTTATTAGAAGAATTAGAAAGATGTTGCTTTTTAGTGGGGATGATAGTTAATCAATGTGGATTAATTGAATCTTTAGATGAAGAAGGAATACACCTCACTCAGAGGGACTATATTCTTTATTGTCTTACAAAAACATTAAAAACATTGAAAGCAATTATAAGTCAATTGGTGAATATGTTACCTGAAGACTCTCTGAATTTATTAAGGTCTATTTACGAAAACTATCTAAATATTATTTTTATAATCCATAAACCAACGAAAATCGAAGATCTAGTTGGTGCTAAAATTGGTCTGGAAAATGGTACACATGAGTATGCAAGAAACTCAAAAGGACAAATAAATAAGAGGGTAATTTACGACAAGAAAACCGGAAAAGAGTATGAAGGTCATATTAGTAATTATGCTATGTCAAAGACAAGTGATTATGAAATTGATGTTCTGATTTTCGACTTGTTTTATGATTATCTTTCAAGTTTTACGCATCCTAATATCTCTTCGTTGGGCCATTATGTAACTGATAATAAATTTGATCCTTTCAAGGAGGAAATTCTAATAGAGGATATTGCAATTATGTGTATATTTATTGTTGCCTTTATCTTAGATGAAATCGTAAATATTGAATTGGGAGAAGTAATAAGCGGGGATATTACAACGTTCCTACATAGAGTCAAACCTAAACTAGTAAATTATGCAATACCTGAAGGTCATGCTATGAAAATAATCAAAATATATGATTTGTTTAAAGAAAGATCAAGAATGATTTTGGAACGTTATTCAGGTAGTCAATAAACATCGCCTGACATAGTATTTGTATTTCGTCAAGCAAAATTACCCAAAAAAATCGCGCATTTTTACCCATCGTCGTCAGGGGTATTTTTCATGGGTCTGTCAATAATTTTGTGTAAACTCTTTTATCGAGAATCTCCCTCATGGGGGAGATTGACCCTCACGGCAGATGCTGGCCGATACGCTCGGGGAAGAAGACCGAAAACTGCAGCAGCATTTGGCCCCAATTTTGGACTCGTCCTGTCCATTTGCGCGTAACGT
>NZ_JACJVN010000036.1 GCF_014212015.1 Cohnella lubricantis | reverse complement strand
TCTCCGGCCGCGTCATGACGTCGCGATCGCTGCCCTCGGCCGGCAGATAGCCGAGGTTGAACATGACGGCGCGCACGCGGCCATGATGCTCTGGCGCGATTAGCTCGGCCATGCGCTCATGCCCCGCGTGCAGCAGCGTCACGGGCGCCAGCCCGCCGCGGCGGCCCGGGCTGGCTGGCTGCCGCTCGCTGCCTTGCGCGTTCGCCGCCGCAACCGCCGCAGCCTCGGCGTCCAGCCGCTCTCGCGTAAGCTCGAGCGCTGCCTCCTGCACGTCGAACGCGTACACATGCCCGCCCGGGCCGATGGTCCGGGCGAGGAACAGCGTGTCGACGCCGCCGCCGGCCGTCGCATCGACGACAATGGAGCCCGGCTCAGCGCGCTCCGCGACCCATCGATGGGCCATGGTCAGGACGCTTAGGAAGCCCATCTCAGCGTCCCGTCCGCAGCTTGCCCTGCCATGTATCCCGGCGGGCCAGCTCAGCGTCGATACCGTTGAGCACTTCCCACTTGCGCAGACTCCACATTGGTCCAATGAGCAGGTCGCGCGGCGCATCGCCGGTCAGGCGGTGCACGATCATCTCCGGCGGGAGCATCTCGAGCGTGTCGACGATCAGCTGGGTGTATTCGTCCTGCTCGAGGAAGCGCAGCAGCCCTTCGCGCCATTGCCGAACCATCGGCGTCTTGCGCATCAGATGGAGCAGATGGATCTTGATCCCCTGCACGTCCATCTGCGCCGTCTGACGACCGGTCTCGAGCATCATGTCGCGGTCCTCGCCAGGCAGCCCGTAGATGATATGGGCGCAGACGCGGATGCCTCTGGCCCGCAGCCGTTCCACAGCATCCAGATAGCAAGCCGTATCGTGCGCGCGGTTGATCAGCTTCGACGTCGATTCGTGAACCGTCTGCAGCCCCATCTCGAGCCACAGGTACGTGCGCTCGTTCAGCTCCGCGAGGTAATCGACGACGTCGTCCGGCAGGCAGTCGGGACGGGTCGCGATGGACAGGCCGACGACGCCTGGCTGCTGCAGAATCGTCTCGTAATATTCGCGGAGCGTCGCCAGCGGCGCGTATGTGTTCGTGTACGCTTGGAAGTAGCCGATATACTTGGCGTCCGGCCACTTCAGATGCTGGCGGTCGCGAATGGTGTTGAACTGGGTGATCAGGTCGTCGCGCCGGCTGCCGGCGAAGTCGCCGGAGCCTCTAGCGCTGCAGAACGTGCAGCCGCCGGCGGCGATCGAGCCGTCTCGGTTCGGGCACGTGAAGCCTGCGTCGAGCATCACTTTGAACACCTTCGAGCCGAACTGCTCGCGCATCTCGTGGTTCCATGTATGGAATCTTTTGCCGCTCCACATCGCCGGCTGTACCGGCAGCGTAGGGGACATATCTATCTTAGACATTAATCCGTATCTCCTTGCGAACGATTTCTCTCATTATTGTAACGGAAAATGAGCTGGATAGCGAGAACGGGGGCCGTGTCCCGATAAACGAAGGTTGGCATTAAAGCGCTTTCCGATAAAGATGATTTTCGCTCCGCCAGCAATCATTGGGTCGCTTCCTTCTTGCGATACCTTACATGATGTGTTATATTAAAACTGCATCAGATCAAGGAATTTTGCAAATTTCGCATCTAGATCACAGCACCTATAATCATAGCTGATCCGCTGCTGGGGCAACTTATCCCTAATCTTCTAACTCAGGAGAAAGCGAGAGGTGAGGATCATGGCTGCTACCGTGAAGATCCCGCAGGGAGACGACACGATGAAGGTCGAGCTGACCATCAAGGAAGCGATGGCGCTTGCGGGCATCAAGTTCCACAGCAATCACAACGTGGAAGTATCCGCGAAGAAGAAGCTGCAAGAAGCGCTTGAGAACCAATACGGAATCGAAGAGCGCCGCTCCGTACATTGATCAGCCTGTTCAGCCGTAAGGCCGTCGCGTTCAAGCGAACGCGGCGGCTTTTTGTACTTTACAATCCGTCCGGAATTGGGCACAATTAGGTTCGGTTAATGTGAAGGCCGGCAGGCGAAGCGCCAAGCGCGATCGAGGGCTGCCGGCGATGCGCGGATAGGGAAGCGGAGGACAAGGCATGCGACTGCGAGGCAAGAAGCATACAATCGAGGTTCTGGAGAAGCAGACGGATCTCGTTATATTGGAACCGGCGAAGTGGAAGGGCCGCTGGCACGAGCTGTTCGGCAACGATCGCCCGATCCATATCGAGCTGGGCATGGGCAAGGGCCAATTTATCAGCCGGATGAGCGGCAACAATCCCGAGATCAACTATCTCGGCATGGATATGTATGACGAGCTGCTGCGGAAGGGAAGCGAGAAGGCGCGCCGAGTGTGGAAGGAGAAGGGCTCGGACGAAGTGCCGAACCTGTTCCTCGTGCGAGGCAACGTCGAGCTTCTTGGCGAGATGTTCGAGGACGGCGAACTGGAGCGCATCTACTTGAACTTCAGCGATCCGTGGCCGAAGAGCAAGCATGCGAAGAGAAGGCTGACACATCCCCGCTTCCTCGAGAAGTACAAGCGGGCGCTGAACGAGAAGGGCGAGATCCACTTCAAGACCGATTCGCTCAGCCTGTTCGAGTTCTCGCTTAACAGCTTCTCGGACTCGTTGCTGCAGATGCGCAGCATCTCGCTCGATCTGCACCGGGACGAGCTTCGCGAGGATCTCGTCCTGACGGAGTACGAAGCCAAGTTCGTCGGCCAGGGCAAGCCGATCTACCGGCTTGAGGCAGTCATTGGCAGCGAGGCGATCCGTCAGCATCGCGAGCGTGTTGCCTCTGAGCTAAAGGCTTCGAGCGCGCGAGCCGCTGCACGGCAAGAGGCCGGCCTATCGGCAGATGCGGACGACGACGATCAGGCGTAAGGCGAGCCGACGCCGCGAACCAAGCTCCTATGGCCGATGCCATAGGAGCTTTTTCACCCTTATTCGGATATTAGACCTTAGCGAAGAGAAGGTGTTCCTGTGAACCGATCTCCTTATTTCATCGTTGAACGAGGCCATCCATATGAATGGGGCACCGTACTGACGCTGCCGAAGGAGGCAGGCCGCATCGTACTGGGCCGAAGCGACAGCGAATGGGAGCCCGATGTCGCTTTTGACAATGCGTTCGTGTCCAGGAGGCAGGCGGCGATCGACATCGAGAGCGGCTCCTGCTCGATTATGGATTTGGACAGCAAGCACGGCACACAGGTGAACGGCAACCCGCTGACACCGTTCGTTCCCGCGCTGCTTGGCTCTTCGGACCGGGTCAGCTTCGCGGGCGGGATGGTCATCCTGACGTTCTCTCCAGTGCGTACGGACGAGACGCTGGAGTTTACGCCCGTTGTTCCGACGAATGATTTCCTTCGAGGGGATTACAAGCTGGACCCGATCCGGCAGACGATCCGGCTCGGAGAGGACCTTCATCAACTATCGGATAAGGAGTATCGATGCCTGGAGCTGCTCGTGCGCAAGGAACGGCAATTCGTCGGAAGGGAAGAGATCATCCGTTACGTATGGCCCGAACGAGCGGAAGCGGACCTTCAGTCCGCCGCCAGCACCGAAGAGATCAACTCCTTGCTGTACCGCATCCGCAAGAAGACGAACCACACGATCTTCATCGAGAATATCCGCGGCAAAGGCTATATCCTTCAAGAAATAACGCCAGGCGAGTATGGATAAAGGCTTTTGCCCTCCGTCGCTGCGCGTTCTCCCCTGATTTGGTATTGACTAAATTATCCAGTGTTTTATGATGGAAGTATACACAAGAAACCCAAAAACACCGTGAAGGAGGCGAGCTTGCTTGCTGCTGACTAAGCGGCGAAAGCAATTTCTAAGGCAGTTGGTCGACCTCTACCGCGCGACGAAGCTGCCGATTCACTATGAGACGCTGGCGAGCGCTTTGGGCGTCAGCAAATGGACCGCTTATGACATGCTCAAGGCGATCGAGAGAATGGGCCTTCTCATCCGCAGCTACGGACCGAATCGCGGGGAAGGAGGACGTTCGCAAGTGCTGTTCACACCAACGGCGCAAGCGGAGGAGCTGTGCAAGGCGGAGGCCGACGAGCCTGCCGGGAACCCGGAGGAATGGCAGGCGACCAAGGCGGCTGTGCTGAAGCTGCTCGGCGGCGTTCGCGCCGGCGGCATTGGCGAAGCGTTGCAGCGCATGAACGCGGATCTGAAGCGCATGAAGCGAAGCAGAGACTTCTGCGCCTACAGCATCGTCATTCTGTTGGCGCACCTTCAGCATGCCGGCGGAAGAACGGAGGAATTCGTCCGCCAGATGGTTCAGAAGGCGCCGTCGGGCGAGATGCGCATGACGATGTTCGCCGGCGCGGTGCTGGGAGCCGTCTGCCAGACGATGGCGGAGGCAGGCGCAGAGCTCGCCGAATTGGCCGGTCATTATTTGAAGTCGGTCGCCGGACTGACGGATCACGAGAAAGAGCTGATGTCTGATTTGCTGCTGGAAGCGTTGGTTTGACTCAAAAAAACTTTTTTGGGACGAACGGAGGCATTCCGAATGGCGCGTTATTACCGCGAATTTCTCACCAATCCTATGATTGCATTCATTACCTCGCTTGCTGTCGTCGGCCTCGCTTTAACGATCGTAACGTTCGGCGGCTGGCGCACGGTCCTCTACTACTTCCTTGGGATGACGTTATACGCAGTGTTCGAGTACGTCGTCCACCGCTATCTGCTTCATGAATTCCCCAAACTCATCCCTGCCATGTACCGGGGGCATGTCGCCCACCACGATCATCCGAACGATATCCATCACCTGTTTAGCCCTCTTCGCTACGATGTGTCCGTTTACGCCGTTTATTTCATTATCCTGTGGGCGCTAAGCCGAGATCTGGGCATTGTCGTTGCTTGGATGGCCGGCACCGCGCTGTTCCAGTTGTATTATCAATGGATGCATTACGTCGCCCATCGGCCGATTACGCCGATCACCCCGTGGGGCAAATGGATGCGCAAGAAGCATCTGCTGCATCACTTCATGGATGACCACGCCTGGTACGGCGTATCCCATCCGGCGATGGACTATTTGATGGGAACCGACAAACCCCAGCGTAAGCCTCGACATGCAGGGGTTTCTGCCGGCTCTTCCAGGCCGGTGGAATGATAGCGTGTCCGGCAACCCACACTAAATGGCAAACCATTCACGAGAGGAGCGGGTGAGGATGAGAGATATGATCAGCAAGGCGGTGTCGCTGGGACTTGGTCTCGCGGTAGCCGGCAAGGAGCAGGCGGAGAAGCTGGTTGACGAATTGGTCAAAAGGGGCGAGATGAGCCGCGAGGAGTCGTTCGCGTTCGTTGACGACCTGTTGAAGAAGGGTGAGGATGCGCAGCGAAGGGTGAGCGACCTTGTGCAGGAGCGCGTCCAAGCCTTCGGCGACCGAACCTGGGCGACGAAGGAGGATATTGAGCGGCTGGAGCAGCGGATCGACATGCTGATCGCTCGGCTGGATGCGCAGCATGACCTCAGCGCCGCAGACCCGGCGGGTGGCAAGGCGGAAGACGCCGACCAACCCTAATCGAAGCGGGAGGCTGTCACGGCTAGCGGGATCTCGCATACAAGAATCAAAGGGAGGGGCTCCGGATGGACGTCGGCAAGAGGATCCGGCATTTCCAACGATATCGGGAGATCGTATCTGCGTTCGTCCGGTACGGCTTCGGCTACGTCGTGAAGGATATGGGGCTGGCGGAGCTCGTGCCGATGCGCCTCAGGTGGACGGAGCGGGCGGAGCTGGACAAATCGTCGATCGCGATCCGCGTCCGGATGTTCCTGGAGGAGCTCGGGCCAACCTTCGTGAAGCTGGGACAGCTTGCGAGCACGCGGAGCGACCTTCTGCCGCCGGAGTTCATCGAGGAGCTGAGGCGGCTTCAGGACGACGTTCCTCCATTCGCGTTCGAGGAAGTCAAGCGCATTATCGAGGAGCAGCTGCAAGCGCCGCTTGAGCAATTGTTCCGCGAGTTCACCGACACGCCGCATGCGGCCGCATCCATTGGACAAGTGCACTTCGCTGTGCTGCCGGACGGGGCGCAGGTCGCGGTTAAGGTGCAGCGCCCCAATATCCGCAAGGCGATTGAGACCGATCTGGAGATCTTGACGGAGCTGTCGCGCCACGCGGAGCGGAGGCTGGAGTGGGCGCGCCGATATCGTCTGAAGGAGATGACGGAAGAACTGGGGGCTGCGCTGTTAGGGGAGCTGGATTATGACCGGGAGCGGCGGAATGCGGAGAAGTTCGCGGTGCTGAGCGAGGCGCTGCCCTACATACGTATTCCGTCCGTGTATCGTCAATTGTCATCCGACAAAGTGCTGACGATGGAGCGGGTGGAAGGAATTAAGCTGACCGACCGTGATCAGCTTCTGCAGGAAGGGCGTCCGCTCGCCGATATTGCGGGCAAGCTTGTGACGGCTCTTCTGCATCAGATCGTGATCGACGGGTTCTTCCACGGGGATCCGCATCCAGGCAACGTGCTCTCCTTGGAGGACGGCCGGCTTGCGCTCCTTGACTTCGGCATGGTCGGCAAGCTCCCGCCAGACACGAAGGCGCACTTCGCATCGTTCCTCATCGCGCTGCGCGGGCAGAGTACGGACGGCGTCATTCGAGCGATCGAGCGCTTGGGGCTCGTCCCGGATAACGTCGAACGGAATAAGCTGCGGGCCGAAGTGGACGAAATGCGAGAGATTTATTACAATGCCCCGCTTAGCGAGATTAGCCTCGCGGAATCGATTCGCGAGTTTCTCGAGCTGGCGAGGCGGCACAACATTCGCGTCCCCTCTGACATGACGCTGCTCGGGAAGACGCTGATGACGCTTGAGGGCGTCGTGACGTCGCTTGACCCGACATTCAGCATTATTCAAGCAGCCGAGCCGTTCGGGCGCCAGCTGCTGCTGGATCGCCTGAATCCAGCTCGGCTTGCATTGAAGCTGGGCAAGCGGATTCCGGAGATCGCGGAATGGCTGGCCGAGACGCCGGCCAAGCTGAAGGAGCTGCTAGCGCTCGCTAAGCAAGGCAAGATCAAGCTGGAGCTAAGCATACCCGAGCGGGAAGCATTCCTGCAGAAGCTGGATCGAATCGGCAACCGCTTGTCGTTCAGCATCGTGCTGTTGTCGTTCAGCATCTTGATGGTCGGTCTTATTATCGGTTCGTCGATCAGCCATCAGCAGACCGTGCTCTGGCGAATCCCGGCGATCGAGATCGGCTTTGGCTTGGCGGGGCTTATGTTCTTATGGCTGATCTACTCGATCTTCCGATCCGGTCGCTTCTAAATCCAGAGCGAGACGAACAGCGCGGTTGCGCTTCCGATCAGCGCCCCGACGATTGTGTCGCTCGGGAAGTGCAGCCCGAAGTAGACGCGGGACAACGCGACGCCGATGGCGATCGGCAGGAGAGCGGGGATCAGCGCGGGGCTGGCCATCATCCAAGGCGTCAGCATCGCGAAGGCCGCGGTTGTATGCCCGGACGGGAAGGACGGATCCTGCAGCGGCCGCCTGCCTATATTCGCTTGCGGGAACACCTGATGAGGCCGCTTGCGAGGCGCGCTTCGTTTGGCGATCGCGACGGGCAGATGGCTGAGCGCGATCGCGGCCAGCGCCTGCCAACCGGCGGCGCTCCATTCGCCCGGCAGCAGCAATCCCATTGCTAGAGAGAAGCCGAGGCTAAATATAGCTCCGCCTATGAACGTGAGGATGGCGAACAGGCGATTCAATACCATACGGTTCCATCGGATGTTCACATGCAAGAACAAAGGGCCCTCCACCTGCTCGAGAAGTCGGTAGATCCGGCTCATTCCCATCGCTCTCCTTTTGCCCATTTTGTCGAATGCTTACAAGTTCAAGTTCAGTGTATCGCGCAATTGTACGCGCAGAATGAGCTCATCGCAAACCGAGTGTAAACGAGTGTAGATGGATGTGATTGCCGATGATTTGACTTCCCATTGATCTTCCGATAACTTCCGGATTCTAAGATAGAGGAAAAGGATCGGAGGCGATGCGGATATGGATCAGATTCGGCTGGCGCTGTTCACGGACACCTACACTCCGGAAGTGAACGGCGTCGCCAAGACGTTGGAACGCTGGGTCGCTTATTTGCAGAAGCAAGGCATCCCCGTCATCGTGTTCGCTCCATCTCGTCCGCGAACCGAGCACCATCCATCGGACGTCGCGGAGAGGCTGGCCAGCGTTCCTTTCTTCCTCTATCCCGAGCTTCGTATGGCTTCTCCCCTCTCGTATACCGCTGAGCGCAAACTGCTTGCTTTTCGCCCGACAATTCTCCATGTCGCGACACCGTTCGGCATCGGCATGACCGGCCGGCGTCTCGCTCTGAGGCACGGCATCCCTCTCGTCGCTTCGCACCACACCCACTTTGTTCGCTATCTGCCGTTTTACAATCTGCAATGGATGGGTAGACTGCTATGGAGATATCTGCATTGGTTCCACCGTCCTTGCCGCACAATTTATGTCCCGTCGCAGTCCGTGCTGGGAGCGGGCGAGGCTCGCTCGCAGCTCGGTATCTCCGTATAGCTCCGGACTCGCGTACGCGCGGAGCCGGACGTGGGACGATGTATTCGGCCGCTTGCTCGCCAGCATGACGAATGCGGTCGCCGGCAGCGGGACCGCTGCTGGTTAAGCTGCTGGACCTGCGAACGATTTTGGCGCGAGCCTTCAGGGCTGCAGTCATGGAAGAGCAGGAATCCGGCGGTTTAAGCTCCTTTAGGGAGGATGATCGCTTTATTCCTCCGCCATTCGGTTCTAATCCTCTCTCTTAGCCGCTCAGGCTGGATATGGGGGAATCTGGCTTTTGACAAAGAGGTCATTTCCAAAGACAATCTAAAAAGCGTTTTTCGCACCAGATAACAGAGAGAGAAGAAGAAGCGAGAAACGTACAACTGCGGGATCGGAGCAGCCCATACAAACCAAATAAACAGGGCGCACGAACCGCAAGGAAAAAGGGGTTCAGGGGGTACCAACCGAATATGTGGAACAGCTTATTTCTGATCGTCCAAGTGCTGCTTGCGATGGTTGGTCTGTATCAATTCGCGCTCACCTTGTTCGGGCTTAAGCGCAAGCAGACCAGCATTCAGCACGAACCGGGCAAATCGTTCGCGATCCTGGTTGCCGCGCACAACGAAGAGAAGGTCATCAGCGCCTTGGTGGAGAATCTGCTCCGCTTGAAGTATCCGCGAGAGTTGTTCGACATCTTCGTCATCTGCGACAACTGCACCGACAACACCGCTGAAGTCGTGCGGAGATTTCCCGGCGTCTACGCCTGCGAACGGTTCAATCAGCATCAGCGAGGCAAAGGCTTCGCCATTGAGTGGATGCTCAAGGAATTGTGGGGCCGTCCGCGTCAGTACGATGCGATTGTGATGTTCGACGCCGATAATCTGGTTAATCCGGACTATCTGCTGCACATGAACAATGATTTGATGAACGGCCACAAGGTCATTCAAGCGTATCTTGATACGAAGAATCCGGACGATTCCTGGATTACGGCCGCTTACGGGATCACCTATTGGTACTGCAACCGGCTCTGGCAGCTGCCGCGCAAGCAGCTTCGCATGGCCAACTTCCTCGGCGGAACCGGCATGTGCTTCGACACCGCTCTTCTCAAGGAGATGGGGTGGGGGGCGACGAGCCTGGTCGAGGATCTAGAGTTCACCGTTCGCTGCGTCAAACGCGGCGTCTATCCGGTGCTGAACTACGAAGCGAAGGTGTTCGACGAGAAGCCGCTGACGTTCAAGGCGTCGGCGAGACAGCGGCTGCGCTGGATGCAAGGCCATTTCACCGTCGCTCGCAAATATTTCTTCCCTCTCCTCTGGGCGAGCCTGAAGGAGAGAAACTTCGCGAAGTTTGACACCGCGCTGTACACGGTGACGGTCTACAACGTGCTGTTCGGCTCCATCTTCTCCTGCATCATGTGGATCGACCAGCTGAGAAGCGAGCCCGCGCTGGATTCCATCTACAAGCATCTGCCATGGTGGGTGGCGTTCGCAGCCGTCTTCGTCTCGATCGCGCAGTTCCCGCTTGCGTTGGCGCTTGAGAAGGTTCGGTCGTGGAAAATGTACGTGTCGCTGCTGCTATTCCCGATCTACCTGGCCTCGTGGTGGCCGATTACGCTGTGGGCGTTCTTCACCCAGAATAACAAGACGTGGAGCCACACCGAGCATACGCGCGTGCTGCGCCTAGAGGAAGTCCAGAGCAAGCAAGTGTTGTAACGGTTCTTTGATATATCAGAAGGTGTCGTGTACGTTAGAAGGGTGTCGTTAATCGTTTAGCCTGCCTGGCGGCCTGTATGGCCGCCTTTTTCTTGTGCGCCACGCAT
>NZ_JACJVN010000035.1 GCF_014212015.1 Cohnella lubricantis | reverse complement strand
CAGTTGTTCCGCCAGGAGCATAGCTGGGTAGCCAAGTGCGGGAGGGATAAGCGCTGAAAGCATCTAAGCGCGAAGCCCGCCTCAAGATGAGATTTCCCAATTCGTAAGACCCCTGGAAGAACACCAGGTTGATAGGCTCGGGGTGGAAGCGCGGCAACGCGTGCAGCTGACGAGTACTAATCGGTCGAGGGCTTATCCTATCCAGCTTTTCCAACGGAAAAGCGTCGGCATGTGCACCAGCACCAACGGATGCTAAGGGCACATGCACGAGCACGCAATAAGGTTAGAATGTTTCAAACGCAAATCGTTTCGTATCCGGTTATCAAGGCGCAAGCCAATTGAATAATCGAACTTCCGGCGGCAGAATTCGTTCTGTCGTCTTTTTGCACTTTGCCGTGGTTCGGCGGAGTTGCGCTTTTAACGGGATTTTAAGGGTCGTTTAAAGACGCGCTAAGCTTGCGGTTATAATATAGGTACTGCCACCGATTAGTCCCGCCAAGAGTGGCGACAACAACACGGCGGACAGCGGCAAGACATGAAGGTATATAACCCCATCCCTTTAAGCATTCGCCGCTCGAAGCCGTGATGAGATAAACAGCTGGCGAACCCCAGACAAACCCGTCCTTACCGACATAAGGGCGGGTTTGTTTATTCCTGCATTGCCATAACTTCCAATGGGGTACGCGCAAACGCGCGGCGAATACTACGGTTACCAAGTGCCTTGACAGCCCTATGTGCCTCTGCTAAGATTGCCTATAATTAATCGGAGAGAAGCCGATAAGGAACCGGATAAGGGAGGAAATATCTCGTGTGGCAAAACAAATTCGCCAAGGAAGGTCTAACGTTTGACGACGTGCTCCTGGTGCCCCGCAAATCGTCCATCTTGCCTAGAGACGTTGATGTGTCGACAACGTTGAGCCCTAACGTGAAGCTGAACGTGCCGCTTATTAGCGCGGGCATGGACACGGTCACGGAATCGGCCTTGGCGATCGCCATCGCTCGTGAAGGCGGCATTGGCATTATTCATAAGAACATGTCGGTGGCACAGCAAGCGCAAGAGGTTGATCGGGTGAAGCGTTCGGAGAGCGGCGTCATTACGAATCCTTTCTCCCTAACGCCAGAACATCATGTATATGATGCCGAAGAACTGATGGGCAAGTACCGGATCTCCGGCGTTCCCATCGTGGACGGGAAGGGCAAGCTGGTCGGCATCCTTACGAATCGCGACCTGCGCTTCGTGCATGACTATTCCATTAAGATCAAGGAAGTCATGACGAAGGAGAACCTGGTGACGGCCCCTGTCGGCACGACGCTCCAACAAGCCGAGGTCATCCTCCAGCAGCACAAGATCGAGAAGCTTCCGTTGGTGGATGAGAGCAACACGCTTAAAGGACTCATTACCATTAAAGATATCGAAAAGGCGATCCAGTTCCCGAACGCGGCGAAGGATTCCCATGGGCGGCTCGTGGTCGGCGCGGCAGTCGGCGTATCGAAGGATACGTTCGAACGGGCTGAAGCGTTGGTGAATGCGGGCATCGACATGCTCGTCGTGGATTCCGCGCACGGACACCATATCAACATCGTCGAGATGGTACGCCAACTCCGCGACAAGTATCCGGAGCTCGCAATTGTCGCCGGCAACGTCGCAACAGGCGAAGCGACGCGCGATCTGATCGAAGCCGGCGCTTCCATCGTCAAGGTCGGCATCGGGCCGGGCTCCATCTGCACGACGCGGATCATCGCAGGTATCGGTGTACCGCAAATTACGGCGATTTACGACTGCGCAACGGTCGCGCGTGAGTACAACGTGCCGATTATCGCCGACGGCGGCATTAAGTTCTCCGGCGAGATCACGAAGGCGATCGCAGCCGGCGCAAGCGCGGTGATGCTCGGCAGCTTGTTCGCGGGCACCGAAGAGAGCCCGGGCGAGTCGGAGATTTACCAAGGCCGCCGGTACAAGTCCTATCGCGGCATGGGTTCGATCGGCGCGATGAAGGAAGGCAGCAAGGACCGTTACTTCCAGGAGGATGACTCCAAGCTCGTACCGGAAGGCATTGAAGGCCGCATTCCTTACAAAGGCCCAATCAAGGATACGATACATCAACTGATCGGCGGTCTTCGTTCCGGTATGGGCTACTGCGGTACGGGATCTATCGAAGAACTGAAGAACGATACGACCTTCGTGCGCATCACGGGTGCCGGCTTGCGCGAGAGCCATCCGCATGACGTTCAGATCACGAAGGAAGCACCGAACTACTCGCTGTAAGCTTGGGACACTTGTCGACCTTCATTATGAAAGCCGCAGATAGGGATTTCCGATTCTGCGGCTTTTGCCTTGTCTTAGGGTATGTTACAATTGATTTTGGGTTTTATACGAAACTATTTTTTTCACCACTAGCAACCGAATTACAAAGGAGAGAATGCGTTGAATCGTTATCCATCCCCTGTCGTCCAATACTCTGTCCATAAACAACGATTCGTCGCTATTATAGTGTTGATCTGCCTGACTTTGATGATGCTGGCCGCTAATGCGTCTAAGGCATCTGCGGCGGTGGATACCTCCGGGTTGAGCTTGGAGGCTGATTCCGCCATTCTGATGGATGCCGAGACCGGACAAGTACTCTATCAGAACAATGCAGACGAGGCACTGCCGCCCGCCAGCATGACCAAGATGATGACGGAATACCTGGTGTACAAAGCGATCACCGAAGGCAAGCTAAGCTGGGATCAGGTCATCACCGTCCAAGAGAATGCCGCGCTGCAGATTGGCAGCCGCGTCTTCCTGGCTGAAGGCGACAAGCACACGGTGGAAGAGCTCTACAAGGCAATGGCGATCGGTTCGGCGAACGACGCGACGGTACAGCTGGCTGAGACAGTCGGCGGCTCCGAAGAAGCGTTCGCGAAGCTGATGAACGACACAGCCAAAGAGCTGGGCATGAACGATTCGCACTTCATCAACTCGACGGGTCTTGACCGTGCCGATATGCCGGAGAAGTACCAGCCGACCTCTATCGAAGGCGAGACTGTCATGTCGGCGAAGGATTCCGCTACTCTGGCTCGCCATATTATTCTGACGTATCCGGACTTCCTGGACATCGCCAAGATTCAATCGTTCAAGTTCCGCCCGACGGACAAGGATCCGGTCGTGAACTGGGACTGGATGCTGGAATCGAACAAGAACGTCACCAACTTCAAGAAGTTCGCTTATCCAGGCGTTGACGGTCTGAAGACGGGCCATACATCCAAAGCGGGCAACTGCTTCACCGGTACGGCGCTGCAGAACGGCACGCGCTTGATTGCTGTCGTCATGGGCGTCCCAGGCGACACGAACGACGGCCAGCGCTTCCTGGAGACGGCCAAGCTGTTCGACTACGGCTTCAACAACTTCGAGAAGAAGACGCTGGTGGAAGCGAAGTCGACGATCGTGGATCATGAGACGCTGAAGGTGAAGAAGGGCGCTCATAAGTCTGTTCCGGTCGTAACGGCAACTGACATCTCGGCGCTCCTGCCGAAGGGCAAGACTGTTGAAGTGACCGTGAACGAAGTGACGCCTGTTGCGGATCCGCTGCCGGCTCCAATCAAGCAAGGCGACAAGGTGGGCACAGCGACGTATTCGTACACGGATCCTGCGACGCAGGAGATCGTGAATGCAACGGTGGACCTGATCGCATCCGAGGACGTGAAGAAGGCGGGCTGGTTCAAGCTGCTGATGCGCGCGATCGGCGATTTCTTCTCAGGGCTTTTTAACGGGATTGTTGATTTGTTCTAATTCGATCAGAAGAAGGACGAACCTAGCGGCTGAATTCCGAGCAATCGGGTTGTCTATTGGCTGTCCTTGTTGTAAAATCAATGGTTAAGAAAGTTCAGGAGGCGTGTGTAGATGGAGACAGGTACTTCGAGAGTGAAACGCGGCATGGCCGAGATGCAAAAAGGCGGCGTCATCATGGACGTCATGAGCGCCGAGCAAGCTAAAATCGCTGAAGCAGCAGGCGCAACCGCCGTCATGGCGCTTGAGCGCGTGCCTTCGGATATCCGCGCAGCCGGCGGCGTAGCGCGAATGGCTGACCCGACGATCGTCGAGGAAGTCATGAAGGTCGTCAGCATCCCGGTTATGGCCAAAGCTCGTATCGGCCATTATGTAGAGGCGAAAGTGCTGGAGTCGCTAGGCGTTGATTATATTGACGAGAGCGAAGTGCTCACACCTGCCGATGATGTCTTCCATATCAGCAAATCGGAATTCACCGTTCCGTTCGTATGCGGCGCGAAGGATCTGGGCGAAGCGCTTCGCCGGATTCAAGAAGGCGCGTCGATGATTCGGACCAAGGGCGAGCCGGGAACCGGCAACATCGTCGAAGCGGTTCGTCATATGCGCCTCATCACAGGCCAAATTCGCCACGTGCAGAACCTGTCGAAGGACGAGCTGTTCCATGAAGCGAAGGTGCTTGGCGTTCCGTACGAGCTGCTCCTCGGCGTGCATGAGACGGGCCGCCTGCCGGTCGTTAACTTCGCAGCCGGCGGCGTAGCAACGCCTGCGGACGCGGCGCTGATGATGCATCTGGGCTCGGACGGCGTATTCGTCGGATCCGGTATCTTCAAATCGGACAATCCGGAGAAGTTCGCCCGCGCCATCGTCGAAGCGACGACGCACTTCGAAGACTACGAGCTGATCGCACGCGTGTCGAAGAATTTGGGCACGCCGATGAAGGGCATCGATATCTCCAAGTTGGACCGTTCGGAACGGATGCAGGACCGCGGGATCTAAAGTCCCGAGGCCGCGCAGGCGGACCGGCTTATCAACTGGGCGGCTTCGCCTCGGCTCTTCGGGAGCTGCGGCGAAGCCGCCTAGATTGGTTTTCCGCTGGGGTGAGATGCGGGCAGATCGGAGCAAGGAATCGAGGAAGGAAGGGAACGTTCCATGAATATCGGAGTATTGGCGCTCCAAGGCGCCGTCGCAGAGCATATTCGCAGCATTGAATTAGCCGGCGGCAAAGGTGTCGCGGTCAAACGGACCGAGCAGTTGGCCGAGATCGATGGCCTGATCATCCCGGGCGGCGAGAGCACGACGATCGGCAAGCTGATGCGCAAGTATGATTTTATCGAGGCGATTCGAGGGTTCGCGCAGGCTGGCAAGCCGGTGTTCGGCACTTGCGCGGGCCTTATCGTGCTGGCTAAGAAGCTGGAAGGTGCGGAAGAGCCTCACCTGCAGCTGATGGATATGACGGTGGCTCGGAACGCCTTTGGGCGCCAACGCGAGAGCTTCGAGACGGATCTCGATGTGAAGGGCATTGAGACGCCGCTGCGTGCCGTCTTCATTCGCGCTCCGTTAATCAAGGAAGTCGGTCCTGAGGTTGATGTGCTGTCGACTTACAAGGGTGAGATCGTCACGGCGCGCCAGGGCAACCTGCTCGCTTCGTCCTACCATCCTGAGCTGACCGACGACTTCCGGCTTCACGGCTATTTCCTTCGCATGGCGGAAGAAGCGGCCATGAATAGCAGCGCTCGCTAGAGCGCGGCCCACGATATTAACGTTAAATTGCCCGCACGCGGGAAAGGAGTTCAGCACATGCTGGATGTGAGATTGCTTCGCAACGATTATGAGAAGGTAGCCCAGGCGCTGCGTAACCGCAATGCTTCGCTCGATCTGATCGCGGACTTCCCGGAGCTCGACAATGCGCGACGCGAACGGCTGACCGAGAGCGATTCGCTTAAGAATCGCCGGAACGTCGTCTCGCAGGAAGTAGCCAAGCTGAAGAAGAGCGGCGGCAACGCGGACGAGCTGATCGCCGAGATGCGCAGCGTGAACGATCGAATCAAGCAGCTCGACGATGAAGTGCGTGAGCTGGAGGAGAAGATCGACGCCATGATGCTGTCGATTCCGAACGTGCCTCATGAGAGTGTTCCGGTAGGCGCTTCGGAAGAGGATAACGTGGAGGTTCGCCGCTTCGGCCAGCAGCCGGAGTTCGCGTTCGAGCCGAAGGCGCACTTCGAGGTAGCCGAAGGGCTCGGCATTCTGGATTTTGAAGCGGCGGCTAAGGTAACGGGTTCGCGCTTCGTATTCTATAAGGGCCTTGGCGCCCGTCTGGAACGCGCACTGATGAACCTGATGATGGACATGCACGCGGACAAGCACGGCTATGAGGAAGTGTTGCCGCCCTACATCGTCAATCGCGACAGCCTGATCGGCACCGGCCAGCTGCCGAAGTTCGAAGAGGACCTGTTCAAGCTCGAAGGCACGGACTACTTCCTCATTCCGACCGCAGAGGTGCCGGTCACGAACTACCATCGTGAGGACATTCTGAACCCGGAGCAGCTGCCGGTGAAGTTCGTCGCCTTCAGCGGCTGCTTCCGTTCGGAAGCCGGCGCTGCCGGCCGGGACACGCGCGGGTTGATCCGTCAGCATCAGTTCAACAAGGTGGAGTTGGTGCAGCTGGTATCGCCGGACTCCTCGTACGACGTGCTGGAGGAGCTGACCGGGCATGCGGAGCGTGTGTTGCAGGTACTGGGTCTCCCTTATCGCGTGCTGGCGCTCTGCACGGGCGATATGGGCTTCGGCTCGGCGAAGACATATGACCTCGAAGTGTGGCTGCCAAGCCAGAGCACGTACCGCGAGATCTCGTCATGCACGAACTTCGAGGACTTCCAGGCTCGCCGGGCAGGCATCCGCTTCCGCCGCGAAGCCGGCGCGAAGCTGGAATTCGTGCATACGCTCAACGGCTCGGGCTTGGCCTTGGGCCGGACGGTAGCTGCTATTCTGGAGAATTACCAGCAAGCAGACGGTTCGGTCATTATTCCCGAAGCGCTGCGCCCGTACATGGGCGGCGTTGAACGAATCGCGCCGAAGGGTTGATCATCCGATTGGCTGTATGATATGATAACGGGGCAGTACGGGCGGTTATGCGATAGACGCCGCTGTCCCGTCCATCCTGGAGAGATACCGAAGCGGTCATAACGGGGCGGTCTTGAAAACCGTTAGGGTGCAAGCCCACGTGGGTTCGAATCCCACTCTCTCCGCCATAGACGCAAATTCGAACCGATTCCCGCACGCGGGGATCGGTTTTTTTGCGGAATATGGCGCTAGCGGGATTCGAACGGTCGCCATTGACGTGACCGTACGAATGAGTACGGCCACGTGGCGACGGAGCGAATCCCACTCTCTCCGCCATAGACGCAAATTCGAACCGATTCCCGCGCGCGGGGATCGGTTTTTTTGCGGAATATGGCGCTAGCGGGATTCGAACGGGCCGTGAAGCGGACATGCCAACTCATGCAGCTTTATGCCATAAGGGAAGCTGGTTCCGTTATCTGGTCGTACCTACTTACTCATAGATGCGATAGAGGAACACCGTTCCGTTATTCGCTGCATTCATTCGAGTAACCAACTTGAAATGCGGAAGTAACGGAACGCCGTTCCGTTACTTTGCTGAGATCGTACTTCGGCTCGCCGTTAACGGAACTGCGTTCCGTTAACGCTGCCGGGGAGAATCGTCTGGGTACGCGACTAATTCGAATATTGAGGAATATGGCGCAAGTGGGATCTTCTACTATACTCGCCGAAAGGTTTGGGCCTCGCGCCGCCGCTCCCTGCATGAAGAATGCCCGAGAGGGCAAATCTAACGAAGCGGAGGTGGCGATTATGTCAAGCAATGACGAGCTTACAGTGCCTCAGCGGGAATTGGCCGAGGCTTGGCGGAGAACGTTGCCGGAGCGGCTGAGAGCTGGAGATCAGGCGGAGATTAGCGAGGACGAGAAGCATCCCGATACGCTGCTCGTGAGCATTCAGTCGGCCGGCCGCTCGGATCTGGAGTTCGACTTCACGGTGAAGTATGTCGACAGCCGGGAGATCGACATTCAGTTGACCGATGTGGAGAGAGACGGAAGGTCGGTGGATGAGCGAACGGACGTGATGCAGGAGCTGATCGAGGATTACCGCCGGCATCTGCACGAGTGCGCCCAGGCGCTGCATCATTTCACCCATGCATAAGAAGAGAGGGATGCGGCCATGAGCAAACCTAAAGGCAATATGGATAAAAATTTAAGCAATGTCGTGGAGGACTTAGCGCAAAATCCGGTGAACAGCCACCAAGCCCAGCAGGTGCAGCAGCAGACGAACGACCGCCGGCATCAGGATGCGCTGAACCATGATGAGACGCCGGACATGGAAAACATCAAAACGACCTAAGGAGGCGGCTGTTCCATGAGCAAACCGAGAGCTTATTCCGTCGGGACAGGAAGATCCGGTCCCGGACACGGCCATGATGGGCGCAATGCGAGCCATCAGCCGAATGAGCCGCTGTCGGGTTCCAAGAGGGTCAAGACGCAGAATCACACCCGGCATAACAACCCCGAAGGCTGATACAATTGCATGCCTATAAGAGAGTTGCAAGAACCAGCAGCGCGCAATAAGCGCAGGCTGGTTCTTATTGCTTATCGATGGAATCTTCAGACACATGGTCTCTTGGCTTGCAATCTAATGGTATAATGAATATTAGAATCAGTCTAAATCTTGGAGGTGCCTATGACCAGTCCATCTACGATGCCATCCGCCGCTCAAGCCAAACCCGCACAGCACACGAGGCTGTCGCCGCTAGGTATATTCCAGCGAATCGTCTTCATTATATTCGGAGCTGTACTAGCCGGGGTTGCACTGGAGATCTTCCTCATTCCCAACAATATCATTGACGGGGGAATCACCGGCTTATCGATCATGGCGGCTCATCTAACGCCGATCCCGTTAGGTGTGTTCCTCTTCCTATTGAATCTTCCATTCCTGATCGCAGGCTACAAGTCTATCGGCAAGACGTTCGCCTTGTCCACGCTGCTCGGCGTCATCACGCTATCTGTCACCACTTCCCTTCTTCATCATGTAGAGGCCTTCACCGATGAGACGCTGCTGGCGACCGTCTTCGGCGGCATTCTGCTCGGCATTGGCGTAGGCATCGTGATCCGCTCCGGAGGCACGACGGACGGCACGGAGGTCGTGGCGATTATGGTTAGCAAGAAGTCGCCGTTCTCCGTCGGCCAGATGGTGATGTTCATCAACCTGTTCATTCTCGCAAGCGCGGGTCTCGTCTATGGATGGGACAACGCGATGTTCTCCTTGATTACGTATTTTATTGCTTTCAAGGTAATGGATCTAACGATCGAGGGCTTCGACGAGTCCAAGTCGATCTGGATCATCAGCGATAACTATCGCGAGATCGGGGAGGCCATTGTGAGCCGCCTCGGGCGGGGCGTGACGTACTTGAATGGGGAAGGCGGGTATTCCGGCGACTCCAAGCAAGTGATTTTCACCGTGGTCACTCGTATGGAAGAAGCGAAGCTGAAGTCGATCGTTACCGAGATGGATCCGTCTGCGTTCCTGGCTGTGGGTAATATCCACGACGTCCGGGGCGGGCGGTTCAAGAAGAAAGACATTCATTAACAGCGCATCCTAGTTGTGTGTAGATTTTAAGTTCTTTTTAAGGAAAATAGCTTCCCCGTTCAGCGGGATTCAGTTACAATTAAGCCTGATTTATTATTTGAGGCATCATGGGATTGGGGGAGCTATTCATTTTGATGAAGAAGAAGTCGGTTGTCGCCATATTGGCGATGATGTTGTCGGTTGCGCTGGTTCTGTCGGGATGCAGCGAATCGAAGTCGCCGAAGGATCAGTTGGCAGCTGCTATCGAGAAGTCCGCGGACATTAAGTCCTATAGCTTGAATGGCAGCATGAAGATTGAAGATCTGCAGCTTCCAGACGAAGTGATGCAGGAAGAGGGAGCCGCTCAGGCGCTGGGCCTGCTGACAGGCGCGGAGCTTAGCTGGACGGGGGCTTACCAGGCGGATCCGATGCTGGTCGAGCTGAACATGAAGATTAGCATCAGCGGGGATCTGGCCATGTCCTTCAACCTGCCGATGATCATGAACGAAGAGAAGATGTGGATCAAGATTCCGAACATCCCGATGCTTGGGCTGCCGGAAGAGCTGACGAGCAAGTTCGTCGAGTTCAATCTGAAGGAGCTGGCGGAGCAGCAAGGCACGGAATGGCCGGGCGCAGCCGACATGGCGACGACGACGAAGTTCGCGAACGATCTGTCGGGCATCTTCTTCAAGCATATCGACGAGAAGACGTACCTGTCCGAGGTTAAGGCGAAGGATGTCGGCATCTCGGACGACAAGGATCTGAAGAGCATCGTGCAAGTTCACGTAATGAAGGATCAAGTGGAGCCGCTCGTGAACACGGTCCTGAAGAATATCGCGCCGGAAGTCATCGACCTGCTCGCGGGCAACGAAGAGTACCGCAAGCTGCTGGAGCTGCAGCCGGAGGATCTCGACGAGGCGAAGAAGCAGCTCGCAGAGGTGAAGGACGAGGACGTGAAGGAAGCGCTGGCTGAGTTCAACGAAGCCGTGAACACCTTGGACGTGACGGCTAACCTCGGCATCAACGACAAGGGCTACTCCAGCTACACGGATGCGACGGTGAAGGTTGGGATCACGGAAGAAGGACAGAGCGGCAGCGGTACGCTGAAGGTCGTGTCCGAGATGACCAACATTAACGGCGATGTGAAGTTCGAGTTCGGCGAGCCGAAGGCTGAAGACGTGATCTCCGAAGAGGAGCTTAACGAACAGCTCGGCGGCATGTTCGGCTCGATGATGATGGAATAAGGCTTCTAATCGGTGGTGTGTTAACCGATGGAATAAGAACCGCGGATTCAGGTGCCTATGGCATCGGGGTCCGCGGTTCTTGATTTGTCTGCCGGCAGACGCTACAGCAGCGGCACCTGGGGAGCGGCTTCGGCTTGGCGCTTCGGCGGTGTCCGCAGGCTGCTGGCAATGAGGAATTGGGCGGCATAGTAGGTGGTCATGATCCAGATGTCGGAGCGGGAGATGCCGGAGATGAACATGTTCCAGGCCAGAATGCCGTCGGATGCGAGGAATAGAAGCGAACCGGCCGCGGCGTAGAGGTTGGCGGTCATGATGGCCGACCAAGCCATCACGGAGATGGCAGTCACGTAGACGATAACCGGCGCGATGAGCTCGGGCTGCCCGCTGTCTTGGAGCGCCTGCACGAGCCGCTGTCCCATGTAGCCGGCGAATAAGCCGATGGGAAGGATGGAGGCTGCGCGAAGCCATGAGAACCGCAGGCGGCGCAGGAAGGAGGTGGCGTAGAACAGGTGCCCGACGAGGAAGGCGGAGAGGCCGGCGATGAACCAGCGCATGAGTCCGTCTCCGCACATGCAGAAGAAGAGACCGAGCAGCAGCAGCACATGCTGAGGCTGGCGAGACGGGAGGCAGAGCAGGCAGGCATACGCCAGCAGCAGCGCCATCGGAATGAGCTTGAAGACGAGCTTAACGCCTTCCGGCTCGGAAGGGATAACGAAGATATACAGGATGCTCATGAGGCCGATCGCATATGGAAGCGCTTGACGAATCACCGGCGGTTCCTCCCTGAACAATGGATATGAGAATGGGGATCAATCTCCATCCCTCGGTATTCGGCGCACGGACGGCGGTTTCCTGCCGGACAAGACTCGGAACGGAAGCGGCGCGACAAATTGATATATATTGACAATCCCGTGTACATTGGAGTCATCTTGGGCAGCATCATGTACGGCGATCGAGCGCTGAAGGCCCGAGTCCGCGGTTCTTTGCTAATATCTCGGTGTGTCGGCGTTCCGTTCCGGCGGCTCATCCCAGCTGCACGAAGAACGTCGTCTTCTCGTTCGGCACGCTTCTGGCATAAATCTTGCCCCGGTGCTGCTGGACGATCGACTTGGCAATGGCCAGGCCGAGGCCGTAGCCGCCGTTCTGCCGCGAACGCGACGGATCGGCGCGGTAGAAGCGGTCGAAGATCTTGCCCAGATGCTCGGGCGGGATGCCCGGTCCGGTATTGCTCACCGATAGCAGAATATGTCCCTGATGCTTCTTCAATGTCAGTTGGATCGAACCTTGGGAATTGGCGTACTTAATCGCATTGTCCAGCAGAATCATCGTCACCTGCTTCATCTGCTCGCTGCTGCCAGTGACCGTTAAGCCCGGCTCAATGTCATATTCCAGCGCGAGATTCTTCTCGAAGATGACAGCCTCCATCGTCAGGATGACGCTCTCGACGGCCTCGCTCCAATCGAATGGGATATGCATCCTACGCGATCTGGCATCCTCCATCTCGGTGAGATAGAGCAACTCGTTCGTGAGCGTCTTCATGCGCTCCGTCTCCGACTTAATGCGGTGCAGCCACTTCGCCTGCTCCCGAATCGTGTCCTCGCCGTTGGCGAGCAGCACGTCGGCGTTGGTGTTAATGACGGCAAGCGGCGTCTTCAGCTCATGCGAAGCGTCGGCGATGAACTGCTTCTGCTTGTCGAACGCTTCCTTGACCGGCGCGATCGAGCGGCTGGCGAAGTAGCGGCTGACGAGGAAGATGACCCCGAGCATGACAACCGCGACGGCAGAGAACGTATAGACCAGGTTGGTCAGAATCTTCTGCTGCGCGGTGACGTCCATATAGACGATGGAATAGCCCACTCTCCCTTGCATCACGCTGTATGCCCAGCGCGTGCCGTCGAGCGTGACCTCGCCGAACTCCGAAGGGGCGGCGGCTGCCTTCTTCACGGCGGCCGCATAGAACTCGTCGTCCATATCGAAGCGGGAGTTCGTCACTGTGATGTTCCACTGCTCGTCCGTCTGCAGCGCGAAGGAGACCGAGCGCTCCGGCGGCATGGCCGCATTGCCGCGTGCGCCTTGCTTGGGCGGGATAGCTCCTTCCTGGGGCGGGAACCCGCCGCCGCCTTGGAATCCGTCCATCTTGTGATAAGAATCCGCCGCTCGGAACAGATCCATACTGATGTCATTGCGGACGTTCTGATACGTAATCGTATAGATCGCCGTGAAGGCGACGAGCATAATGACCGTAATGATGACCATATTCATCAGGAGGAACCGGTTGCGCAGCTTGTTGAACATCAGTCCGAAGCCTCCAATACATAGCCGACGCCCCGGATCGTGTTAATGCGCACCGAGGACTGCAGGAAGGCAAGCTTTTTCCTCAGAAAAGAAATGTATACCTCCACGTTATTATGCTCCACGTCTGAATCGAACCCCCATAGCTTCTCGATCATCTGTTCCTTGGAGGTGACCGCCTGCTTCCTCGAGATCAAGAGCTCCAGCAGCTCGCTCTCCTTCAGAATCAGCTTCAGCTCCTTCCCTCTGCATGTGAGCTTCAGACTCGCCGTATTCAGCTCGATATCGCCGAACCGCAGCCCGTCCTCGGGCACGACCTCGCCCTTGCGCCGCAGCGCCGCGCGAATCCGCGCGAGCAGCTCGCCGGTGTCGAACGGCTTGGCGATGTAGTCGTCCGCCCCGTAATCCAACCCCGCGATTCGGTCCGGAATCTCACCCTTCGCCGTCAGCATGATGACCGGCGTCTGGATGCCCTCCGCCCGTATGGTCTTGAGCACGGTCATTCCGTCCATCTCCGGCAGCATGATATCGAGCAGCATCAGGTCATAGATGCCGGTCAGCGCATCGTCTAGACCTTCCTGCCCGTCATGCGCGACGTCGACGGAGTAGTGCTGCTTCTTCAGAATCTGCGAGAGCGCGTCCGCTAGATTCGCTTCGTCCTCTACGATTAATATTCTCATGGCCGCATCCCTCTCGAATGTCATGCTTCTATTATAGGAACGCAACCTTTAATGAACCTTAAGACGGCTTCCGGCCGAAAGTTTACACACCGTTAACAATTTAAGATTCGCTAAAGGTTCGGGCTCTAAGCTACAGACATGGAGGGCGAGAACGCCGCCCATGCGAGGAGAGGAGCGCTGCACATGGCCATCGAAGTGTTCAACCGATATGAGAACAAGTATCTGATGGATACGAGAGCTTTCTATGAGATCTACAATCGGCTCACGGCCTATATGGAGCCCGATGCCTATAACAGGGACGACAAATTCTACGCGATCAGCAATCTATATTACGATACCGAGCAGCACACGCTGGTGCGTAACAGCCTCTCCAAGCCGAAGTACCGAGAGAAGCTGCGGATCCGGGCCTATGGCGTTCCCGAGCCTGGAGCGAAGGTCTATCTGGAGCTTAAGAAAAAGGTGTTTGGCTTGGTCAACAAGCGCCGGACCCAGCTGCTGCTGCCGGAGGCTTACGAGTTCGTCCGGACCGGGCAGCCGCCTTCGTTCCGGGAAGGAATGAATCGGCAGGTCATTCGCGAGATCGAGTACTTCCTGTCGCGCTATGAGCTGCGGCCGATGGTCTACTTGGCGTATGACCGGATCGCGATGTTCAGCAAGGAGAGCCGGGACCTGCGGATTACGTTCGACACGAATATCCGGACGAGGCGTTACGATCTGAGGCTGGAGCTGGGCGATTACGGTCAGCAGCTGCTGGAACGGGGCCAGTGGCTCATGGAAGTGAAGGCCGAGAAGACGATTCCGGTCTGGCTGTCCAAGCTGCTGTCCGAGCTTCAGATGTACCGGACAAGCTTCTCCAAATACGGCAATGAGTATAAGAAATCAATTCGCAACGCGATACAGGAAAGGGAGACCCACATTCTATGATCGATTCTATCTTTCAATCAAACGCCTCTATTGCGGACTTATCCTTCACCGATGCGCTGCTCACCTTCGCCATCGCCATCGTTCTCGGCGGCGTGATCAGCTGGACTTATATGCGCACGCAAACGGCGTATTCCCAAAGCTTCACGCTCACGATGATGGTATTGCCGACAATCGTCGCGATTATTATTCTGCTGATCGGCAGCAATATCGCGCGCGCCTTCAGTCTCGCCGGCGCGTTCTCGATTATCAGGTTCCGCAGCGCGCCGGGCGATTCGAAGGACATCTCGTACGTTCTGTTCGCGATGGCGGCCGGCCTCGGCTGCGGCGTTGGCGCTTATGGCTATGCGGCGCTATTCACGATATGCCTGTGCGTGCTCATGCTCGTGCTGAAGGCGGTCAAATTCGGCGCGCGCAGAGAATCGATGAAGCTGCTCAAGGTGACGATTCCGGAGAGTCTGGGTTATGAGGAAGCGTTCGACGAAATCTTCAAGGTATTCGGCGTTGATTATGAGCTGAAGAAGGTACGGACGGCTGAGCTTGGCAGCCTGTACGAGGTGGTATACGCCATTAAGCTCCCGCCTAGTGTGAACCAGAAGGAGCTGCTTGACGCCGTCCGGACGCGCAACGGCAATCTCGATATTACACTGACGATGAATCCGGCTATGCAGGAATCTTATTGAAGAGAGGTTGATGACCCATGAATCATTCGAATAAAAGCAAGTTTATTGCTGTCACGCTCCTATGCGCCGCATTGACGGCGGGTTGCAGCTCGAAGTCGGCGGATACTTCCGCTGCCAATGCAACTGCCGCCGCTGTCGCGTCTGCGGCTTCGGTCAGCGGAACTGCGGCGGCTGCGGCCGCAAAGCTGACCAGCCTGAGTGCCGCCGAGCTGGCGGACTTCAGCGAGAAGGATGGATTGACGGATTGGAGCGCGGACAGCTCTACCGCCATCGCGCTGAGCGGCTCCGGCGCGAGTACAGACGGAGCCGGCGCGAAGGCGGACGGCGGCGTCGTGACGATAACGGAAGCGGGCACCTATGTGGTGAGCGGCGCTGTGCCCGATGGCCAGCTCGTCGTGGATGCGCCGGAGGATGCCGATGTGCATCTCGTGCTGAACGGCGCCAGCATCACGAACGATGACGGTCCCGCTATCTATGTGATGGAGGCGGATAAGACGATTATCACGCTGCAGGAAGGCACGGACAATGCCGTGACGGACGGCGCGGCCTATGCGGATACGACCGAGGAAGCGCCGACGGCGGCGATCTATAGCAAAGGCGATCTGACGATTAACGGGACCGGCAAGCTGACCGTTCTAGGCAACGCGAAGGACGGGATCACGGGCAGAGACGATCTGAAGATCATGAGCGGCACGATTAGCGTGAAGGCCGTCGACGATGGCGTGATTGGCCGCGATCTGTTCGCCGTGAAGGATGGCACGCTCATGGTTGAAGCGGGAGGAGACGGCGTCAAGACGACGAACGATACGGACGCTGACAAGGGCTTCGTCGCAATCGTGGGCGGAACATTCACTCTCACATCCGGAAGCGACGGTATTCAGGCGGCTTCCTCCATCGCGATCGGCGGAGGAGCGTTCGATATCGTCTCCGGCGGCGGCAGCGCAGCTTCCACGAAGACGCATGAGGAGCAGATGCCGGGCGGCGGCTTCGGCGGACGCGGCGGTCCGTGGCAGGGCCAGGGGCAGGCGGCGGACGGGACGCAGGGCCAGGCGCAGAGTCAAGGGCAGGGTCAGTCGCTGGATCAGCCTCCGGAGCAGCCGCAGAGCGAGTCGCAAGCGCAGGCGTCGTCTTCGTCTTCGTCGGACGATACCGAATCCGCCAGCGCTAAGGCGCTAAAGGCGGCGGCTGATATCGCGATCGCGGACGGCAAGTTCACGATTGACGCAGTGGACGACGCGATCCATAGCAACGCCAACCTCGCCGTCATGGGCGGACAATACAACCTCTCCTCCGGCGACGACGGTATGCATGCGGATGCTTCGCTCTCGATCTCGGGCGGGACGATTGAGATCGCCAAGAGCTATGAGGGCATCGAGAGCGCGAACATCGCGATCTCGGGCGGCGAGTTGCATGTAGCCGCCAGCGACGACGGCGTCAATGTCGGAGGAGGCAATGACGGCTCTGCGGCAGGCGGCGGAGATATGTTCGCAGCTACGGACGGAATGCTCACGATCAGCGGCGGTTATATCTATGTGGACGCTGCAGGCGACGGCCTCGACTCCAACGGTTCAATGACGATGACCGGCGGCACGGCCATCGTGAACGGGCCGACCAATTCCGGCAACGGCCCCTTGGACTACAACGGAACCTTCGAACAATCGGGCGGTACGTTGGTTGCCGCGGGCAGTGCAGGCATGGCGCAGGCGCCGTCCGAGGCTTCGGCGCAGCGCGCCGTACAGATGACGTTCCCGAGCACGCTTGAAGCCGGCACGCTCGTGACGCTGACGGACGGCTCGGGCAAGGCGGTCGCAGCCTTCGCGCCGGCGAAGACGTTCAGCAGCATCGTCATCTCCTCGCCGGACTTGAAGGCAGGCGAAGAATACACGATCTCCACCGGCGGTACGGCATCCGGCGCTGCGAAGGACGGCTTGTACGACGGCGGCTCCGCCAGCGGCAGCACCAAGGTCGTCACTTTCACGATGGGCGGCACGGTGACCTACGTCAACGAGTCGGGCGTCACGACGGCGCCTGCCGGCGGATTTGGCGGCCGCGGCGGCATGGGCGGAGGCGGCCGGGGGATGAACGGCGAACGTCCGTCGCGAGGGATGGCGACAGGCGAGGAAGGCGTTGGTCCGAATGGCCAGACCGGTCAGGCCGCCCCAAGCGGCGAATCGGGCGCAAGTGCAGGCAGCGAAGGTTAATCCGAAGCGATTCCGATTGGAGCACGCAAGCAAGGGCCGTTCCGAAGTCGCACTGACTTCTGGGACGGCCCTTTGCTGGATTGCTGGCTTGTTCCTTAACTGCGCATCCGGTGCTGCCGGATCCATATTGTCGGCGGACGTGTACGTAAGCTCTGGATACGAGTCGTTCTTGTCCGACACCGGCCAACTGAACGTAATTCGGCTGGACCCATATTGCTGCTGGTCCTTGGCATATACCTTCCGGGTAGGAATCGTTGAGATCGCGAACTGTCCAGGTGACCGTCACGGAATCTTTGTCTGTCGTTAGCGGCAGATCTCCTACGATCAATGAAGGAAGTTTTCCGAAAGGCAATATTCGACATTAATTGACAAGGTCTAGCGGGGTGCCTTACCATGTAAATATTACCTGCAAAGAAAGAGCGGCATATGCATACACTAACAACTTCGTATAACGCAGTACTTGTGATCCTATCGTATGTGATCGCCGTTCTATCTTCTTATACCGCCTTGACTCTCGGAGGGCGGATTCACCTGTCGCGCGGCAAGGCCCGGTTGATCTGGCTGATCGGCGGGGCCGGCTCCATGGGAGTCGGCATCTGGTCGATGCATTTCGTTGCGATGCTCGCGCTTCATCTGCCCGTCGATGTGAAGTATGATCCGATACTTGTCTTGCTCTCGATCCTGTTCGCCGTCTTGGCATCGGGGATCGCCCTAACGATAGCGGACGGACATAAGCTCACCTGGAGTCGGTTGATCGCCGGATCTATCTTCATGGGAGCGGGAATTGCCTCCATGCATTATACGGGCATGGAGGCTATGGAGATGGATGCGGCCATTCAGTATGATCCGATCGGGTTCGCCGCCTCGATTCTAGTTGCTGTGCTCGTCTCCGCGGCCGCCCTCGCGATTGCCTTCCGATTGAAGAAGGAAGGCAGCGCGAAGGGGACGCTGTTCAAGATCCTAGCCGGCTTCGTTAATGGCGCTGCGGTCGTGGGCATGCACTATTCCGGCATGTATGCGACGACCTTCGTGACCGGCCATACGCACGACGCTTCCGCTGACATGCTGCTGAACACCTCGCTCATGGCATACGTGATCGGCTTAGCCGCACTCATCATCCTCTCTGTGACGCTCATCTCCGCATACGTGGAGAGGTTATTGACGAACAAGACCATGAAGATCTTGGAGAGCGATGAACGCTACAAGTCGCTGTTCGAGCATAATCTGGACGGCGTGGTGTCCTTCACCATGGAGGGCGAATTTCTGGCGATGAACCCTAAGGCCCGCCAGATGATCGGCGAATCGGAGGTGTCGCTGCGATCGTTCATCTCTATGTGTACGGATTGCGATGCCGAGCAGCTCAAACGATTGTTCCATCTGGCTGCCCACGGCGAAGCGCAGAACTACGAGATCTCGATCGTCAATCGCAACAATATCCCGCTCAGCCTTAATATAACGAATGTTCCCGTGATTCTGCACGAAGAACCTGCAGGCGTATTTATCATGATCCGCGACGTTACGGGACGCAAGTTAGCGGAAGAGCGGATTCAGCATATGGTCTATCATGATTCGTTGACGGGTCTGCCGAATCGCCGGTTCTTCGAAGAACAGCTGCAGAGAGCCATTGCGTCGGCTATGAAGCAAGGACGTGAGGCGTTCGTGATGTTCCTCGATTTGGACGGCTTCAAATTGGTGAACGACGCGCTCGGACATGATATCGGCGATTCCTTGCTGAAGGAAGCCGCCAATCGAATTGCCCGGTGTGTTGGAGGCAAAGGCGTCGTGTCCCGATTCGGCGGGGACGAATTCACCGTTATTTTCGAACAGATCGCTGCACCGGATGTGGTGGACATCGCCAAGAAGATCATTCAAGCGATTGAGATGCCGATTGCGGCGGATGGCCAAGGGATGTATGTCTCCACCAGTATCGGCATATCCCGCTATCCGGACGATGGCATGGATGCCAGAACGCTGATGAAGCACGCCGATATGGCGATGTACGCAGCCAAAGATCAGGGGAAGAATAACTTCCGTGTATTCGTCTCGAACATGAGGCAAGCGGCCGATCAGCGAATGTTCCTGCAGAACGAATTGAATCGCGCGTTGGAAGCCGGCGAGCTGACGCTGCATTACCAGCCGCAGGTTCGGATTCAGGACGCTGCGGTCACCGGAGTGGAGGCCCTCGTTCGGTGGAATCACCCGGTCAAAGGGTTGATTCCGCCCAACCAGTTCATCCCTCACGCCGAAGAGTCGGGCCTCATCGTTCCGATCGGCGAATGGGTGCTTCGAACAGCGTGCAAGCAGAATAAGGCATGGCAGGATCAAGGCCTGCCTCCCGCTCGCATAGCCGTCAACTTGTCGGCGCGGCAATTGCTGAAGAAGGACGCGGTCCAGATCGTGGAGTCCGCCCTGCAAGAGTCCGGGCTGTCTCCGGAGTATCTGGAGCTCGAGATCACCGAAGGCACGATGCTGGATGTGCAGCGCTCCATTGAAGCTTTGGAGAAGCTGAAGAAGCTGGGCATCCATATCGCGATGGACGACTTCGGAACGGGATTCAGCTCCCTCTCCTATCTGACCAGCTTCCCGGTGGACAAGCTGAAGATCGACCAGTCCTTCATTCGCGGCGCCGCCGATCATCCCAATAACAAGACGATTATCGCAACCATCATCTCCATGGCGCGCCATCTGAAGCTGAAGGTGATCGCCGAAGGGGTGGAGACGCAAGAGCAGCTGCTCTTCTTGAAGGAACAGGCATGCGACGAGGTGCAAGGATACTTGTTCAGCAGACCGCTGCCTGCTGAGGAGATGGAGCGTTACTTAAGGGGCTGCGCCCGAGGATATCAGCTCGCTTGATGGACGAACGGCCGCTGGCGGAAGCCAGTCCCCGCGAAGGACATTCAACCGGAAGGAACTGCGTTATTTCAACAACTTCTCATAACAATTAAACGGCCGCTCCCGCTTAGGGAAGAATACATCGCCTCTTCTTGAGTAACCGTATCTCTCGTATAGATTAAGCGCGATCGGATTCGCACTGTAGGCATCCAGACGAATGCTTGAGTATCCGTTGTTAGCAGCCGTTGCCTCGGCAAATTGCAACAGCGTCCTGCCGATTCCTTGCCCTTGCCGGTCGGGGTGAACGACTAGCCGATGGAGATACAATACTTTGCCGCGCGCATCCTCCCAGGGGATGGCCGAATAATCGGTATCCTCTTCTTCATTCATGACGATGGCGCCGATATAGCGGGAATCGCCGCCGACAATGCCGAACAGGCAGCCTGCTTCGAGATCCTCACGGAGCGTCTCCCGATCCGGATATTCCTCATCCCATTGATCAATACCATTGTGGATGAGATGATTCATAGCTGCCTGATACAGTCTCATCAAGCTATCCAAATCGTTCAAATCTGCTTTGACTATATTCATGAGTTTCTTCTCCTCGTGCGATAGGATAGGGTGATGGAAGGCTGCCGATGAACAAAAAAAGCCTTGGATCCCCAAGGCTGTCGGATGTTATGTATGGTCGAGACGACAGGATTTGAACCTGCGACCTCTTGCTCCCGAAGCAAGCGCTCTACCAAGCTGAGCCACGTCTCGATAACGATGTGTTTTATAGCGAACGAGATATAGTATAGCACACGAGTGTCGAAAAGAAAAGGCGTCGGCCCACATTTTATTAGAGGAAAAAGGTGTCACGGCGAAGACGCAGATTAGTCGCGGAATTCGCCGTGAAGCCACCGCCGCACCAGTTCTTCGGTGCGGCGTTCTAGTAGTTCGGCCGCGCGGCGCATGGCTTCGCCAAGCGGCATGCCGGGCTCGCCTGCGGCGGCAGCGGCGAGCACGCCCAGCGAGCGCAGCTCCGTGGGCGGGAGGTCCTCGGCGACGGAACCGCCGAGGACGATGGCGGGCACGTGCCGGGCGGCCGCGGCCTGCGCGACGCCGCAGGCGGTCTTGCCGCGGAGCGTCTGCGCGTCGACGCGGCCCTCGCCCGTGAGGACGAGATCGGCGCCTGCCAGCGCGCGGTCGAGTCCCGACGCCTCGAGGCAGAGGCGAACGCCCGGCACGAGGCGGGCTCCCATGAGCGCGTGCAAGGCCGCGGCGACGCCCCCGGCGGCTCCGGCGCCGGGCAGGCCGTGCACGCGCACGCCCGCGGCATCGGCGATGACATCCGCCAGATGCCCAAGGTTGGCGTCCAGCCGGTGGACGTCGTCCGGCTGGGCGCCCTTCTGCGGGCCGAACACGGCGGCAGCGCCGCTCGGCCCGATGAGCGGGTTGTCGACGTCGCACGCGACAACCCATTCGCACGCCCATAGGCGGGCATCCGCTGCGCTGCGGTCGATCGTCCGCAGCGATTCCAGCGCCCCGCCGCCGGGGCCGATTGGCGCGCCTGCGCCGTCGAGCAGGCGGAAGCCCAGCGCCTGCAGCATGCCCGCGCCGCCGTCGGTCGTGGCGCTGCCGCCGAGGCAGAGCGTGAACCGGCGCGCGCCCGCGTCGAGGCCGGCGCGGATGAGCTGGCCGAAGCCGTAGGTGGAGGCGCGCAGCGGGTCCAGCTCGTGCGGCTGGAGCAGCGCCAGGCCCGACGCCTCGGCGAGCTCGACGGCGCACGTCTCGCCGCCTGCGAGCAGGCCGATCCGCGCCTCGCGCTCCCGGCCGAGCGGGTCCTGGCAGGCGGCTGTCACGTAGCGGCCGCCCGTCGCCTCGACGAGGCACGCCATCGTGCCGTCGCCGCCGTCGGCCATTGGCACGAGCTTCAGCTCTGCGGCGGGGCAGGCGCGCGCTGCGCCGCGGGCCATCGCCTGCGCCGCCTCGAGGGCGGTCAGGCTGCCTTTGAATTTGTCAGGGGCGATGACGATTCGCATGCCGCTATACCACCTTTTTCGACGATGGGCTGTTACTTCTTGATCCAGAACGTGTTGAGGAACGCCGTCCGGAAGCCGGCCTTCTCCATGTTGGCGTGGCTCGCCGAGCCGAATACGACATCCGTATACACATTCTCCGCGCCAAGCCCGGCAGCATCGTGAAGCCTTCGCATCAGCAGCGCCTTCTGGCACCCTCTGCCTCGGAATTCGAGGAACGTGTAATCGTTGGCGATGTAACCCGCCCCGCCATGCAGGAACAGCGAGCCCATCGCCGCCGGGCTGCCGTCGATCCTCAGCATATAGTTGATGAAGTCCGGCCGGTGAAAATAACCTTTGCAACGAGCGATCATGTCGCCGTCGATCTCCATGGAATCTCTCGTTAGCTTGATCCAATGAATGAATTCTTCCGCGCTCGCCTCCGTGACGCGTTCGATCGGATACCCGCTGGCCTCTTCGCGCCAGTTCGCACCCGCCCGCTCGGCGGCCAAGAAGACAAGCTGGTCCACGGGAATATAGCCCCTGTCGCTTAGGGCGCGGGCGACGTCTTCGGTCAGCTGGTCTGGCGTGAGATCGAAGCAAGGCGGGCTGTCCGGATAGTGGGCGAATATGGCGTCTAGATTCGCGATGTCGTGGCTGCCGAACCCTTTGACCCGATTGAAATACATCGCCGCCGGATCCGTTGGATCGCGAAGCAGGGTCGATTGGCCGATCTGATGAATCTCGAGCTGCCTTGGGGTGGGGACGAGCGACCGCTCAGCGTTTAATTGGGTGAGGGCAAGCTCTATCTTGCTAATTTGTTCTACATAGTCTAATGGATACAGAATATCATTCTCCTTCGGAAAAAGGTACGCGGGTTTGCGCCGCATGGTGCGTGCCGTATAACGTGCGACGTACGACGTGTGATGTGTCGGAGCCGCAACGAGAATTATCGGGAAAAATCTGATAACTCAGCCGGTCATGCGTGTCACGGCGGCGAGTAGTCCGGAAAAACCGGGTAACTCGGGTCGGAGGCGGCGCAATGTGGCGGAGTTATCGGGAAAAACCCGATAACTCGGTCGGTCATGCGTGTCACGGCGGCGAGTAGTTCGGAAAAACCGGGTAACTCGGGTCGAAGGCGGTGCAATGTGGAGGAGTTATCGGGAAAAACCCGATAACTCGGCCGGTCATGCGTGTCACGGCGGCGAGTAGTTCGGAAAAACCGGGTAACTCGGGTCGGAGGCGGCGCAATGTGGAGGAGTTATCGGGAAAAACCCGATAACTCGGCCGGTCATGCGT
>NZ_JACJVN010000034.1:23601-94293 GCF_014212015.1 Cohnella lubricantis | reverse complement strand
CGCCATGCGTGGCGCACAAGCAAAACGCTCCGCAGCTAGTGCGGAGCGCCTTCGATGTTAGAAATAAACGATGTAGTCCATCGAGCGTATGAGCGCCACGGCGCGATCCAGGTCGTCCTGCCTGCGGAATGATAGGCGCAGTACGCCCGGAACGTCTTCGCGGCTCTCGATGATGTGCAAGTTGCTTAGGTTGATTCTCGCCTGGCCGAGCTCAGCCGCGATGCGGCCGATGACGCCGGGCTGGTCGGGAACGTTCACGTAGCATTCATATAAAGATGTGATCATGCCCTTCCGGCGCTCCGGCAGGCGATTGCGGAAGTCGTTCGCCTGCTTGAACCGTTCGGCGACTCCCTCCCCGTCTTCCGACTCAAGCAGCCGAGTGAACTCGTCCATCTCGCGCCGCCAGTCCGACAGGAGTTCCAGCAGCACCTGACGGTTATTCACCAGAATATCCCGCCAGACGATCGGATCGCTCGAAGCAATGCGCGTAATATCTCGGAATCCGCCAGCCGCCAGGCTGCGGTACAGATCGCTCGACTCGTTGTAACCCGCGATCTGGTTCACCAGCGCAACCGCGATCATGTGCGGCAGGTGGCTGATCGCTCCTACGATTCGGTCGTGCCGGGCGGCATCCGTCGTGATGATCTTCGCCCGCGTCCAGCGCAGCAGCTTCTCCAGCGCTTGAACCGCTTCTGCCGGCGCGTCCTCGGTCGGCGTCAGCACATAATACGCGTTCTCGAACAGATCCGCGCTGGCTGCCTCCACGCCAGACCGCTCCGAGCCGGCCATCGGGTGGCCGCCGATGAACGTTGTTCCCTTTAACGCGAGCTGCGCGGCGTGCTCCACGATCGATGCTTTGGTGCTGCCGACATCGGTCATAACGCAGCCCGGCTTCAAGGGCAAACGCGACAGCTCGTCGATATAATCGTTGAGCCGGCCAACAGGCACGCATAGGAAGATATAGTCCGCATCCGCCGCCGCTTCCGCGAGCGATGTCGTCGCTTCATCCACGACGCCTAGCTCGGCGCATTTGGCAGCGGACTCTTCGCGGATCTCATGGCCGACGACGCGATAGCCCGGTTTGCCTTTCAAGCACAGCGCCAGCGAGCCGCCGATCAAGCCGACGCCGCAGATGGCGATCTTGATCGTCCCGGACGAGGAGCCCGCTTCCTTCCGTTCGCTAAAGCCGCTGATGTCCGCGTTCATCCGCTCACACCTTAACCGCGACTTCTCGCAGCACTTCCTCCAGCGCCGCGATTACCTTCGCGTTCTGCTCCGCGCTGCCTATCGTAATGCGAACGTGCGTCGGATATTTCTTGTGGCCGGCGCGAATGATGACGCCTTTGCGAAGCATCGCATCGAACACTTCCCCGGCCGGACGCTTCACGTCGACCATGATGAAGTTGCCATAGGCCGGAAATGCCGGAAGGCCGAGCCGCTCGAACGCGGCGCGCAGCATCGCAAGCCCTTCCTTGTTCGCCGCGCGGCAGCGAGCGATGAACTCGTCGTCCTGCAGAGCCGCAAGAGCGGCCGCTTGGCCCACTCGCGAAGTGTTGAACGGCTCGCGCACCTGGTTGATCGAGCGAATGACGTCCGGATGTCCGACGCCGTAGCCGACGCGAAGCGACGCCAGCCCGTATATTTTGGAGAAGGTGCGAAGGAGCACGAGGTTCGGGTACCTCTTCATCAGCTCGATGCCGTCCGGGAAGGCCGGATCGTCGATATACTCGCAGTACGCTTCGTCGAGCACGACCATAACGGAAGACGGTACCTTCGACAGGAAGTTGTCCACTTCTTCATGAGAGACGATCGTTCCCGTCGGATTGTTCGGGTTGCAGATCCAGACGATCTTCGTCTTCGGCGTGACTGCCGCCAGCATCGCCGGAAGATCGTGCGTTCCGTCCTTCAGCGGCACTTCGATGACGACGCCGTTCTCGATCTCGATATTGTGGCGGTATTGCGGGAACGTCTGGTCCGCCGTAATGTTCTCGTCGCCCGGCAGCAGGAACGCGCGCGCGATCATCAGAATCACTTCATCGGAACCCGCTCCGAAAATAATCTGTTCCGGCGTAACGCCCAACTTCTCGGCAACGGCGTTGGTCAAGTCGACGGCGGCTCCATCCGGATAGATGCTGATATTGGCCAGTTCGCGCTGAACCGCTTCAATCGCCTTCGGCGATGCGCCGAACGGGTTCTCGTTGGAGGCGAGCTTGATGACGTCGGAGAGTCCCAGCTCGCGCTTCACTTCTTCGATAGGTTTGCCTGGCTGGTAGACCGGCAGATGAACGATATTCGGTTTCGGTTGCATGGGATTACCTCCTGTAGTGACGGTAGGGACTTCCTTGCGGATGCAAGGCAAAGCGGAGCGTTGTCGCACGCTCCGCCTTTATTGGCGTTTATCCTATTTTGACACATCGAAGCTTTGCTGTACAGAAGGAAAACTCCATTGCCGGTTGCGTAAATCTGTTATTCTCGCGCTATTCTCTCGAAGCCGCGGGCTTCAAACCTGCGATGAACGCGCGCACGGACTCGATGCCTTGACGTTGTTCGGCTTCGTCGCTGCTTGTCAGCCGAGGGAGCGCCTCCTCCACTTTCCGTACGATCGCGCTGCCTACAATGACGCCGTCGCAGAGGCCGGCGAACCGCTCCGCCTGCTCGCGGGACGAGATGCCGAAGCCGACGCAGATCGGCACGCTCGCGGCTCCTCTCACGGTGGCGAGGAACGACTCGATGCCGGCATGGAACGTAGCTCGCTCGCCCGTGACGCCAAGCGACGAGACACAATACACGAAGCCGCGCGCCTTGGACGCGATTCTCTCCACGCGGGCGTCCGAGGTCGGCGCGACGAGCGGGATGAGGTGAATGCCGGTCCGTTCGGCGATCGCCCGCACTTCCCCGTCCTCTTCAATCGGCAGATCGGGAATGATGACGCCGCTGAAGTCGTGTTCCTGCAGCAATTCGAAGAACCGCTCCAGTCCAAGCTGCAAGGCCGGATTAAAGTACGTGAAAAGAATAAAGGGCATGCGCACGCCGCGGCGTCGCGCTTCCAAGGCTACCTTCATGCAGTCGAGCAAGCCGATCTTATTCTTCAGCGCGCGCTCGGAAGCCCGCTGAATGACGGGGCCGTCTGCGAGCGGATCGGAGTAGGGCACGCCCAGCTCCAGCATGCTCGCGCCCGCTTGCTCCGCCGCTTGAATGAGTTCGATCGATACGTCCAAGCTCGGATCGCCCATCGTCAGGAACGGGATAAGCGCGGTCTCGCCTCTCGCCTTCAGCTCGGCGAAGACAGCGTCGATCTTATTGGCGGTCGCCGCTGTGCTCATTGCGCGTCCTCTCCCTTCAGGTAAGGCATGATTGCTTCGACGTCCTTGTCGCCGCGGCCGGACAGGCTGACGACGACGATAGCGTCCTTCGGCATCGTCGGCGCGAGCTTCATCGTATGCGCGATCGCATGCGAAGATTCAAGCGCCGGAATGATGCCTTCCTGCCTGCACAGCAGCTGCAGCGCCTCAAGCGCTTCGGCGTCCGTAATCGGCACGTACTCGGCACGCTTCGAATCCTTCAGGTAAGCGTGCTCCGGTCCGATTCCCGGATAATCGAGCCCCGCCGAGATCGAGTGCGCTTCCTGCACTTGACCGCCTTCGTCCTGCAGCACATAGCTCATCGAGCCTTGAAATACGCCCGGACGGCCCTTCGTCATCGTCGCCGCATGCTTGTCCGTATCGACCCCTCGGCCGGCGGCTTCGACGCCGATCAGCTTCACCGATCCATCGCCGATAAAATCATGGAAGATGCCCATCGCGTTGCTGCCGCCGCCGACTGCGGCGACAATCGCATCGGGCAGACGGCCTTCCTGCTCGAGTATCTGTTCCTTCGCCTCCACGCCGATCAATCGCTGGAAGTCCCGCACCATCATCGGATACGGGTGCGGACCGGTAACGGAACCGAGGATGTAGTACGTATCATCCACATGGCTGACCCAATAGCGAAGCGTCTCGTTGCAGGCATCCTTCAGCGTACGCGTGCCGGACATGACGGGCACGACTTCGGAGCCGAGCAGGTTCATGCGGAACACGTTCAGCTTCTGGCGCTTCGTATCTTCCTCGCCCATGAACACCTTGCACTCCATGCCGAGCAGCGCGGCGACCGTCGCGGTGGCGACGCCATGCTGGCCCGCTCCCGTCTCGGCGATCACCTTCTTCTTGCCCATGCGCTTCGCGAGCAGCGCTTGGCCGAGGGCGTTGTTGATCTTGTGCGAGCCGGTATGGTTCAGATCCTCGCGCTTGAGGTAGATTTTCGCCCCGCCCAGGTGCTTCGTCAGCCGTTCCGCGTAATACAGCGGAGACGGACGCCCTGCATACTGCTTGAGCAGGTAGCGGAGTTCCTCCTGGAATTCGGGATCGTCCTTGTATCGATTGTACGCTTCCTCCAGTTCGATCAGCGCGTTCATCAGTGTCTCAGGCACGTAACGGCCGCCGAAGGGACCGAAGCGGCCATAAGTATCGGGGATATGCGTTTGGCTCATGCTACTTGTTCACCCTTTCCGCGAAAGCGGCGATCTTGGCGTTATCCTTCGCGCCGTCGGTCTCCACTCCGCTGGAGATGTCTACGCCGTCCGGCGCATATTGCGAGATCAAATCTTCTACATTGTCCGGCGTTAATCCTCCCGCGACGAACAACTTCAGTCCGAACCGGGCTGCTTCCGCTTGGTAAGCGGGGATGACGTTCCAACGGAACGCCCTGCCCGTACCGCCTCCGGCTGTATCGAGAAGCACGGCGGATATGGCGCCGGCGTACTCAGCGAGCCGCGCAGGCCCTGCAGGTTGAGCGTCACCCGCCGATACGACGGCCGTCACCGCCAACGATCCTTCCGCCGGCTTCGCGGCAGCTTCCTCCGCCGGCAGCGCGCGCCACACCTCGACGCCGAAGCGAACGCCGACCTCGCGGCAGAACGCCGGCGGCTCTTGGCCGTGTAGCTGGATGACGTCAAGCTCCACCTTCTCCAGCACAGCAGCCAGTTCGTCCATCGTCGGATTGACGAACACGCCGACGGCGCGAGGAGCGCGTCCGCCGGCCATCGCCGTGCGGGAAGCGGCAGCGAGCAAGGACGCCGCCTGCTCCGGCGTCACCTGCCGTTTGCTCTTCGCGAACACGAAACCGATGTAGTCCACCGTCAGCCCGTCCATGCCCATAAGCGTTCGCTCATCTTGGATGCCGCAGATCTTGACGAACGGCCGCGGCTGGCAAGATGATGCGCGCTGTGCTGCCGGCATATCATCCGGGCGCTGTCCATTCGACGAGTCCAATGAGCGCGGCGCTTCGAACGCCGTCATCGCTTGGCGCCTTCCTTCGCCAGGGCAGGTCCGAGCAGCGCGTTCACCGCGGCGCCGATGTCGCGCTGGCGCATGAAGTGCTCGCCTACGAGCACCGCTTGCGCGCCGGCCTTCCGCACGAACGCTATGTCTTCCGGCGTGCCGATCGCACTCTCGCTGACCGCCGTGACGCCGGCCGGCAGCAGGGAGATCAGCTCCTTCGTCACGTTCAGGTCCGTCTCGAACGTGTGCAGGTTGCGGTTGTTGACGCCGATCAGCGTCGCCTTGCCGATCGCCAGCACCGTCTCGAGCTCTTCGCGGTTGTGAACCTCCACAAGCGCGTCCATGCCGAGCGAATGGGCCAGATCGTGATACGAGGACAGCTGCTCCTTCGTCAGAATGGCGGCGATGAGCAATACGGCGTCCGCTCCGATCAGGCGCGCTTCGTAAATTTGCTTCTCGTCAATGATAAAGTCCTTGCGAAGCAGCGGCAGCTTCACTGATTCTCGCACCCGCGTCAAATAGCCGTTATCCCCTTGAAAAAAGTCTTTGTCCGTCAGCACGGATATACAGTCGGCTCCCGCCGCTTCGTAGGCTTCAGCCAATGCGGACGGCTCGAAGTCCGGGCGGATCAGTCCTTTGGACGGGCTCGCCTTCTTCACTTCCGCGATCAGCCCGACCGGACGCTTGCGAGCGCCTTCCTTCAGCGCGGCCTCAAAGCCTCGGCATGCCGGCAACCCGATAATCTCCCGCTCCGCCTCCGCCACGTTCAGTTGCTCTGCCAAGCGCTCTACCTCTTGCCGCTTCACGGCTACAATCCGTTCAAGAAACATAGCTCACTTCTCCCGTCGCCTGAATCCATTGATTTAGTTTAGCCATCGCAGCGCCCGTATCGATCATGCGTGCCGCTTCCTTCACGCCCTCCGCAAGCGTCGTTACGCGATCCGCGACGTATATGCACGCCCCGGCGTTCGCCAGCACGATCTCGCGATACGCGCTTCGCTCGCCGGCGAATACGCGGCGAACGATCTCCGCGTTCACGGCGGCGTCACCGCCCTTCACTTCGCTGAGCGGAACCGTCCGCAGGCCGAGCTCCTCCGGCGTCACGTCATAGGTTGTGACTTCGCCATTCTTCAGCTCGGAGATGCTCGTCGGCGCGGAGATGCTGATCTCGTCCAGCCCGTCATGGCTGCCAACCACCATAGCGCGCTTCAGCCCCAGCCGACCGAGAACGCTGGCGACCGTCTCCGTCTTCGACCGATCGTACAAGCCCATCAGCTGCCGGTCGGCGTTCGCCGGGTTCGCGAGCGGGCCGAGCATGTTGAAGATCGTGCGCACGCCCAGCTCGCGGCGCGGCGCCGCCGCATGCTTCAGCGCGGGATGGTACAGCTGCGCGAACATGAAGCAGATGCCCGTCTGCTCGAGGCATTCCGCGGCTTGCTTCGCCGTCAGCGCGATGTTGACGCCAAGCGCCTCCAGCACGTCCGCGCTGCCCGCCTTGCCGGACATGGCCCGATTACCATGCTTTGCCACGCGAACGCCGGCCGCCGCCGCGATAATCGCAGAAGACGTGGAGATGTTGAACTTGTGAATGCCCGAGCCGCCCGTCCCGCAAGTGTCGAGGAGATCTTCGTTCTTCGTCGCGACGCGGTCCGAGAACGAACGCATCGCTTCGGCGAACCCGGTGATCTCGTCGACCGATTCGCCCTTCATCCGCAGCGCGATGACCGCGCCGGCGATCTGCGACGGCGTCGCTTCGCCCCTCATGATCAAGCTCATGACGGCATGCGCTTCCTCCCTCGTCAGGTCGTGTCCGGCCGTCAGCTTCGACAGCGCCTGCGGCATGCCGAGCGTATTATCCTTCGCGTAGATCACGTGATCTCCTCCTTAAGCGTAATCGAGATTGGTGCGGCGGTCGGCTGCGGCTGCCAGCTCGGGTGAACGGTAGGGAGACGCGAACGCCGCTTCCGCCGCTCGAATCGCCTTCAGCATTGCCTTCGCCTTGTTGACCGTCTCCTCATATTCCTTCTCCGGGACGGAATCCCAGACGATGCCCGCGCCCGCTTGCACATAAGCTTTGCCGTTCTTGAAGATAATGGTCCGAATCGTAATGCACGTATCCAGGTTGCCCGAGAAGCCGAGGTAGCCGATCGCCCCTGCATAGGCGCCGCGCGCTTCGTTCTCGAGCTCGGCGATGATCTCCATCGCTCTCAGCTTCGGCGCGCCGGACACCGTCCCCGCAGGAAGGCAGGAGAGGAAGGCGTCGAAGAAGTCTTTGTCCTCTCTCAGCTTGCCGCTGACATTGGAGACGATGTGCATGACGTGCGAATACCGCTCGATCTCCATATAGGAATCGCACTTGACCGAGCCGTACGCGGATACTCTCCCGAGGTCATTGCGGCCAAGGTCGACCAGCATGACGTGCTCCGCCCGCTCCTTCTCGTCCGCGAGAAGCTCGCGCTCGTGCGCCAGATCCTCTTCAGGCGTCCGGCCCCGCGGCCGGGTTCCTGCGATCGGACGCGTCTCGACGCGGTCGCCGTCGACCTTGACGAGCAGCTCCGGCGACGTGCCGACGATGACTTCTTCATCCAGCTTCAGTACATACATGTACGGCGACGGGTTCATCGTCCGCAGCACGCGGTACACCTGCAGCGGATCAACCTCCGTCTCGATGTGGAACCGCTGCGACAGCACCGTCTGGAAAATATCGCCGGCGCGGATGTACTCCTTCGCCTGCTCCACGTTGCGGATGTATTGTTCTTTCGACAGGTTGGAGCGAATGTCGCCTAGATCCGGGTCGGCTGGCGGCGCTGCCGCCGCTGGAGCCGATGCCGCGACTGGAGTTTGCAGCCGCTTGATCATCTCGTCGATGCCCAAGCACGCTTCCTGATATGCGATACCGATATCCTCGTCGGAGGCGCCGTCCTTGATATGGACGTTGCCGATAACGAGCACCTGCTGCTTCAGGTGGTCGAAGACGATGACCCGGTCGCAGAACATGAACTGCATATCGTCCATCTGGAGATCGTCCACCTTGTGCGGCGGAAGCTTGCGCTCGTAATATTGCAGCAGATCGTAGCCGAAGAATCCGATCGCCCCGCCCGTGAACGGCGGCAGCTCCGGAAGCGCGGGACTGCGATAGCCGCGCAGCCGCTCCCTCAGGAGCTTCAGCGGATCGTCCGTCTCGAACGATTGGGCCGCGCCTCTATCTTCCAGCGTAACGGTCCTCTTCTTCAGCTTCAGAACGAGGAAGGGATCGGTGCCGATGAATGAATAACGCGCCCATTTGATGCCGCCCTCCACGCTCTCCAGCAGGAACGCCCGGCGGTCCCTGCTCAGCTGCTGGAACACCCGAATCGGCGTCTCCGTATCCGCGAGAAGCCGGCGGACGACGGGAATGACATTGTACTTGCCTGATAGGCGGATCACCTGCTGAAGCTCCTGATCACGCTGTTCCATTCGTATCTCTCCTCTCCAAACCTGCCGTGCCGCTGTTCAAGACAATAAAAAAAAGCATCTCTGCTTCCGCAGAGATGCGTTCATTCGATAAGGGCATGGAAATCCGTGGCCGCAAGCCTATCGCGAACCCTAAAGGCCGCGCCGCTTCCGTACGGTTCCGCTGCCGACTTCCTCCCCTGTGCATATAGAATGCACAGCGCCAAGGATCGGCGGCTCCGCTCATCTCATCTCGTCTCTGCTCAGCTACCTGCGCGTAAGTCTTCTTCCCTCCGGAAGAAGGTTCCGCGCCAAGTGTTATAGTCACTATACCACCGCCGGCGATAAGCCGTCAACGGCCATTCATCGCCGGCGGTTAATACCTGTCAACGTCCCGCCGCCAGATCCGGCCGAAGCGCTTCGGCCCCGCCCAGATAGACGTGTCGCATGTCCGACTGCTTCAGATCGGTGTTCACATGCACCAGAAACCGAATGCACCGCTCCAAGCTTCCTTTGACCGGAATCTCCACCGAGCACATGAGCGGCACATAATCCCATCCGCTAAGCTCGCGAATTGCCTTCGCCGGGAACGCCGCATCCAGATCCTGCGTGACGGTGATCATGACGGAGCAAATCTCTTCCGGCTCGATACCATTCACCTCGACGACTGCATTCATCAGCTTGACCGAAGCATCCCAAATTTGCTGTCTATCATTGGCTTGCACGGTAATCGCGCCGCGTATTCCCCTTACGCTCATAGCTTGCCGGCCTCCCCTTTCAGCTGCTCTACGATGTCTCGCACCCACTGTGCCGGAACGTCGCTTCGGATCTCCACTTCGCCGACCCGCTTCGGCACGACGAACACCATCTGGCCTTCCTTGAACTTCTTGTCGTGCTGCATCGCCGCCATAATCTCGTCCGTGTCGAATCCGCTAGGAATCCGCACGGGCAATTCGAACTTGCGCAGCAGCCGTTCCGTCTCCGCGGCAAGCTCGTCTCCGTAGCCGAAGCGAGCAGCCAATCGCGCCGAACCGACCATACCGATCGCGATTGCTTCGCCATGCAGCAGTTCACCGTAGCCGGCAACCGCTTCAAGCGCATGGCCGATCGTATGGCCGAGATTCAGAATCGCCCGCAGATCGTTCTCCCGTTCGTCGCGCGAGACGACGATCGACTTGACGCGGCAGCCCTCGTGCAGTGCGTAGCCAAGCGCATCCGGCTCCAAGGCGAGCAGCCGCTCGGCGTTCTCGTCACACCACTTGACGAAGGCCTCGTCCCAGATCAAGCCATGCTTGACCACTTCGGCATAACCGGCTCGCACTTCGCGCGGCGGGAGGCTCGCCAGCGTATCCAGATCGTACAGGACGAATTCCGGCTGGTGGAACGCGCCGATAATGTTCTTCGCCAGACGGTGATTCACCGCCACCTTCCCTCCGACGCTGCTGTCATGCGCGAGAATCGTCGTCGGCATCTGCACGAACCTGACGCCGCGCATGTAGGCAGCCGCGACGAAGCCAGCCAAGTCGCCGACAACGCCGCCGCCGAGCGCGATGACCGTCGAACGGCGGTCCAGACCGGTCTCTAACGCAGCCGTGACGAGCTCTTCGAACACGTCCAGCGACTTCGACTTCTCGCCGCTGGCGACGACAGCTCGCGCGACCGTATATCCCGCTTCCCGCAGCGACTGCTCTACCGTGCCGGCATACAAGTCTTCTACCGCGCGGTCCGTGACGAGCAGAATCGGCGATTTGACCGGGAAGCCCCGTTCGCTGAACAGGCTCCCTGTCCGCGCCAGCAGTCCGGTCCCAATCATGATTGGATAAGAACGTTCTCCTAGATCAACCGTTAGCTCTCTCGTCTGGGCCTCTCCCGCCATTAGTATTCCGCCACCTGTCTCAGGTAGTTGTCATAGTTCGCCTGCAGCTCTTCCATCGAATCGCCGCCGAACTTCTCGAGGAACGCCTTCGCCACTTCCCAAGCGACGACGCTCTCCATGACGACGCTGGCGGCCGGCACTGCGCAAGCATCCGAACGCTCCACCTGCGCCGTGAACGGCTCCTTCGTATCGATGTCGACGCTGCGCAGCGGCTTATAGAGCGTCGGAATCGGCTTCATGACGCCGCGCACAACGATCGGCATGCCGTTGGTCATGCCTCCCTCGAAGCCGCCGAGACGATTGCTGGCGCGATGGTAGCCCTTCTCCTCCGAATACAGAATCTCGTCATGCACCTGAGAGCCTGGGCGGTTGGCCGCTTCGAAGCCGATCCCGAACTCCACGCCTTTGAACGCATTGATCGACACGACCGCCTGCGCGATGCGTCCATCCAGCTTGCGGTCCCATTGCACGTGGCTGCCGAGTCCGACCGGCAGTCCCGCCACGATGCATTCGACGACGCCGCCGATCGAGTCGCCGTCCGCCTTCGTCTGATCGATCAGCGCGATCATCTTGGCTTCCGTCTCCGCATCCGTCACCCGAACCGGGGACTCTTCCGTTCTTGCAATCAACTCATCGATCGGCATATTCGGCTCAGGCGCAGCAATGCCTCCGATCGATACGACACGGCCGGCGACGCGAATGCCGAACTTCTCCAGCAGTTGGCGGGCGACCGCGCCGACGGCGACGCGCGCTGCGGTCTCGCGGGCGCTGGAGCGTTCGAGGATGTTGCGCAGGTCCGTCTGGTTATACTTCAAGCCGCCGTTCAGATCGGCATGTCCGGGACGGGGGCGGTGCACGCGGCGCTTCGTCTCATCGTTGCCGGAGATAGGCTCGATGTTCATGACGCTCGTCCAATGCTTCCAATCGTTATTGGCGACGACGAGGGCAACCGGCGCTCCTGTTGTCTTCCCGTGGCGAACGCCGCCGACGATCTGCGCGGTATCCTGTTCGATCTGCATTCGGCGGCCGCGTCCATGGCCCTTCTGGCGGCGATGCAGTTGAAAGTTCAGCGCTTCGAAGTCCAATTCCAAATTGCTCGGCAATCCTTCAATAATGGCGGTAAGCTGTGGTCCGTGCGTCTCCCCAGCCGTTAAATAACGTAAGCTCATGCAGATCCCCCTTAAGTATAAGTCCGGTAACGGCGCGCTGCGAACCCAACAGAAGGGTCGATTCGAACGTCTCTGCGGAACGCGCTTTAATGCTTCAACCCGATAACGTCTTTGCTCATTATAGTACAGGTCTGAACTTCTTGACAAGAAAACAGCCCGTCACGATCGGACGGACTGCTTGCGAAGCATGATAGGCGGTTCAATGGACGTCTCCCGCATGAAGCCGAGCAAATCCACGTTATCAAGACCGAGGATCTGTGCGCATTCCTGGGATGAGATCAATCCGCGCCGGTAAGCGGCGATCACTTTGCGCTTATCCATGGATTTCCTCCAGGCTGGAATTGGTATCCCTAGTATCGTACCGGAATCGCCCACTCATACCATACGGCGGTAGAAAAACGTGTCCGCCGTCGCCAGTCCGTATTGGCCCGGGGAGAAAATCTGCTCCGTGCTTCCGACGAACAGGATGCCGCCCGGCTTCAATGCCTTGGCGAACTTCGCGTACAGCACGTGCTTCGCTTCCTCGGTGAAGTAGATCATCACGTTGCGGCAGACGATCAGGTCGAAGCCTTCCCCGAACGAGTCGAGCAGCAGGTTCTGCTTCTGGAAGCGAACGGCCAGCTTCAGCCGGTCAGAGACCGCGAACGCCCCGTCTGTCTCCTTGAAGTATGCCTTCGCGAAGTCTGCCGGCACGTCGCGCAGCGAACGCTCCAGATAGACGCCTTGCTTCGCCTTCGCCAGCACCCCTTCGTCAAGATCGGTGGCAAGGATGGACGAGCGGTCCATATGCCCGAGACGGTCCAGAATCATCGCCAGCGTATACGGCTCTTCACCCGTCGAACAAGCCGCGCTCCAGACCTGCAGCCGCGGAGAAGACTTGATCATCTCCGGGAAGAACTTGTCCATCAGCACCTGCCAACGGTTCGGGTTGCGCCAGAATTCGGAGACGTTAATCGTCATGCGGTCCAGAAACTCGTTCAATAGCCGCGGATTCTTCATCAGTTCCGCGAAGTACGATGCAAAATCAGGAAAGCCGTGCTTAAGCCTCAAGGTTGTCAATCGGCGCCGCATCTGCACTTCCTTGTATTGCGACAAATCGATGGAAGTTGCTTGCCGAATATTGGCCACGAAGCGGAGGAAGTCCTCGTCTTCGGGCGTGCGGCGAAGCGCTTCAGCGTTGCTGTCGCTCATCCGGTTCACACGCTCCCCATGCTGCGATTAAATCCAAAGTTGAATGTTCTTCTCGTAAGACACGAGCTCGGAATCTTGGAAGAAGATCCCGATCTCCCGTTCCGCATTCTCATGCGAATCCGATCCGTGAATCAGATTGTAATTCGTATGTATAGCGAAGTCGCCGCGAATCGTGCCGGGCGCCGCTTCCAATCCGTTCGTCTTGCCGATTAATTGACGGGCAGCAGCCACGGCTTCATCGCCTTGCCACACCATCGCAAATACGGGTCCCGACGTAATGAAGGTGAGCAGCTTGTCATAGAATACTTTGCCTTCATGCTCGGCATAGTGCTTCTTCGCCTGTTCCGTCGACACCTGCATTAATTTAGCTCCGATGAGCTGCAATCCCTTGCGCTCCAGCCGGGCCACGATCTCGCCAATCAGGCCGCGCTGCACGCCGTCGGGCTTGACCATCAGATAGGTTCTCTCCATCTTCATCCCCCCTAATGTACGCTTTTACTTGCCTCATTCTAACACATCTTCCGTGCGAATCAGTAACTTCTCTGCGCGACGAATTTGGCGATCTCCGCCAAATTGCGCTTGGCCGGCGTGTTCGGCAGCCGATCGAGCTCATGAAGCGCCCCGGCGGTATAGCGATCCGCCAATCGCTCCGACGCCTTGATGCCCCCGCTTCCGCGAACCAGCTTGACTGCAGCCGAGGAGTTCGCTTCGCCTGCGCCGGCTCGGATTCGCTCGATCTCCGCAAGCAGTTGATCGCGCAGGCCGCTCTCTTGAAGAGCGTACAGCACCGGAAGCGTGATGTTCCCTTGCCGCAGGTCGCTGCCCGGCGGCTTGCCGATCTTCTTCTCGGTGCCGCATACATCGAGCAAGTCGTCGGTAATCTGGAACGCCATGCCGACGCGATAGCCATATCGGTACAACGCATCGGCGAACTCCTTCGGAGCGCCTGCGGCAATCGCACCAAGCTGGCAGCTGATCGCGATGAGCAGCGCTGTCTTGCGCCGGATTCGCAGCAGATAGTTGCGGACGGACTGCTCCACATTGAAGAAGTCGCGGATCTGCTCCATCTCGCCGATGCACATCTGAACGATGGCGCCGGACAGAATCTGGTGAATCCGCGCGTCCCTAAGCTGGCTGGCCACGACCAGCGCTTTCCCGTTTATGTAATCTCCCGTGAACATGGCGATCCGGTTGTCCCACTTCGCCTTGACCGTCTGCTGTCCTCTTCGCGTATCGGCGTCGTCAATCACGTCGTCATGAACGAGCGAAGCCATATGGATCAGCTCCAAGGCTGACGCGACATATTGGATTCGCTCCAGATCGTAATCGCCGAACTTGCCCCCCAGCAGGACGAAGACCGGACGAAGCCGCTTGCCCCCGGCCTTCAGCAGATGCTGGGCCGATTCGTTCAGCAGCGGAAGATCGCTCGCCACGCTGCTCGCCAGCGTATCCTCGATCGTCTGGAGGTCGGACTTCAGGGAGGCGTATATTTGCATCAGCTTCATAGATTCACCTTCGGCCTCTAGTGTCGCGCGTCAGACGCGCGCGCTTGCTTCGGACCAATCCGCCAATCGTACGGACTTGTCCATCAAGCCCAATTCTTTGGCATATTGAAAATACAATGATAATCCTTCCCTCTGCTCCGCTCCGAAATCGTGGCACAGCCCGCCGAAGTAGCCCCGCCAATAGCTGGCGGTCCCGCCGATCCGGCGCTCGGCTTCCTGAATGAGCGGAACCGGGTCCGCCGCGGATTGCCGCTTGGAGTCGACCAACGCGCGATAAATCTCGCCGATCGCTTCCGGGTATCGTTCAGCCGCTTCGCGCCGGACAGCCCAGACGGCGAACGTCATCCATTGGCCGGTCCACTGCCGCCACAAGTCACCCAGATCGAGCACCCGGTAGCCATGATCCCGCCACGAAGCGCGAATGGCATGGTCGCCGATCAGCAGCGCGGCGTCCGCCGTCTCCAGCATCCGCTCCAAATCCGGCTCGGTTGTGACATATTCAGGGTCGCCTCCGAGAAATTTCTTCATCACGATCTTCAGCAGATTCACTGTCGTCGCCGACGTAGTCGTGAGAGCAATCTTGCCGCTCAAGACCTTCTCTAAGGGTGACTTTAGGAAGAGAAGAAGCGATTGCACTTCTCCAAGCGCGCTGACGGATAGGTCAGGCAGCAGCAAATAATCGTCGGCATTAAGCCCGTAGGCGAATGACGACACCGCGGAGATGTCGATCTCGCCGGCACGCAGCTGCCGGTTTAATTCCGCCGGCATGCCATAGACTAGCTCCGTATTGGAGCGAAGCTTCGCAGGATCGAAATAATGAAATACAGGCCACACATTCGTATAATCGATGCGGCCGAATCGAATCGGCCGCGTCGCATCAGCCTTCGTCATTGGAATGTCCCCACCTTCTGTACAAGCGGTGCGGAACTCCCATACCGTCCATTACTTTGCCGACCATGAAGCGGACGGCGTCCTCCAGCGTCTGCGGTCCGTAATAGAAAGCCGGCATGGCTGGGATGATCCGCACGCCGAGTCTGGCTAGCTTCAACATGTTCTCCAGATGGATGGCGCTAAGCGGTGTCTCCCGCGGAACGAGCAGCAGCGGCCTGCCTTCCTTCATCGTCACATCGGCCGCCCGCATCATCAGATTGTTCGAAGCGCCGTGAGCGATCGATGAGAGCGTCCCCATGGAGCAAGGGACGACCGCCATCCCATCGCAGAGGAAGGAACCGCTCGCGATGGAGGCGCCGATGTCGCCTTGGGGATGATACGTCAAACGCGAATCGTCCGCCTCGAGGCCGAGCCCGGAACGAAGCGAATCCCATCGCTTCGTCGCGTCCCAGCCCAACTCTTCCTTAAGCACCCGCCATCCGGCATCGGATACGACGAGATGAACGTGAACGCCGGCGGCCAGAAGCTCCCGGACCAGCGTCACGCCGTAAATCGCGCCGCTCGCACCCGTCCACCCGACGATCCAGCGGCGCGCCGGACCTGTTCCCACCTCTGGCGTCACCACGACTTCACCACCACAAGATCGATGAAGGTGAAGACGAAGACCACCGAACTGAGAACCCAGTTCATCGTGAAGAACGCGGCTTGCAGCTTGCTCATATCGCTCGGCTTGACCAATAGATGCTCATAGATCAGCAGTCCGGCCGAGACGATGGTACCGACCAGATACCACCAGCTTAGATCGGTCGTCGCCAGCAGAAGCACGAAGCCGACGATCGTCAGCGCATGGAACGCTTTGGCGATGCGAAGCGCGTTCTCGATGCCGAAGCGCGAAGGGATTGAATAGAGGCGCTCCTTGCGGTCGATCTCTATGTCCTGGCACGAATAGATAATGTCGAAGCCGGCAGACCAAAGCGCAACGGTAAGAAATAGAATAATAGCGGGAAGCGAGATCGTGCCGGTTACCGCCACCCAGCCGCCGAGCGGCGCGAGTCCGAGCGTCAGGCCAAGTACGACATGGCAGAGCCAAGTGAACCTTTTGGTATACGAATAGAAGACCGTCATGAACACGGCGATTGGCATCAGCTTGACCGCCAAGCTGTTCAATTCGTAAGAAGCCCAGAAGAGCAAAGCGAAGGAAGCGAGTATGAACACCATTACTTCGCCCGCCTTCAGCAGGCCGGCCGGAATCGCCCGCTTCTCCGTGCGCGGATTGCGCGCGTCGATCGCCCGGTCGATGACCCGGTTGAGGCCCATCGCCGCGCTTCTGGCGCCGACCATCGCCATCAGAATCCAACCGCACTGCGCCCAAGTAGGCAAGTGGCTTGTCTCCGTCACCGAGCCAAGAATCGTGCCGACATACGCGAACGGCAAAGCGAACATCGTATGCTCAATCTTAATCATTTCTAAGAAAATCTTGATTTTGCGAATCATATTCCGTCGTTCCCCTTCGTCCCGATATGCAAGGCCGCGACTCCGCCGGTAAGCGGATAAGCCCGGACGTTGCGCAGTCCTGCGCCTCTGAACATCTCGGCCAGCGCCTGCAGGTCGGGGAAGTTCACGAGCGACTCCGGCAGCCAGCGATATTGCTCATATCGCTTGACCAGCAGCTTGCCCATGAGCGGCAATAACCGCTCGAAATAAAAGTTAAACATCCACTTGAACGGCTGCCAGGACGGCTTGGACACCTCCAGGCAGACGACTTTGCCCCCGGGCTTGACGACCCGCTTCATCTCGCGCAGCACTTGGTTGATATCCGGCACGTTGCGGAGTCCGAAGCCAATCGTCACGTAATCGAACGAATTGTCGGGGAACGGAAGCTCCATCGCATTCCCTTGCACAAGCTCGATCACATGGCCGAGGCCGAGCTTGTCCACTTTCTCTTGCCCGATGTCCAGCATGTTGCGGCTGAAGTCGAGGCCGATCGTCCGAGCGCCTTTACTCGCGCGGGCCAGATCGATCGTCCAGTCGCAGGTGCCGCAGCACAAATCAAGCGCAGTCTGCCCAGGCTTGACGTCCATCTTGCGCATCGTGAACTTCCGCCAAGCCTTGTGCCTGCGAAAGCTGATAATATCGTTCATCATATCGTATTTGGGCGCGATGCTCTCAAATACGGAATGCACGTGGCTCTTATCGCTCCTTGCGTCCACACGGCTCACCCCAATTCTGTCATCGCGGCCGGCACAGGCCTAAGCGCTTGAAGGAATGGCTCCATCAGCGGCTGCACGTCCTTGATCAGCTTATCGGAAGGGAGCTTCTGAAGCTGCGCTTGCAGCCCGGCGACAGCTTGCCGAAGCAGAGCGCTGAGCTTCTCGGCAACGCCATACTTGTCCAGCAGCTGGCGAAGCTTCTTGGGATCGCCTTGCAGCTCCTGAACCGCGAGACGGTCTTCCTCCGCGCCTTCCTGCAGAATATGCCATACGCCCCAGCTCTCGTTCAGCCGGCTCGGCGCCTCGATGCGCAGCAGCTCTTGCAAGAGCACCTCGCAGCGGGCGAACCGGTCGACGACGTCCGGCCACGTACGCTCATACAAGCCGGTCATCAAGTGAGTGAACGACTTAAACAGGCCGGATCTCAGCTCCGCCCCGTGAAGCAGATATTCCTCTGCGTTCAGCTTCATTTGTTTCATTTTCGAATATAGCACGACCTTGACCCGGTTCAGCTCGCAGATCGCGTCGCCCAGACGGCGCACCATCTCGATCTGTCCGGCTTGCGATAGAAGATAATAGAAGCGGCCGCTGAAGTAATCGCCCGCGAGCACCTTAAGCTGCCTTGCGCGCATGGCAAGAAGGCCGCCGCGCTCCGCCGCCCGCCCATTGTCCACCAGATCGTGCGTATCCAAGCCCATCTGTACCAGCGAAGCCACCACGGACAGCATGTCTCTCAGACCGGCAGAGGCCGGCTGGCTGGCGAGCACCGCATGCAGAAGACGAATGCGCCCTTCCGGGAACTCCGGAAGCTCCGTGTGCAATTCGATCATATCGTATTCCATATATGCGTGTGCCATTTGTACCAAATGGTTACGTGTCATAGTTCAGCCTCCGGGGTTCAAATGGGGCACTTAATCCGATTTAACATACCCGTAATTATAACATATCTAAGTACACCCCGCATAAAGCGGGGAAGAATTCACGAATTCGCAAAATTTCGGCGCCAACGTTCCCCCGACGCGGTCCAAGCCGAATCGAGGCGGGCGGTCCACTTCGGCGCGCTGCCGTCCTCCGGCGCTTGCACATCGGATAAAGTCAAGGATTGCCAGTCCGATGCTCTCGTAACCGCCGAGAAGAGAAGCGTCTTCTTCCCATCGCCATTCTCGGCGAACACCCGAATCAGCAGCTGGCGGACATTCGACAGCTGTCCGAAGGATAACCGAACGAGATCGGCAACGTCCGACCAGAGCTGCCGCTCGGTGTCGCCGCTTCCGACCGAGAGATCGACCGATAGAATGGCGTGATCCCATCCTACGCTCGACAGGCGCGGCTCCAACGGAAGCGCGATGAAGGCGTCGACGATCCGGTCGTCCGCGAGCTTCTCAACCCTCTGCGGCTTAAAGACAGATGCCGCGATCTGCTTGCGCTCTTCAGCGAGATGATCCCAACGCGCAAGCTGACCGAGCAAGACGACCGCGGCGAATCCGACGGTCAAGAGCAGCAGCCATCTCCGATCGAACACCAAGCATCCCTTCTTCCGTCAGCGTCATCTCCTTCTATCATTGTACAAAAAAAAAGGGCAGGCTATGCCTGCCCCTCCGCCGCCGGCGGGCAGCCGCCGCTGCGACTCTGATCTAGCGGTATGTATACTCGGTATGGTACAGATCGAGCGGGCGCTAACCCATCGATCATCAATTATCCGTATCGACAGTACCATACTTCGTCAGTATCGTCGCCTTGCCCCGGATCTTAATCGCCGAGGTATGATCCGTGAACTGCGCGATCAGCACCTCGCCGCGGTCCAGCTTCTCCGTATGGTGGAACCGGGTATCCTGACCGCGGGTCAACCCAATCACATTCACTCCGTTGTCTTTCGCTTTAACGACAATAAATTCTCCGCTGTTCGGCGTATCCGTCATGCTGCCTCGCCCTCCTCTTGATTTTCAATATGAAGCATAGATGCTGCCCTGTCAACGGAAAGACCACTTGCTTCGCAGGCAAGTGGTCTTCATCGGTGAACGGGCTTCTCTCAAAGCGCCGATTCTCTTATGTAATGGTCGGAGTAGCGGGATTCGAACCCACGGCCTCATCCACCCCAAGGATGCGCGCTACCAGGCTGCGCTATACCCCGACGGAAGTACGAGAGTGATTATAGCACAGGCCGAAAGTGATGCGCAACCTAGGAACCATCACAGAACAAAGCAATAAACCGAAGTTATTTGATGCCTTCTTTCAACGCTTTACCCGGCTTGAAGGCCGGAATCTTGCCGGCCGGAATCTCGATCTCGACACCCGTCTGCGGGTTGCGGCCCTTGCGTGCGGAACGCTCGCGCACCTCGAAGTTGCCGAAGCCGACGAGCTGCACTTTGTCGCCATTCTGAAGCGCCTCGGAGATCACATCGAAGACGGCGTCAACCGCCGCTGTCGCGTCCTTCTTGGACAGATCGGCCACTTCGGATACTTTAGCGATCAGTTCGGTTTTGTTCATGACATTCACCTCCCCGGGCATGACTGGCCTGTTAACTGTTTAACCGTTTCATCAGAAATTATACACAGAGTAGAAGCGAACTTTCAAGCAAGATGCGGGCAAGACGCGAAGAGAGGGCCGCTCGGCGGCCCTCTCTCCTTCAAGTTCTCTTGCGGTGCATGTTGATGAACGTGACGGCGAGCGCCAGCACAAGCACGCCGCCCTTCACGATATCGTTCACGTAGTATTCGATGTGAAGCATCGTCAGCCCGTTCACGAGCACGCCGATCAGGACGGCTCCGACGAAAGTGCCGATCACGTTAGGGCGTCCGGCCCCGAGCACGGAGTAGCCGACGAAGACGGCGGCGACCGCTTCCATGAGCATCGGCGATCCGGCATCGATCTGGCCGGAGCCGACACGCGCGGCGAAGATGATGCCGCCGATGGCGGCCATAACCCCAGAAGCGATGTAAGCGTACGTGCGTACACGCTTGACACGCAGGCCTGACAGGCGCGCCGCTTCCTCGTTGCCGCCGGTCATGACCATCTGCCGTCCCCACCTCGTGTACTTGAAGAACAGATGAACGGCGATGACCGCGATGATCATGAGGATGACCGGGAACGGAATGCCGAGAAGCTCGCCCTGGCCGATCCACAGGAAATCCTTGTACATCTCGCCCGGCGCCTTCGAGCCGTCCGTCATCTGCATATGATTGTAGATCGCATACCCCTTCGTGTAGGTCTTGTGGACGCCGCTGATGATGTACATGACTGCGAACGTTGCCAGCATGTCGGGAATGCGGATCTTCACGATTAAGAACGCGTTAATTAAGCCGACAATCGCTCCTACGACGAGAGGAGCGATGATGACGACAACCAACGGCATCTCGTACCAAACCATCATCGTAGCTGTAACGACCGTAGACAGCGACACGGTGGAGCCGACCGACATGTCGAATCCATCGACCGTGAGCGAGATCGTAACGCCGATAGCGATGAACGTCACGATCGAGATCGAACGAAGAATATCGGTTAAGTTGCTGTAGGTGAAGAAGAACTCGTTATAAATTGAGAAAAAGAGCACGATGACGCCGATGAAGACGAGAGCGCCGTACTTATACAAGTAATCCATCCATTTGTTCTTCATGCCGGCTCCCCCTGACCCGCGCTGGCGTAATATAGCAGATTCTCCTGCGTCGCTTCGCCGCGATGAAATTGTTTGACGATCCTGCCGTCGCACATGACCAGAATGCGGTCGGCAAGACCGATAGCTTCCGCGAACTCGCAGGTCAAATACAGAATGCCTTTGCCTTGGGCGGCAAGCTGGCCGATGATAACGAAGATATCGCGCTTCGCCCCGATGTCCACGCCTTTGGTCGGCTCATCGAACACGAAGACGTCTGCGTCCGTGTTCAGCCACTTGCCGATCGCCACCTTCTGTTGATTGCCTCCGCTCAGGTAACCCGTCAGTTGGTTGACGGACGGCGTCTTCACGCCAAGACGCTCGACAACGCCAGATGCGTTGCTCTTCTCGCGGGCGCCGGAGAGAATGCCCCACTTGGTCATCTGGCGCAGAACGGGCAGGCTCAGATTATGAAGGACAGACTCTTCCACGAGAATCCCTTCCTTGCGCCGCTCCTCAGGAACGAGAACGAGACCGGATCCGATCGCATCTGTCGGGGAAGCGAGGTTCGCCCGCTTGCCATCTACCTCCACCGTTCCCCGCTCCGGCGAGTCCGCTCCGAAGAGCAGGCGCGACAGCTCCGTCTTCCCGGCTCCGACCAAGCCGACGACGGCGACGATCTCGCCTCTTCGCACCTCCAGATCGACGCCTCTGACACGCTGGCCATGCGCCAGGTCCTTAACAGACAACACGGTCTGCCCGATATTCGCCTCCGCCTTCGGGTATTCGTCCTCAAGGCTTCGCCCAAGCATCGCCTGAATGACGTCCGCGGTATCCAGCGCGCTCGCGGGTTCTGTCACGATGATCCGGCCGTCGCGCATGACGGTGATCGTGTCGCAGATCTGGAACACTTCGTGAAGCCGGTGCGAGATGAACACGAGTCCGATGCCGGTCTCCTTGAGCTTGTTCATGATCTGGAACAGTCGCTCCGTCTCTTCCGTGCTTAGAGGCGCAGTCGGTTCGTCGAAAATGACGATCTTCGCTTCCTCCGCCATTACGCGAGCGATGAGCACCATCTGCTTCTCGGCAAGCGTCAGCTCTGCGACTCGCTTGCGCACAGGGATACGCAAGCCGAGCTCCGACAGCAGTTTCTCCGCCTCCATGTACAGACGGCCCCAATTCAGCCACGCGCTTGTCTTGTGCGTAGCAATGCGGTCCAAGAAAATATTCTCCGCCACCGACAGCTGAGCCACAAGCGAGGTATCCACCTCTTGGTACACGCAATGAATGCCGGCCGCCTTGGCATCTGCAGGCGTTCGCAATTCGAGCTCCCGCCCGTCAAGCCGAATTGTGCCTACGTCCGCTACGTACGCGCCCGATAAGATCTTCATCAGCGTACTCTTGCCCGCTCCGTTCGCGCCGAGAAGCGCATGAATCTCTCCCGCGCGCACTGCGAATTCGGCATCGTGCAGTGCCTTGACGCCGGAGAAGCTCTTGTTAATTCCACTCATCTCGAGCATATTGCCGCGACTCATGCGACTGTCCACATCCTTCCTGCGGTTGCTTCAGACAGCAGGAAACGGCGCGGCATTCGCCCGCGCCGTACCGCTATCCGTCGTTAGATTCCAAGTGCTCACTGCGCTGCTGCAACTGCCGCTTCAAGTTCCTTCAGGTAATCAGTGTTGCCTTGATCGCTCTCGCCCCAGCCCGGAACGTATTGCGCAAGGTCTGCCGTCGTCACCTGCTTGTCCTGCGGCAACGCATCGCGGCTGACGTAGACAGAGTCGATCTGAACAGCAGCATCCGTCTGGTCTCCGTGCAGCGCTTGGTACAGGTAACGAACCTGCACTGTACCGATCGTCGTCGGATCGACGGCCGCAGAAGCGATCCACGGGCTCGTCGGATCTTGAATCATTGTCAGATCTTCGTCGCTCATGTCGATGCCGTATACTTTAATCTCATCGCGGCCGGCTTGCTTAATGGCATTGGCTGCGCCCTTCGCGAATTCATCCCAAGCCGCCCATACTGCCGTAATGCTGCCCTTCTCCGGATATTGCTTCAGAATGGCTTCCATCTTGGTCTGGGCATCCAGCTGCGGGTTGCTCGCGTCGCCGAACGAAGTGATCTCTTTGATGTCCGGATATTGCTGCTGGAAGGCCGCGTACGATTCTTGGCGGCGTTCCATCGGAGCGAAGCCGGCGACCCATACCTTCACAATATTGCCTTTGCCGCCGGCGTCCTTAGCCAACTGCTCCAGCGTCTGCTCGGCCATCTTCTGGTCGTTCTGGGACAGGTCGGTCACGCCGTCGATGCCCAGCGCCGCGTCGAAGGCAACGACCGGAATGCCGGCTGCCTTCGCCTTCTCCACGCCAGCGCCGAGAGCGTCGGTGTTGCCGTGGTCAATCAGAATGCCGTCGAACTTCTGGTTGATCGCGGCATCCAGGTTGGAAGCCATCTTGCTCAGATCATTCTCGGAAGCGAATACCGTCACTTCGCCGCCGAACTTGGCAGCTTGCTTCTTGACGCCGTCTATGTATTGAGCGGAGAACGTGCCTTGGTTAAACTGCATGACGAGAGCGATCTTCTTGCCTGCCAGCGGATTGTCAACCTTCGAAGCGGTATTGTTCTTGCTGCCGCAAGCCGTGAGCGCGAGCACAAGCGCAAGCGACAGAGCCAAGACGGCGCCGATACGTTTCTTGATTAGCATGTCTGTAGTTCCTCCCCTAGTAAAAGAATGCCTCGTTTGATAGAACTAATCTTATTATCCAAAACCAACTATGTCAATCGGAATTTTGGAGAATAAATGCTTTAACCATTCACAGAATTAAATTTTATGCGAATGTTGTCGAATTAACAAGATAGGGAATGGCATTTTTATTTGAAAATGCCAAAACAAAGAGCGCGCCCCTTGAAGGGAACGCGCTCGTGACAGTCTTCTATTAGAGAATAATAGCGATCAGGCCGCCGGAGCCTTCGTTGATAATGCGGCCCAGCGTCTCCTGCAGTTTGTACCGGGCATTGTCCGGCATCATCGCAATCTTGCCCTGGATGCCTTCGCGCACGATCGAGTGCAGCGACCGTCCGAAGATATCCGACTCCCAGATCTTGATCGGATCCTTCTCGAAGTCTTGCATGAGGTATCGGACGAGCTCCTCGCTCTGCTTCTCCGTACCGATGATCGGAGCGAATTCCGATTCGACGTCCACCCGAATCATGTGAATGGACGGCGCGGTCGCCTTCAGCCTGACGCCGAAGCGAGAGCCTTGGCGGATGAGCTCCGGTTCGTCAAGCTGCATCTCGGCCAGCGATGGAGCCGCGATGCCGTAGCCGGTCGTCTTGACCATCTCCAGCGCTTCCGCGAAGCGGTCATATTCCCGCTTGGCATGCGCGAATTCCTGCATCAGCTGCAGCAGATGATCTTTGCCGCGAATCTCCGTGCCGACGACTTCCTGCAGGATGCGGTCGTACAGCTCATCCGGCGCGTACAAGTCGATCTCGGCGACGCCTTGGCCCATATTCATGCCGCTAAGGCCGGCCTTGGCGATGAACTCGTATTCGAGGAAGTTGGAGACGACGCGATCGACATCCCTCAAGCGGCGGATATCCTTCACCGTGTCTCGCACGGAATTCTCGAAGCTGGACCGCAGCCAATGACGGTCGTTCAGCACCATCACCCAGCTCGGGAGATTCACGTTCACTTCATGAACGGGGAATTCGTACAGCACCTCGCGCAGGACGCTCATGACTTCTTCTTCGCCCATCGTGGCGACGCTCAGCGCGATGACCGGAATATCGTATTTGGCAGCCAGCTCTCCGCGGAGCGCGAGCGCTTCTTCGCTGCGCGGCCTTGTCGAGTTGACAATGAGCACGAACGGTTTGCCGACTTCCTTCAATTCCTGGATAACTCTCTCTTCCGCGTCGACATATGAGCTGCGCGGAATCTCGGCGATCGAACCGTCCGTCGTCACGACGACGCCGAGAGTGGAGTGCTCCTGAATGACTTTGCGCGTGCCGATCTCGGCCGCTTCCTGGAACGGGATCGCTTCCTCGAACCAAGGCGTCGAGATCATGCGGGGACCGTTCTCGTCCTCATAGCCCTTCGCGCCTTCCACCGCATAGCCGACGCAGTCGACGAGCCGGACGTTGACCTCTAGACCTTCCGTCACTTTGATCTGCACCGCGTTATTGGGCACGAATTTGGGTTCCGTCGTCATAATCGTTCGGCCTGCCGCGCTCTGCGGCAGCTCGTCGACCGCCCGCACCCGATCCGCTTCATGCGTGATATTCGGCAGCACGACGGTCTCCACGAACCGTTTGATGAAGGTCGATTTGCCCGTCCGGACGGCGCCGACGACCCCGAGGTAGATATCGCCGCCGGTGCGCTCAGCGATATCCTTGAAAATGTCCACTTTTTCCAATGAGATTCCCTCCCCTTCGTAATCGCGAAGCCTGCGTGGATCCGTCAGCGCGACGGACTCGTACACGAACTTGGACTGCTATCATTCTATGTGCGAATGCCCGATTTATGACGCATTCATAGGAAGATTTCCCCCTCCTGCGCCGCTGTGCTGCGGATTCGCCATTCGGCTTGCGGGGAGAGTCCCGTCATCCGCTCCATAACCTCATAGGCCCGCACTTCACCCGTCCCTCCCAATCATATGTGGGAAGGCTGGCGGGTATGTCGGTGCGAGGGAAAAAGCGAAACCGCAACCCTGTTCATAGCTATACCACTTGCATATCGATTAGAACGGTTAATGGTCTATATCTCTTTCCGATTGCTGTACCGCTATTTCTTCACGATAAAGCAAAAAAAGCAAAAAACAGTGGCCCATGGCTAATCGCCATGACACCACTGCTTCACACGAACTCCCTCGTCCGCCGCCTGCTTGACCCTGCCCCGCGCGCCAATCCCCGCGTTAACCCGCTTCGGGTTGGGCGACGGGTTCGCCGTTGACCCAGTGATAGACCGGCGATTTGACGGGCACGAAGTAGGATTCGGCTACGAGAATGCCCCGCAGGTCTTCGTCCCCGCTTGGGGCTGACGAGGACTTGCGGATCGCTGTCGCGATATCGAGCCCGTAGTCGAGCCAGACGGTTCCTGCCGCATCGAGCATGAACGTTAAGCTCTGGCCGGAGAACATGCTGCGCGCATCGGGCTCGCCGCCGCCAAGCATCTTGAAGTCCAGGCTCCAGTAGCCGGGATACAGCTCTTCGCCAACAGGCTTGCCGCCGCTATGCTCGTTCATGTAGTCGTTCACCTTCCGCTGAACCGCTGCCGCTTCTTGGTACACAGGAATGTCCAGCAGCTTAACGGTTGGCTTCGTCTCCTCGTCGATCACGAGAAATTGATTGCGGCCGCCGCTCTCGAACGCGACGTTCGGAACGCTTCCCAGATAGTTCATGCGCTTCAGCTTGCCCAGATCGAGCTTGAACTTCTCATACTTGGGCACCGACTCGTCGGCGCTGACGATCGGCAGCACTCCGTTGTCTGTCATATAACGGTCAACAGCGTCTTGGACGGCCAGCACCGACTGACGCGCGGAAGCGTCGTTGCCTGGCGTCTGTTCATCGGGATACATGCATCCCGTCAGCGGCAGCAGGAGCGCAGACAAGCAGCCGATCGCGAGCGTGCGCCGCAATCCGCGCACAGCGAGGGCGAATGAATTAGTCACGACCATCCTTCTAAGCACTTCCTCCCGGTCTTCACCACAACTTGTCGTCAGCCTGCTCCGCAAGCCGCCTGCGGATCGCCGCCTTGAGCGGATCCTCAGGTATACAGACGGAGACGTCCGCCTTGACGCGCGCTTGGCAGGATAGCCGAACGCCTTCCTCCAAGAGCGGTCCCAGCTTGCGAAGTTCCGCTGACGTAGGTTCTTGCAGAGCTCCGGCTTCCGCCTGATCGACGTTCACCTTGCACATGAGGCAGCCCGCGACGCCGCCGCAGCGGGTGCGAACCGGCGCTTTCGCCTTGCGTGAAGCTTCGAGCACGGTTGCGCCTATGCGGACGACGGCTGTCTGTCCGTCCGGCAGAAAGGTGACTTTCACCGATGATGGAGCCACTGGACCGCCTCCGCTTCATTCTCCATTAGAAATAAGTGCGATTCCTCGCCTTCAGTTCGCCGTCCCGTTCAACTACCGCCTGGCACCCGAGACGGTAGCCTTGATCAAGCTCCTCCGGCCCAAGCCTGTCCCATTCGGCGTCCGTCGGCTCTCGGAGCAGCTCCGATCCGGCTTCGATCCGGCACCGGCAGCGCGCGCAAGTCCCGCGCGAGCAGTTGAACTGCCAATCCACGCCGGCTTCCTTGGCAAGCGCGAGAAGCGTCCGGCCTTGACCGGATTCGATCGTCTTCGTCAGGGTTCTCCCCGTCAATTGAATCATGGTGTCTCCCCGACTCCTCTCTATACGATGGATATAAGTCCGCACACCATACCGGCGAACAGCATGACGAATGCAATCAACGACAGAACAAGTCGAAGGACGCCTCTCGTCTTCGCCCGCGTGAGCATAATGACGACCGCCGAGAGAACCATCAGGCCGATGCCGACGAACGACACCCACATTTTCATCATTGGATCCATAGCTCGATACCCTCTCTCGGTTATCCCTACAAAACGCAAAATATTATACCATTGTTAGGAGAAAAATAAAAGAAAAACGGCCACTCCTTCTCTCGGGAGAAGAAATGGCCGAACCCGCGCCAAGCGGCTGCGAATTTATTTCTTAATCATCGTCTTCATCATGCTTTCGAGCGATTCCATGTTCATGCCGCTCTTCTTGACGGCGCTGATAATATTCTTAATCGTATCCTCCGTTACCGGAACGCCAGCTACCGAGGACACTTGCTTAATCAGCTGCCGGAGTTGAGCTTCGCTCTGCATTGTTGAAGGCGTAACCGATCCGGCGATTTTCTTAAGCGATGATTCGCTGATCGATTTGCCCGTATTCTTGTTGACCGCTCCTAGAATCTCCTTCGAGAGCTTCTTATCCATGCTTCCCCTCCTCCGGATTGATGCATGCTATTGTATGCCTCGGAGGGGTGGACGGTGTGGGCAGGCACCTGCATGGGGAAAAAAGAAAAGGGGACGCCAGCCGCTACGGCTGGCCGCTGTCCAGGTCGAATGCCGGCCGTTCGATCTCATGCGTACGAACGCGTCCCATCAGCGCGCCGATCGCATCGGTCGTTGTCTTCCCGTCAAATAACACCTTATGCAGCTCGTTCGTAATCGGCATCTCCACCTGATAGAGCGCAGCCAGCTTCTTGGCCGATTGCGTCGTACGGACACCCTCGACGACCATGCCGATCTGCTTCAGCACCTCTTCCAAGCTGAGCCCCTGACCTAGGAGCGAGCCCGCGCGCCAGTTCCGGCTGTGGCGGCTGGTCGCGGTTCCGATAAGGTCGCCGACGCCGGCAAGACCGGCGAATGTCAACGCGTTCGCTCCCATCGATGCGCCGAGCCGGGCGATCTCCGCGAGGCCGCGAGTGATGAGCGCGGCCTTGGCATTGTCGCCGTAGCCGACGCCGTCGGATACGCCGGCGCCGAGCGCGATGATATTCTTGAGCGCGCCGGCGAGCTCTACGCCTACGACATCGGGGTTCGTATAGACTCGGAAATACTCGTCGTTCATGAACAGATCCTGTGCGGCTTCCGCGCATGCGATGGATGCGGAGGCTACGACGACGGTCGTCGGATGCCGGACGATCACTTCCTCGGCGTGGCTCGGCCCGGAGAGAACGACGATCTCTCCGGCAGGACGATCCAGCTCTTCCGCGAGCACGTCCGACATCCGCTTCAGCGATTCGCTCTCGAAGCCCTTGGTGGCATGCACGATCAGCGCATCGCGCCGGATATGCGGCCCCGCCGCATGCGCGACATCGCGCATAGCCGATGACGGTGGCACGAAGATGACGGCCTCCGCACCGGCCAAAGCCGAAGGCATATCGGTTGCAGCCGATATGCCTTCGGGCAGCCGGGAATCCTTCAAGTATTTCGAGTTGCGCCTCTCTTCATTGATCTCCCGGGCTTGCGCGTCGCTTCGGGTCCACAAGGTGACACGATGTCCGTTGTCGGCAAGTACGCAAGCCAAGGCGGTACCCCAGCTGCCAGCTACGAGCACGGTTACGGATTTAGACGCCATGAGGTTCTCCCTTCTTGCCGCTGCCCAGCTTGTTCTCCGTGCCGTTCAGCAGCTTCACAATATTCTTGCGATGGCGGACAATCGCGAGCACCGCGACGACGACGCCGCCCCAAATATAGGAGGCAGGCCAACCGCCGATCGCTAGAATGATCGGCAGCAGCACGGTGAAGACGATTGAGCCGAGCGATACGTATCGGGTGAATACGATGAGGAGAATGGCGACCACGCCGGCGATTACGACCGCCAAGGGCGCCAGCGTGACCATCGCGCCGACCGTCGTCGCGATGCCCTTGCCGCCTTTGAACCGGAAGTAGATCGGCCAGTTATGTCCGATGATGGCTGCCAGCCCGCAGAGGACGGGCAACCAGACATATTCGTCTCCATTCAACAGATAACCTAGCGTCACCGCAATAACGCCTTTCACAATATCAAGCAGAAATACGGCGATGCCCGGCCCTTTCCCAAGTACCCGCAGCGTGTTCGTTGCGCCCGCGTTGCCGCTTCCGTGCTGGCGAATATCGATCTTGCCCATGAGACGGGCGATGATGATGCTGAATGAGACCGAGCCCAGCAGGTAGCTCGCTGCTATGGCGATTATCGCTAACGTCAATGCCGTTCTCCCCTATTCCTGATCCGACTTGCGGCGCGTGAAGATCCGCAGCGGTGTTCCATCAAAGTCAAAGGCGGCGCGAAGCTTGTTCTCCAAGAAGCGCTCGTAAGAGAAGTGCATCAGTTCCGGATCGTTCACGAACACCAGCAGTGTCGGCGGTTTGACGGACACTTGCGTGACGTAATTGATCCGCAGACGGCGGCCCTTGTCGCTTGGAGGCGGCGTAACGGCCACGGCATCCGAGATGACGTCATTCAATAGATGCGTTGGCACGCGCATCGAATGCTGCTCCGCCACCCGATCGATGACGGGGAACAGCTTGCTCAGCCGCTGCTTCGTCTTCGCCGATAGGAAGACGATCGGCGCGTAAGACATGAACAGGAAGTGATCCCGGAGCGTATTCGTGAAATGCTGCATCGTCTTGTCATCCTTCTCGACGACGTCCCACTTGTTCACGACGAATACGGAAGCTTTGCCTAGCTCATGCGCGTATCCGGCGATGTGCTTGTCTTGCTCGATGATGCCTTCCTCGCCGTTGATGACGATCAGCGCCACGTCTGCACGCTCGATCGCCTTCATGGAGCGCATGACACTGTACTTCTCCGTCGTCTCGTACACCTTGCCGCGCTTGCGCATGCCGGCGGTGTCGATCAGGACATACTTCTGGCCGTCCTTCTCGAACGGCGTATCGATGGCGTCGCGCGTCGTGCCCGCGATCTCGCTGACAATGACGCGCTCTTCGCCGAGAATCGCATTAACGAGCGAGGACTTGCCCACGTTCGGCCGGCCGATCAGGGCGACCTTAATGACATCTTCGTCATATACCTGATCTTCCTTAACCGGAAGCTTCTGAACGGCAGCGTCGAGCAGATCGCCAATACCGATGCCATGCGCGCCGGATAGGGCGATCGGATCGCCGAAGCCGAGCGAGTAGAATTCATAAATGTCGTCCATGCGTCCCAAGTTGTCGACTTTGTTAACCCCTACCACGACGGGCTTGCCAGATCGGAACAAGATTTGCGCGACTTCTTCGTCTGCGTTCGTCATTCCCGATTTGGCATCTACCATGAAGACAATGACGTCCGCTTCTTCGATCGCAAGCTCCGCTTGCACCCGAACCTGCCTAAGCAGTTGATCCTCGCCATCGATCTCGATCCCGCCCGTATCTATGACGCTAAACGCGATACCGTTCCATTCGCCGGTTCCGTATATGCGGTCTCTCGTGATTCCGGGTTTGTCCTCGACAATGGCCAGCCGGTCGCCAATAATCCGGTTGAAAATCGTAGATTTGCCCACGTTGGGACGCCCTACGATGGCGATGACGGGTCTTGCCATACATTCACTCCTTAATGGTCAACCATAATTCATTCACAAATTCCATCATAACAAAAATAACCCGCCTTGGCTAACTCTTCTTCATTGCCGGTAGACGAGGAGGAAGGAGTCCTCGTTTAATTGATGGGCTGCGGCGTTCAAGATCTTCTCGAGGGAATGGGACAAGGCTTGCAGTTCCTCCTTGTCGCGCGCGAGGAAGACCGGAGTTCCGCCCGCGAAGCCCGACTCTCGCGTCGTGACGACAGCCATAATCTTAACCACCGCGCACCGCCTTCTCCTCTGCTCGACGATTGGCTTCAACCGGCTTGCGGATCGCCGATTCCAGCAGCGGGACGCTCGATACCGACGCGAGCGCCTTCTCGGGATCATGCTCCCTCGGCAGGAAGAGGACACCCAGCTTGCCAGAGGCAAGCCCGAGCTTCGCCATCGGCAGCAGCATCGGTTCCCCATCGTCCCGATAAACGCCGAGGCGCGTGGACACATCGTGCAGAATCGCCTGCCGTTGTCCCAAATTCGCGAGCGTCACCCGCGCGTCGTCGTTCTTCGGCGTCAGGATGAAGCCGATTGCCTGCTTCCCGATAATGTCGCGGTTCTCATTCAGCCCGACATTCATCATGTAGACGTCCCCGACGAGCAGATTCGGTCCGTCGATTCGTACAGGCGCGGCTTCAACCTTCGCCACGTCTTCAAGCTTCTTGCCTTTGCGGAAGCGAATAGCCGTCGCCAGACATAGCGCCCCAACCAGAATGCCTGGCGCCCAGCCCGCGAGCGTCACGATCAGACTTGTTAGGAAAGCCGCGAAGATGGACAAGTAATTGCGCCCTTCGAACACGACAGCTATGCCTTCTATGTACGCCGCTCCGCGAGGCACCAGCTCTTGCGCATCCAGCGCAGTCAGCGTATTGCGCTCCATATTCCGTACGTCCCGGAATTGCTGGGCTGCCATCCCGAGGAAGGTGATTGCCGTATAATTCTTATCGAACAGCGCAGGAACCGCCACGGCCCCCAGCGCTCCAGCGATAAGCCCGAGCGCCAGATGAATGATTCGTCCGTGCGGGTAAGACGGGTATTGGCGGTAGTCGCTGCGCAGCATTAAATACCGCGTCGCCACGCCTGCGAAGGTGCCGAGGGATACTTCGGCCAGATCCGGATGCGACAGCAGCCACGGCATGCTCACGATCGTTCCCCTCCTCTTCTCCATTGGCTTCTTCTCACGAGCAAGGGCAGCCACGAAGCCGCTACCGTAAAGACGCGAATCTCCAAGTACGCCAACCACCAGCGGTCCGACCAGGCAAGCGTGCCGATCAACGCTTGGCCTATCGTGTGAAGATCCCACAAGGCGGAGACCGCTTCAGTCAGCGTTAAGCCTATTGTGAGCGTCACAATCTGCTCCGCCGCTCCTCTTGACAGCAGCGCTGCAATTACCGCGATGATCGCGGAGGAGACCCACAACGCGCTCGCCGGCAACAGAGACGGCAGCGCCTCCGAGACCCTGTCGGTGAACAGGGCTGCCGACCCGATCAGCACGCCTGCCGCGCAGGAGGTGCCAGACTTCGCTGCACCCAAGCTGCCTGCCGCAACGATGGCGAATGCCGCTGTCCATAGCAAGCTTGCGCCAACCGCCGTCTCGTATCCGAGCAACGGAACCGGCACCAATAGACGTGAGAAGAACGGCCATCCGGCAAGGTATCCGATCACGGCGAATCTAGGCAGCCCTTCCGTCAGCTCTCTCCTCCACCCGCTTAAACTTAAGATGACCGCGATCGCCCATGCGGCCGCTGCTGCATATCCAGATGGCATCGGCCATTCCCCCTCCTCTTCAGCCGTAGCTTAGTATTCGCATCCAAGGCAGGAAAATTGCTTCATTGCCGACAAAAAAAGAACGGGACGAGGCAGACATATTGTCTGCCATCGTCCCGTTCTTCGGGAAAGCGGGGCGCGAAGCCTTCGCTTATTTGAACTTGCTCAGCTTGTCGCCGAACTTCTCGCCAAGCGTGAAGCTCATCGATTCAGCCGGCGGAAGGTTGGTCTCTTCGCGGTTCGCGCGAGGGCCGCGCGGCGCACGATGTTCGCGTTCCGGCTGCGCGGGCGCCTCTTCCGTCTCTTTAATGGAGAGGGAGACGCGCTTCTCGGCTGGATTGAAGTCGAGAATCTTCGCTTGAACTTCTTGGCCTTCCTTCAACACCTCATGCGGCGTCGCAATGTGACGATGCGCGATTTGGGAGATGTGAACGAGGCCTTCGACGCCAGGAGCGATCTCGACGAATGCGCCAAAGCTGACAAGACGCTTCACGACGCCGGATACGATCTCGCCGGTGTGGAATTGGCCGGCAGCCGCCTCCCAAGGTCCAGGTTGCGCAGCTTTGATGCTCAGGCTGATCTTGCCGATCGAAGGATCGACCTTCAGCACTTTCACTTTGACTTGCTGGCCTTCGGATACGACATCAGCCGGATGAGCGACATGGCTCCAGGCGATCTCGGATACATGCACAAGGCCGTCAACGCCGCCGATGTCAACGAACGCGCCGAACGGCGTCAGGCGTTGAACGGTGCCTTCGATCACTTGGCCCGGCTCAAGAGCAGCCATAATCTTCTGCTTCTGCTCTTCGTACTCGGCTTCCAGCACATCCTTCTGGGACAGGATGACTTTGTTGTTCTCGCGGTCGATCTCCTTCACTTTGACGCGAAGAGTACGGCCCTTGTAGCCGGAGAAGTCTTCCACGAAGTGGCGCTCCACCATCGAAGCCGGAATGAAGCCGCGAACGCCGACGTCGGCGACGAGGCCGCCTTTGACAACGTCGGCAACGGTCACTTCGAACGCTTCTCCGCTCTCGAACTTCGCTTGCAGATCGTCCCAAGCGCGAGTGCTGTCGATTTGACGCTTGGAGAGAACGAGGCTCTCCTTCGCATCGTTGATGCTGACGATCTTCGCTTCGACTTCCTGGCCGATCTGTACAGCTTCGGATGCGTTGTCGAGATTCACGGACGACAGTTCGCGAAGCGGAATGACGCCGTCGTATTTATATCCAAGGCTCACGAATGCTTGGTTATCCTCGATTTTGACGATCGTACCTTTGACGGTGTCACCCTTCTTCAAGGATACGACGTTCTCGAGTGCGTCCTGGCTTACCTGCTCGGCAGCCGTCTCTTGGACATTGATTTCTTCAGACATGGAAAATACCTCCTCAATTCTACAACAACTTTATTTAAACCCGCCCGAAGCGGCTTTAAATCAATCGAATCGATGAACCAAATAATACCTGTAGTATGTTGGTAAACCGAATGAAACATGCATGCAGCCCGGCAATCAATTCGTCGGCTGACCGGTTCGAAGCATCTCCCGAATGCTGGACATGAGCACTGCGGTAGCGCCTTCCCAATCTTCGGATCCCTTGACCAAGTAAGCGCTAAGGTCGAGCGGGGCTCCGCATACCATAGTCAGCTTGCGGAACATGCGGTATTCGCCGATGATTGCGACGGGAACGACTGCAGCTCCCGAGCGAGATGCGATCGTAATCGCTCCGCGCTTGCCTGTGCCGACGCCGTCGATGCGTTCGCCCTTCCTCGATCCTTCGGGGAAGATGCCCATCACGCGGTCCGCCTTGAGCACGCTAATGGCTGTTCGAATCGTATCTAGGCTGACGCCGCCGCGCTTCACAGGGAATGCGCCAAGCGCTCGAATGAGCGAACCGAACAGCGGAATTCGGAACAATTCTTCCTTGGCCATATAATGAATCTTGCGCGGAGAACCGATGCCGAGTGTGATGGGATCGATTAAGCTCTTATGATTGCTGCACAACACGACGGGGCCGGAAGCCGGAATATTGGATACGCCTCTGGCTTCGAACCGGTACAAGAGACGGAACACCGCTAAGAGTAAAGCCCTTGCGAACCGATATAACATAATTTACTTCTCCCCCGCCGAAATGGTTCTTGATGCCGCCCGTCCCCATTCAACGATCTCGTCCACAATCTGGTCGATGCTGCGTCCTGTGGAATCGACGAATCTGGCATCCGGCGCTTGAAGAAGCGGCGCAATCTCCCGTTCCGAATCTTTGCGGTCACGCTCGACAATCTCCTGTTCCAATTGTTCCAGCGTAATCTCCGTTTGTTCGCCCATCTCTTTGAATCTTCTCAGAGCGCGTTCTCTCGGGGTAGCGGTAAGAAAGATCTTCAGCTCAGCATCGGGCAGGACGTGGGTGCCGATATCCCTGCCGTCCATGACGACGCCTTTGGCTCTCGCCATGCGCCGCTGCTCTTCGGCCATCTTCATCCGAACGGCTTCGTACGAAGCCACGAGCGAGACGCTGCGATTCACTTCCAACGTTCGAAGCTTGGAAGTAACGTCTTCTCCGTCCGCGAAAACGAGCTGCCCTTCTTCTCCCGGCCGCAGGTCAACGCGAAGCCGCTGCGCCAGCCGGCCGACGGCATCCTCATCCTCGGGCGGGATGCCCCGCTCCAGGGCAATAGCGGTTACAGCGCGATACATCGCCCCCGTATCCACATATACATAATGCAGCCGGCTTGCGACGAGTCGGGCCACGGTGCTCTTGCCTGCGCCAGCAGGACCGTCGATCGCGATGTTGATCGGGTGACTTGTTAGTGGATTCATGAGTAAGAATAAAGCCTCCTAATCAACTACCCTTACGAAAAACGCAGGCAAGCTATGCCTGCGTGCGAATGAGAAAATTATACCACACCCCACCTGCAGATGCAAAAAAGAAGCGGATGATCCGACTGCCTTATGGGCTGCGGTATTTGATTCCTTCCCAATGATCCGTATGGGTCAACAAATGTCTAGCCGCCGGGAAATGGAGCGCAAGCTGCGAGAGCAGGAGCAGAACGGCGAGAATCGCGATTCCCCTAATGATCAGCCGCTCGGACTTAGCGAACCACTTGACTTCGAACCGATTATCTTCTTGCTCTCTCATTACTGATCATTCCTTGCGAAAATCAAGTTGTCGTTCAAAACAATACCGAATGACCTTCTGTTGATCGGATTCGGCAATGTTGACGAATCGGATCATGACGATATAATGATTCGGCTCCGTCTCGGCTACCCGAATGACATCTCCTTCGAACTGGGCGTGCGCGATGCTGCCGGAACGGAATGGAATCAGAAGCCAGCAATTCACCCTTAAATTCGGCTGAATCGGCCACTTCCGTTCGCAGCGCAGCGAGATACCGCCGCCTCCGACGTCCTCGGTGAGCGCTAAGAACCGCATCTTGTCGCCGATTCGCACGGCGACCTCGAGCTGCGCCTCCACACGAAGGAAATTCCGCCGTTGCTCCCGCGTGATCTCCTCCTGCTTCGGCTTGCGAAGCTCGACAAGGGGAACGGTCTCCTCCTTGAGGAAGTTCTGGACCGTCGCCTTGAACTCGTGCTTGACGCCTTCCGTCGTGTAATAAGTCACCCGGAACTCGTCGCCCGGCTGCGCACGGTGGTACCTTCCTGTCTTCTCTTCCAGCGGAATCTCGATGTACAGCGACGCTTCATCCATATCCGCTAATCTGGATCGAAGAAGGGAAGCCTGCTCTGTGCCAGACTCTCTTGGCAGCTGAATGAACATCGTTTGGTTTATTTTCGGAAGCACCCTTTACCCCTCCACCACGCTGACACTGTCGGTATAATCGGTACGATCTGTCACCTATCTTCCCAATTATACCATGACGAGGATGCTTGGACACGCTCCTTGCGCAACTTCTTCTATCCAGCCATGCGAATGTCGTCTATACGCTAGAAAAAGCTGCCCTTCGCCGCAAAATGCGTCGGGCAGCTGCCGCTTCATGCTCTTCACTTCAACAGCGCTCTGGCTTTCTCGGGAATCTTCTCGACCGATTCCTCAAGTCCCGAGTCGGCATTAATGTAGATCCGATATTGTTCGCCGCCGACTTTGCCGACGAATTCATAGCACAGGACTTGCTTGTTCTCCTCATTCTCGATAAGAGCAAGACTGGATGCCTGAACCTTGAAGTCCGAGTTGAGCGACTTGCGCGCTTCGCTCTGCGACAGCTTGGGCTTGCCCGTCGACAGAACGCGCGGCGCGAACACATGGTCCGAAGCTTGAAGGCCGACCGCCTCGCCATTATCAAGCGCTACTCGCACCGTCACTTTATCCGTATAAATCTTGACATTGTTCTTCTGCCCGACGAACGTGAACACCGATACATGATCATACTCATCGTAGGTAACCGGCGTCATGTTCTTATAGCCGTGCTGATCAAGAAATTGCGCGGCTTTGGCCTTCGCCGACGCAAAATCAAGCTTGCGCGTCTTGACGGTTCGCGGATTCATATACCACAGCAGCTCGCCGCCCTTGCGCGTATAATCCATTTGAATATTCTCGCCATTCGGGCCAGGGACCGTCGCCGTATAACCAGGCATATCGGTGTTCTTGCCGTTCTCGACTACATTGACTTGACGTCCGGCCCCGGACATTGCCGTCGTGCCGAGGAAGGCAAGCGCCTGTTGCTTAATCTTATCCGCCGTAACGTCCGGCTTGCCAGACAGCATACGGACGGGATGGCCCCGCTTGGACGCCATGGCGGCAGGTCCCCAATCATTCTCGGGGTATGAGCCGATCTTCTTGTCCACCGCCTTAAGGCCGTCGATGATCGTATTGTTATACGGCTCGTCTTTGCCGGCCATTGCCACTTCGACATCCATCCAGCGAAGATGGTCGTTCATGACGGACTCTCGGATATTAGTCAAATCCTTATTCACGTCCGAGGCTTTCGCATACAGAGACTTCATCGTTTTGATCTCATCCTGCGAGAGCGGCTGCTTCGTCAGGTCTCTGACAGAGGTTCGATAGGCAAAGTCCGAGATGCGGGACAGGAAATCGCCCGCCTTGTTGAAAGGAACGCCCGCTAGCGGAAGCTGGCTGATCTCATTCTGGGCTTGGCTCGTCAGCCTCCATACCTTAATGAGGCCCTTGCGCTGCATGCCCTGCGACACCGAGGATACGGCCAGCGTCTGGCCAAGCTCGTCCTGCAGGCTGCCCATATGGCTCGCCAAATCGTGGAACGCCCGCTGATACTGATTCTCCGCCTTGATCATAATCGCATTCTTCTCTTGATGCTCTTGATATCCCCACAGGATCGCCCCGACAAATAGCAGAGCTGCGACGGGGAACAGAACCGAACTTAACCTCGCATACATGAAAAGCCGACCCCTTTCATTCCCAGACTGCCGTTCGGCGTTAGTGTGGGAAGCTTGGGCCAGCTTTATTCACGTTTCTTCGATGTCGAAATCGTTCGTATTGCTGCAGAGACACATTTTAAACCCGGTGTCGATTCGGCCTCGATCCCTTCTTCCCCGAAGCACGAACTTCTCGCCGCAGCGGTTGCAACGGATCATCACCTTCACCCGTTCGGCCGTCATCTTCGCCCCTCCCGCTCTCTCACGCGGAATCGTTCCGCAGTCGTTCTAATCGGAAGTATTGACGGGCTTGGGAAGATTTAACCTTCCTCGCGCTTGATCATTCGGAACGGCGAGACCGAGTTAGCCCGATTCACGTTGATCATGCCTCTTAGCCAGAGCAGCAGCATGAATGGCACCATTACCCATAGCCACTCGGGAGGAACGGTCTGCTGAATCAGATCGAACGCCCCGTGCGCTAGGAACGGCAGGAAGAACGCCGCCGCCAGCAGCAGCGGAACCCGCTTGCCGGCTGAGAACTTGGCCTTGCCCATCGAATAGCCCATGAAGACGCCGAACAGGGCGTGGCCCGATACCGGGAGCAGCGCTCTGGCGAGCAGCATGCCGAAGGTGACCGGTTCGTTGAAGGCGTATAGGACGTTCTCCAGCGTCGCGAAGCCAAGAGAGACCGAAGTCGCGTAGACGATGCCGTCGTAAGGCTCATCGAATTCGGTGTGATTGTATATGATGTGGTACAGAACGAACCACTTGATAAATTCTTCAACGCCGGCCGAGATCAGAAAGGAAAACGCAAACGGCGATTCTCCGAGCCATAGCGTCAGCGCGCGCTGAATAACCATCACCGGAAGCACCGTTAGCGCGCCGGCAAGGAACAGGCGGATCACGATAGGCAACGGCTCGACGTCATAGCGGTCTTTCCAATAGAAGTAGGCCAGCAGCGCAATGCCGGGCGCGATGGCGGCGGCCAGCAGCGATAAGAGAAGCACCTTCGTTCCCCCTCCCTTCCATGCTCCCTATTATACAACGTCTCTTGCCGCAGGGGCACCCCATTAGACAGGTTCAAGGGCCGTCCGCCTTAAATTGTGAACAAAAAACGAACATCCCGCGATAAACGACCGGCGTTTAACGCAAAATGTCCGTTGCTAATCGGTATATGGCATGGCCCTCAGACAAACAGCGAATTCAAGCGAAGTGCTCGGCGAGAACTTTAACGGCATTGGAAGGGATCACCAACTGTCCGTATTCTTCAAGAACGGCCGGCGTTACGGATGTCGCATCGCCGTATTCGGCAAGCACCGCGATCAGCGCATGATATCCCGCGTTCTCTAGACCTGCGGGATCGAAGCAGAGCACCCACTGATTCTGATAACGATACATCCTGCCTTCCTGCGTCAGATGGCGGTTAAGCATCTTGGCGGCTGAGATCGCGTCTTCGATGTCGCGAAAACGATATATTATGGCTTCGCTCTGTTCGAGCGTAACCTCCATTTCGTAAACTTCTTCATCGAGTTCATCCTCGGCCGAGGCTTCCGCGTCCCGGTCCAGCTTCCCTCTCGTGACGATGACGACCATTCCTTGGGCAGGCATTGCGAACACTTCGACCGCAAGAGGCCCCGAGGCATCAAAGCCAAGCTCGCTATAGGCTTGATCCATCATCTCGCTGAACAATTCATGGACTTTCGGAATTTCCCGCCACATGTCTTCCTTCTGAATTCCGCGTTCCGACAGATCGTCGAAGGTAAGGAAAATCCTAATCTTGTCTTGGCTAAGCCGCTCCATCCTCATGACAGGATCCTCCTTCTGCACACGATGGGTGATAACAGCGTATGACGTGGCATATAATGTGTGATTGATTTTTGCTTTGACAACATGTTATCACTTCTCTAATTGAAATGCACTAGGGAAAACCCATGAATAACAAAAAATCAGCGCCTGCCGCTCCCTCGTCAGGAAGCGGGCCGGACGCTGATGTTGGAGGATGGAGCGCAGATTCAGATCTGGTTCTGTCCGCTCTCTTCCAATATTTCATTGACACGGCGCTGAACCTCCGAGTCCTGCGCTGCCAGATGGGCAACCTTGTCTAAACCGCCGGCCGAGTCATGCGACTCGAAGCTCTTGCTCCACATTTTGCCGATGGCCTCATCCTTCATTCCGTTCACCCGCGACTTGACTTGGCTCCATCCGATATTGCCGACCGCCGAGACCATTCGCTTGTTGCGCTGAATGAATATGACCGCGGCCGCCCCAGCCAGACCGCCAAGCAAGAATGCCGAGACTTTCATCCGAAACTCCCCTTTCCTTAACGCACCCTTCGCCGGGTGCTTACATCCTCTATTGTGGCCCGCCGGCGGCGGCTCATGCTCAATCAAAATAAGGAAAAGGCACCAGTGTCGAACAAAATCGGGCTATGTTAAAATAAGTCGAGATACACGAATTCATTTCATTCAAGACCGCAGAGGAGATCCAATAATGAAGAACATCGCCACCGCCGCCGTAACTATTCCCATTCTGCTGATGTCACTGGCTGCCTGCGGCGCCGGCAATACCGCAGCCCCGGCCAATTCCGCGCCTGCTGCCACGCAGACTGTCTCTCCTTCTGCAAGCGCTGCACAGACGCCCTCCGCTTCGCCTTCCGCGTCTGCTGCCGCATCTCCCTCCGCATCTCCTGATCCTTCGCCGTCTCCGGATCCGACCGAAGCTCCTGTGGAGTTAACGTACCGGATGAACAAGAACTACGACATCGTGCCGATCGACAAGGAGACCACGAACTCGAAAGTCGTACTGCTGACGTTCGATGACGGGCCGAAAGCGGAAGAGACGCTGAAGCCGATTCTGGATACGCTGGACAAGCATCATGCCAAAGCGATCTTCTTCGTTAACGGGTATCGAGTTAAGGCGCACCCCGAGCTGCTGCAGGAGATTGACGAACGCGGCCATACGGTCGGCAATCATTCGTGGGATCACATTATGTTAGGCAAAGAGAAGCCGGAGACGATTCGCGAGCAGATCGAGAAGGTTCAGAATATCGTTGAAGAGGTAATCGGCAAGAAGCCGGTCTTCTTCCGTCCGCCGAACGCCTCCGGCAACGAATATACGCATTCCATCGCCAAAGAGAACGGCCTCCTGTACATGACCTGGTCCGATGGCTCCCTCGACTGGGAGATGACGGGCGACAAGATCAAGGACAAGACGGCCGCGATTATTAAGAATGTAAATGATCTGCTTCATCCCGGAAGCAACATTCTGATGCACGAGCTCCCGTGGACGGGCGAAGCGCTGGATGCGCTGCTGACCGATCTGGAGCAGAAGGGCTACTCCTTCGTCGACCCTGAGGCGATCGATACCGAAGCTTAAGTATTTTGATATCCCCACCATAGCAAGTATGCGACCAACCCAACGAACAAGATGACGAGCGTTTGGTAGAACCAGCGGCTCAAGTTGCGTCTTGCGGTTGGATGAATAGAGGATCTTGGCGGCATTCCTGTCTCTGGAATGCCCGAGGAAGCGGCGGCTTCGGCAATAGCCGCTTCCAGCTCCTCGAGCGTCTTAGGTTCCCCCGCCCCTCCATCCGCCTGCTGTTCTTCGAAGGCATGTCTCTTCGCTTCTACATAACGCTCCCACGCCGAAGATTGGCCATCGTCCTTCATACTTGCTTGTCCCTCCGTAACCGAATAATTAGCCCCATGATCAAATCTACCAGAAAGTGAGCGGCGATCGGCGCCCAGAGCGTGCCCGTATGCACATACATCCAGCCGAATCCGTAGCTGATCGCGAACACCATGCCGGTCGGTATCCAGTGGCGCAAATATCGGACATGGATTGCCGCGAACAGGATGCTGGTCCAATAAGGACCGAACGAGTGCTGAATCGCGCCGCGGAACAGCAGCTCTTCGCATATGCTTACGACAAGGCAGATGAGCGCGATGTGCCAGATGGGACGCGTGCGGAAGATTCGTTCGTTGACGCCTCCATCATCCATGGCCTCCTCGGGCATCCATCTGGATAAGGCGACGTCGAGCAAGACGATAGCCGCCGATAACCCGATCGACCAGCCGAGAAATTCGAAGCTGCCCGGCCATGCGAACAATCGAATCGGGTTTCTCCCCTGCAAAATCACCCACAATAATCCGATAATAAAAGTAACGAGTTGAGTCAAGTACAAATTGGCGAGCAGCAAACGGTCGCCGAGCTCGTTAATTGACGCTTTGCGAACCTTCAAGTTGCGAATGTCGAATTTTTTCATATGACCTCTAAATTTGATTCGTAAGTTATTGTTCGTTTGGCATAGTTTCCCTATACTAAAGCTACTAAATCTGACCGTAAAGAGGAGTTATGAATGGACAAACGTCTCACACGCATTGATCTCATGTTCGCACTCGGTTTTCTCTTCATGCTCGTCGTTGCGGTAGCGGCCTTCTTCTACGGCGTCAAAGTCGGCGCTTCGCAGGCGGAATCCCGTCACGAGAAGGCGACCGCGTTGCCGCAAGCCGCTGCAGCTTCGGTGTCTCTGAATGCTTATCAGCTTCAGGATCTCGTATCTTTCTATCATACCGTATTTTTGCCTTATCGTGAATTCTTGGACGACTGGCAATCCGCGCAGCAGGAGTGGCTGTCGGACGAATCGGCGGACCGCTCTGCGCAGGTCAAAGAATTAGTCCGCTCAGCCAAGGCCGAGTATGAATCCGTCAAGGTTGCGTACGTTCCGCAGGTATCGCCGCTGCTGAAGGACGCCCAGAACCAGTACCTTAAGAGCTTGAAGCTGTATGCCGACGGCCTGTCCGCTTATGTCTCTTCGGCTAACCAAGCGACAGCCGATATCGTGCTCGAACAAATAAACGCTAACGCGTATATCGCCGAAGCGCAGAAGCTCAGTCTTGCCGCCCAGAAGCAATATTATGAGTCCATGGTCAAATGGGGGGCGACCGTCGACATCGATATTCCGGAAGAGAGCAAGGACAAGACTTCGATCGATCTGGCCGGGTGGAAGAAGCTTCCCCTGCTGATCAAGAACGAATTGGCGGCGGAATACATGCAAGAGCGGTCGCTCATGACCGGATTCTTGCCGCAGGATTTAGCCGCGCGTATCGACAGCTTCGTCGCTTCCGGCCAGGCTGCCAAGATGAAATTGAAATCGATGAGCTCGGTTGCCGATCTGTTGACGCAGACGGATGCCGTTCGTAAAGGCGACTTCTTGGCATCGAAAGTTCGTTTATACGATCAAGAATTGCTGCCTCAGCTGCCTTTTTTCTCATCTGACAAATAAAAATACGAACAATACCTAATTTAATATCCGATGAAGTCATTGATTTGCTTGTCTCATTGCTTTAAAATAGTAAAGGCAAATGAGACTCAGGAATCAATCGACGAATGAATGAAGTGAGCGGAACACCCTTAAGCACACTGTTCGTTCGCCCTGACGCGAACGCTCGGGAGAGTTTGAGGGTGTTTTCTGTCAAGAGAACCAAATTAGGGGGAGCTTGCATGTTTAAAGTGTTGGTATCTGATCCGATCAGCGATTTGGGCATTTCTCTTCTCGTAGAAGCATCCGACATCTCCATCGACAAGAAGACGGGATTATCGGAAGATGAATTGGTCTCCATTATCGGCGAATATGACGCTCTTCTCGTCCGCAGCCAGACGCGCGTAACCGAGCGTATCATGACCGCAGGCAAACAACTGAAGGTGATTGGCCGCGCCGGCGTCGGCGTCGACAACATCGATCTTGAAGCCGCAACGAAGCGCGGCATCGTCGTCATTAACGCTCCAGACGGCAATACCATTACGACGTGCGAGCATACCTTCGCCATGATGATGGCGCTGGCCCGCCACATTCCGCAGGCTTATCAGAAGACGGTCGGCGGCGAATGGGATCGCAAATCGTTCGTTGGCGTCGAGCTTCGCAACAAGGTGCTGGGCGTACTCGGCATGGGCCGCATCGGCAGCGAAGTCGCCGCTCGCGCCAAAGCGTTCGGCATGAGCATTCTCGGCTACGACCCGTTCCTGACGGAAGAGCGCGCGGAGAAGCTCGGCGTGAAGCTCGCTTCCGTCGAGGACGTCATTCGCGGGGCAGACTTCATTACCGTCCATACGCCGTTGACGCCTGAGACTCGACACATGATCGGCAAAGAGCAATTCTCTCGGATGAAGCAAGGCATGCGCATTATCAACTGCGCGCGCGGCGGCATTATTGACGAAGTTGCGCTCGTTGAAGCGATCGACGCCGGCATCGTTGCCGGAGCCGCGTTCGACGTCTTCGAAGAAGAACCGCCGAAGCCGGATCATCCGTTCCTGAACCACCCGAAGATCGTCGTGACGCCGCACCTTGGCGCCTCCACCGTCGAGGCGCAGGAGAACGTGGCGATCGACGTATCCGAACAGCTGCTGCACATTCTGCGCGGCGAGCCGTACAAGAACGCGGTGAACATGCCTTCGGTTCCCGCGGACATCCTCTCCAAGATCCAGCCGTACTTCCCGATCGGACGCAAGCTGGGAAGCTTCGCGGCCCAGATGGCCGACGGCGCCGTCAAAGAGATCGTCGTCTCTTATTCCGGCGAGCTGGCGGACGTGGACACGCAGCCGATCACGCGCCATGTCGTGGAAGGCGTTCTCGCCCACCATCTCGGTTCGGATCAGGTTAACCCGGTCAGCGCGATGCACTTGGCCAAGACGCGCGGCTTGAACATCGTTACCAACAAATCGCATGCCAGCAAAGGCTTCGTGAACCTCGTGTCGGTGACGCTGCGTACCGCCAAGGAAGAACGTACAGTTGCCGCTGCGCTGCTGAACGGCTTCGGCGCGCGCATCACGCAGATCGATCAGTACCCGGTGGACGTGGCGCCGGAAGGCCATATTCTCCTTATCTCCCATTCGGACAAGCCGGGCATCATCGGACGCGTCGGCACGCTGCTCGGCAGCAACGACATCAACATCGCGACGATGCAGGTCGGCCGGAAGCTGGCCGGCGGATCGGCCATCATGGCGCTAGGCGTCGACAAAGCGGTGCCGAAGGAAGTGCTGGCGCAAGTCGCGGCGCTTCCCGACCTTGTCAGCGCGAAGGAAATTCGGTTGGCGTAAAGCAAGATCGCCTGCTCATACGAAACAGGGACTGTCCCGTCTGGGTCAGTCCCTGTTTTCGTATGAGCGGAGTAAATTCGCTGCGTCATATCTGAGCTAATCGCCACACGCATGACCAACAAGGCAATTTTGTTACCTTACTTACCGCCAGATAGCCGAGGTGTCACACAATAAGGCAGTTTTGCTGCCTTATTCACAACGGATTACCGCCCGCTTGACAAACAAGGTATTACTATTGCCTTATTTCCAACCGAATCATTAAAGTGTCGTCCAACAAGGCGATTATAATGCCTTAATTCGTGAGATCGCGGGAGTGTGAGCTCGAGGCGACTTGCAATCCGCGCGCATTCGCCCTCTTGCTCTCCTGCGATCTATCAATCGGCTTTCCCGAAGTCTCCGAAGCGGTCACCCTTCCCGGCGGTCCTCCGCGCGCCCCGCGCCGCCACGCCTGCCTTGGCTCTCAACGCTTGCCGCGCACCGGCAAGTGGATCGTGAACGTCGTGCCGACACCCGGCTCGCTGGCTGCCGTGATGCGGCCGCCGTGGGCTTCCACCAGGTTCCTCACGATAGCGAGACCGAGACCGGTGCCGCCCTTGTGATCGCGCTTGCGCGCTTTATCCGCCTTGTAGAACCGCTCGAATATGAACGGCAGATCCTCCTGCGGAATGCCTTGCCCTTCGTCGGCTACCTTAATGACAACTTCCTCGCCGCGGGAACCTATTAATTTGTCCGCTTCGATTCGGATGGCGGCTCCGGAAGGCGTGTGCCGAATGGCATTATCCAGCAGATTGGTCAGTACCTGCTCCAGCCGGTCCGCATCCGCTTCCAGCAGATGGAGATCGTCCCTCTCATCCGAACGGGTCAGGTTGATGCCCCGTTCCTTCGTCAACGCCGAGAACTTGCGGTACACTCTGCCGATGAGCGCGTTCATATCCAGCTCCTGGAAGTTCATATCAAGATGGCCGGCTTCCATTCGGGCGAGGTCGAGGAAGTCGGCGACGAGCCGTCCCATTCGCAGCGACTCGTCATGGATCACTTGGACGAGCTCGTTGCGCTCCTCCGGCGAAGCGGCGATGCCGTCCAGCAGCGCCTCGCTGTACCCCTGCACCATCGACAGCGGCGTCCGCAGCTCATGCGATACGTTCGCGACGAAGTCTTTGCGCAGCTTCTCCACGCGGTATTCCTCGGTTACGTCACGAAGGACGGCGACCGCCCCGCGAATGCCATCCGACGAGATCAGCGGCGTCATGACGATCGAGTAAACCTCGTTATGAACGTTAATCTTGTCGGTGCGCTCTACCCCTCTGCCAATCACGCTTAGGAAGGTAGCCTTCAAAGGTTCGGGCACTTCCCCTTCGCCTTGGCCCGTGCCCTCGCCGTCTCCCTCTGCGAAGCCTTCGTTCCAATCCGCCGCATTCCACTCCTCCAGCAGATGCTTCCCCTGCGGGTTCGTGAGAATAACGCCGCCTTCCGCATTAAACGAGATGACCGCATCGGTCATGCTGCGCAGCACGCTGCTCAGGTGATCTCGCTCGTGCTCCAGAATCCGAATGAGCGTGTCGATCTCCGACGCCATCGAATTAAACGTGTTGGCGAGTTCCCCGATCTCATCGCTGGACCGAATGGCGACGCGCACGGTGTAGTCGCCTTGGGCGATCTGATCGGCCGCGTCTCTCATCTCGCGGAGCGGCTGCGTGATCTTGGTCAACAGGAAAAACGCGAAGAAGGTTGTCAGCAAAAAGCCGACAGCCCCCGCATAAACGAATAGATGCTTAATGTTGCTGGCGTTCCCGTAATTCGAGAGATCGATATACTTTAGCAAGAATAACCCGATCGTCGAGATCACGACGCCGACGAGGCCGATAATCGTCAGCCACATTTTCCCGACTACGCTTCTCCAGATCGCCATCGCCTACTTCGCCGCCTCCAGCTTGTAGCCGACACCCCACACGGTCGTAATCATTGCCGCCGCATCCGCAGATACGCGGTTCAGCTTCTCGCGCAGCCGCTTGACGTGCGTGTCCACGGTGCGCAGATCGCCGAAGAAGTCGTAATTCCAGACGTCCTTCAACAGCTCCTCGCGAGAGAATACCTTGTCCGGCGAACTGGCCAAATAATGCAGCAGTTCGTATTCCTTCGGCGTCAAGTTCACTTCCTGCCCGCCTGCCGTGACGCGATGGGCATCATGCTCAATGACCAGATGGGGAAAAACGATGTTGTTGCTCGTCGCCAAATCCTTCGACAAGAAGGCAGTCGCTGATGAGCGGCGAAGAATCGCCTTGATCCGGAAGATCACCTCGCGCGGACTGAACGGCTTCACGACATAATCGTCTGCTCCGACCTCGAACCCTTGCACCCGGTTCACTTCTTCGCCCTTCGCCGTCAGCATGACGACCGGCGTCGCCTTGCTCTGCCGGAGGCGGGTGCACACTTCGATCCCGTCCATGCCCGGCAGCATCAGATCGAGCACGATCAGGTCAAAGTCTTGCTGCAGCGCCTTGCGAAGCGCCGTCTCCCCGTCTTCCGCTTCCTCGATCACGTATCCTTCCTTCTCCAGATACATGCGAAGCAGACGGCGGATCCGTTCCTCATCGTCCACTACGAGAATGTGATGTCCTGTATCGCTCACCCAGACCAACTCCTTCAAGATTAAACTACCTTACGCGCTTCCCATACAACCCGGCAAGCCGCGAGCTTAGCGATTACACGCCGGCATACGAATGCAGGCCAGCGATGACGAGATTGACGCCAATCAGCGTGAACAAGACCACGATGAAGCCGATAACAGCCAGCCACGCGGAACGAACGCCGAGCCAGCCGCGGGACAAGCGAAGGTGCAGATACGCGCTGTAGAACAGCCAGGTGATGAGCGCCCACACTTCCTTCGGATCCCAGCCCCAGAAGCGGGACCATGCAATCTGCGCCCAGATCATCGCGAAGATGAGCGCGCCGAGCGTGAACACCGGGAACCCGATGGCGATCGCGCGGTAGCTGATCTCGTCCAGATCGTCCGGATCGATGCCGTCCAAGTACGGATGGATCGCTGCCGCGATCGGCTTGCGGATCACGAGGCGGATAAGACCGTAGATGATCAAGCCGGAGATGATGGACCAGATGACGGTGTTCAGCTTGCGGCCCGCGTTGACGCCGTTCATCCAGGACGGCGCTTCGAACAGGGGCTTATCGATGCCCAAGTACGAATCCATCGCTACCGTGTCGCTGTTGTACGGCGCCACGATCGGCGGCAATCCGTATTCCACCTTCTGCACCGTGTCGATCTCATTGCCCTGTTGGTCGATCGAGAATGTCTCTTGCGTGAATTCTGCCTGATACCCGCCCGCGCGGAAGCCGAACACCGAGATAAGGAAGCCGACGACGATCACGATGAAGAAGAGAACAAACTCCAGCCAGCGCGACGCGCGGCGGCCCGCCTTATCCTTCCGCGAAGGATCGACGACGCGCAGCAGCTGCACGAGCGCCGCAGCGAAGCCGACCGCGAAGAACGCTTCGCCTGTAGCGGCCGTCGTAACGTGCACCTTCAGCCAGATGGAGTTGAGCGCTGGAATGAGCGGCTGCACGTCCGATGGGAAGACGGAAGCATAAGCAATGATGATCACGACGAGCGGCGTCGCGAACGCGCCTACGAGCGGGTTGCGGTAGATCATATTCACGATGATAAAGGCGAACATGATCGCCATGCCGAGGAACGTCATGAATTCATACATGTTGCTCGTCGGAATATGGCCGCCGCCCTTCCAGCGCGTGAAGAAGAAGACGAGATGCGCAGCCCAGCCGAGCACGGCGAGGGTGAAGCCGATGCGGCCCCAGCGCTTCGTGTGCGCTTCCGGATCGCGGTTGCTCCACCGGCGGCCGGCTACGGCCACCGCGTAGCCTATGAATGAGAAGCAATATAGAAAGAATGCGACTATAAAAGCATTGCTGCTAGCTTGAAGCCATGAATTCAACGTGTGTTCCTCCTGTTATCGAGCGCCTTCTGATCGACGACGATCCCTGTATTTTTGAGCGCTGAAGCCACTTCGGACCGGACGCCGTACGTGTTCTTGTTCGTATGAGCGCCTAGCGTCAGCACGCCGTCGTCAATCCTTGTCCAGATCCGGCGATGCTGCCAGTAGAATCCCATGATAAGCCCGATCATCGAGATGCCTGCGCCTACCCATACGAAAGGCATCGCGCGGTCGACGCGCACGTTCAAATAAGTCGTATACTGCGAGAATTCCACGTTCTCCATCTTCCCGACCTCGAAGGAGAATCGTCCCGAGTTGTTGCCGCTCTTCTGGAAGCTGGCGTTGATCTGCTGCTCGAGAAGCTTGTCCTCTGCCGTCGGCAGCGGGAAGTAGATATAGAATTCTCCGGTCTCGGGCAATCCCGGACCCGTCACGATGAAGACGAACGCCGGATTGTTCGGGTCGCGCGACTTCGTCATCGGCCGGTTCTGCTCGTCCATGCCAAAATCCGGGAATACATCGCTTAATTTCAGCGTATAAGGGCCGACCGAATAAGTCAATGGAGGATTCGCCATCGGCAGCTCGAACGGTCCATACGACTCGCCCGTCTGCGAATCGATCAGCATCGGCTTGACCGAGATGAGATGAACCTTCGGCTCATAATTGTATTGGTATAATTTCAACCCCTGGTAAGAGAGCGGGCTGTTCACCTGAATATCGTGGCGATCCACCTCGGCCAGGACCGGATCCTTCACCGGATCGTCGCAATAGGCCGTGCAAGTGTACAGAACGGCTTTGGTCTCGAACAGCTTGGCGCGATTCGTTCCCTTCAGGCTGTCCGGCAATTCCTCATCCTTGTAGAAATCTACGGTGAACTTCTCGTTCTTAACGTAATAGTTCGTATTCGGAATTTGCTTCGTCTGGCCTTCGTCCAGCGTCACATATTGATCCATGTGCCAGGCTGGGACGCCTCTCGCCAGCACCGCCAGCAGGAAGACGATCAAGCCGATGTGGTTGATGTACGGCCCCCAGCGGCTGAACCGATTCTTCTCCGCAAGCAGCGCATCGCCGTCCCGATGAACCCGGTACCGCTTCTTCTTCAACTGCTTAGCCAACTTCTCCGTCCATTCCTCCGGGTCCAGCTCGATCGGACTGGTGTAGACGGTCTGCTGCCGCGTCAAGAAGGTGAGGTGCTTGCGGATCTGCTGCTTGGACAGCGCCTTATAGAGCGGCAGTACGCGGTCCAGACTGCAGATGACAAGCGAGGTGCCGATCATGACGAGCAGCCCGACGAACCACCAGGATTCATAGGTTCGGGAGAATCCGAGCGCTTGATAGATTAGACCCCATACGCCGTATGTATCTTTGTAGTATTGCGCGGCGTCGTCCATATTAATGAACGAGCTCTCCTGCGGATAGATCGTGCCGATCGCGGCTCCGATCAAGGTGATGACGATGAGCCAAACGGCTATTTTCACCGAAGAGAAGAAATTCCATACCCGGTCGATCAAGTCCGGGTTCGCCTTCTGGGAACGGCGGGCGACGCCGTCATATCGCATCTCAAGCGGGCTATCGAGCGGCAGATCTTCGATGAGAGGCTTGCCGCATGATTCGCACAGCACCGTTCCCGTCGGATTCTGGTGCCCGCATTCGCATTTCGTGTTCTGGAACAAACGGTAACAGCCTCCTAGTTAAGTCCTCGAAGAAGCATCGAAGAGTCTCTGGATTCGAATCTCGATATCTTCCTCGCTCATCGGACCGCCAACGACGATGTCTTGGATCTTCCCGTCGGGGGCGATGAAGTAAGTCGTCGGATATTCCTTTAACCCGTATTGCTTCTCTGTCTTCTTGTTGCGGTCGAGCAGTATTGGGAAGTTCGCCCCTACGCTGTCCGCGAACCGTTGAACGGCAAGACGGTCCTCGCTCAGATTAATGCCAATGAGTTCCAGTCCTTGATCCTTCCACTTCTCGTACTCATGCTGAAGGGCCGGCATCTCGTTGCGGCAAGGCGGGCAGAACGTCCCCCAGAAGTTAATGATGAGGGGCTTGCCCTTGTAAGATTCCAGTTCGTGAACTTCATTCTGCAAGTCCGCCAAAGCGAAGGCCGGCGGTTCGCTGCCCGGCTTGAGCACTTCCTTCGTCTCGAAGAACGACCGGCCGACCGCATAGCCGCCGATTAGTACGACGAGAGCCAGAATGATATATTGAATGGGCTTGCGGTAACGCTTCACGATTCTCACCACCGATGTCTGAATGCGCCTTCACTGCGCAAGGAATGAGCGCTGGCCGCGAAGGCAGGAGTCTTTTACCTCGATTATAACGAAAATACCGGGGTCAGGGACAACTGTCCCGACCTCCGGTTTTGAACATTGTGTGACGCGCATGCCCATTATGATTGAGATTCCGTTCACTCCGCGGGGATCGATTCGGCCGCTTCCCGCAGCTTCATGATCTCTTCCCTCGTCAGCGGCCGATATTTGCCCCGCTGCAGACGATCCAGCGTAATGCCGCCGAAGGCGATACGCTTCAGCCGAACGACGGGATGATGAATCGCTTCGAACATACGGCGTACCTGGCGGTTGCGCCCCTCGTGAATCGTGATCGAGATCGTCGCCTGCTTGTTGTCGGGGTCGGCGTCATGATACTCGACCTCGGCCGGAGCCGTCATGCCGTCCTCCAGCTTGATGCCCTTGGCCAGCTTCTCCAGCGCGTCGCCGTGCGGCACCCGCTCAACCGTCGCTAGGTACGTCTTCGGCACGTGATGCTTCGGGTGCGTCAGCTTGTGAGCCAAGTCCCCGTCATTCGTCAGCAGCAGCAAGCCCTCCGAATCGTAATCCAGCCGTCCCACCGGATAGACACGCTGCTTGACGTCCTTTAAATAATCGGCGACGACGGATCGTCCCTTCTCGTCGCTCATGCTGGTAATGACGCCCTTGGGCTTGTTGAAGAGCAAATATACTTTCGACTCGGTGCGGATCTTCTTCCCGTTCACCGCTATAACGTCGACATAAGGGTCGGCCTTCGCGCCAAGCTCCTTGACGACCTTGTCGTTGACCGTTACTTTGCCTTCCGCAATCAGCTCTTCGCACTTCCGGCGAGAAGCGACACCCGCGTTGGCCAGAATTTTTTGCAAACGTTCCACTGCGTTTTTCACCTCATCACCCATCATAACGTTTAGACGGGCTTAAAACAACAGCCAACATGCTGCCACAGCGGCAAAGAAGCCGACCGCATCCGAGAACAGCCCCACTTTAAGCGCATAGCGCGACCTGCGGATACCGACGGCGCCGAAGTAGACCGTCAGCACATATAGCGTCGTATCCGTGCTTCCCTGTATAGTGGAAGCGATCCGGGCGACCATCGAATCCGGACCATGCTCCTTGATCAGATCGGTGGCGTAGGCAAGTGATCCGGCGCCTGTAATCGGCCGCAGCAGGCCTAAGGGCAGCACATCGCCTGGAATGCCGATCCGCTCGAACAGCGGCCGTACGGTGCCGATCAGCGCGTCCATTGCGCCGGAAGCGCGGAACATGCTGATAGCCGTCAGCATGCCGACCAGATGCGGGATGATGCCGACCGCCGTCTGGAAGCCGTCCTTCGCGCCGTCGATGAACGTCTCGTACACAGGCACCTTGCGGAATGCCGCATACAGCGGGATGAGCACGATCATCATCGGCACCGCCCATGCGGATAATGCATGAAGGAAGGAGACCATTCGTCAAGCCCCCTTCGAGATCGAATTGGATGACACTTGGGGGGCTGCCGTTTGGCCTCCGCCGCCTCCTTGAATCGAGACCGGGGGCCAAGCGCTGCGGCGTCTGTACCAACGGTCGGCGATGATAGCTGCTCCCGTGGAGACGATCGTCGCGAGCAGCGTGGATGCGACGATGTCCGTCGGATGAGCGGAGCCGAAGTTCATCCGAATCGCGATCAGCGTCGTCGGCACGAGCGTAATGCTAGCCGTGTTGAGCGCGAGCAGCGTGCACATCGCCGGCGTCGCCGTGTCAGACGTCGGGTTCAGCTTCTGCAGCTCCTGCATCGCGCGTATGCCCATAGGCGTCGCCGCGTTGCCGAGACCGAGCAGGTTCGCGCTCATATTGGACAGAATGTAACCGAAGGCCGGGTGATCGCGCGGTACGTCCGGGAACAGCCAGCGAACGGCAGGAGCGACCGCCTTGGACAGCTTCTCGACGAGACCGGACACCTCCGCGATCCGCATCAAGCCAAGCCAGAACACAAGTATGCTGATTAAGCCTATGCACACGGTCACGCCGGTCTGCGCCCCGCTGAACGCTGCTTCGGTGACTTGCTGGATGTTCCCGTTCGCGGCGGCGAAGATGACGCTGAACAGAATCATCCCAAGCCAGATCCAGTTCACCATCGCTAACGCCCCTTTTTATCGTGAAAATGGAATTTAGTTGCTTCCGCCCCCAGGCAGCTCGCTCAAGCCGACCGTTCCGATCGTTCGGCCATCCATGCGGAATACGATTCTGCCGCGGTAGCCGAATCGGTAATCGATGCTCGTGGACGGCAATGGCTCGATGCGGATACGCAGCTTGTCCCGTTCGCCGGCAGCGAACGGATAGCGGAAGTCGGCGACCGGCGCTAGCGGATAACCAGCGACAGGCTCGTTCTTGCTAACGACAAGCTGCAGCGGATATTTCGCGAAGCCGAAGTCGAGCATTCGGCGATGATCGGCCCAATCGCTGCGGTCGTTCAGCGTGACCGCCGCGAGCTGTTGGCCGCCGCGTGTCGCCGAGCTGACGAGGCACCGCAGCGCTTGTCTCGTATAACCCGTCTTGACGCCGTCCGCCCCTTCGTACATGGTCAGCATTTTATTTTTGTTGACCCATTTGTAATCCCAAGCATCGTTCGGATTCGGCGCTGTCTTGACCTTCGTGCCGACGATGGTCCGGAACGTCTTGTTGCGAAGCGCATAAGCGGTCAGAACAGCCAAGTCGTTGGCGGATGAATAGTGCCCTTCCTCATCCAAGCCATGCGGGTTGGCGAAGTTCGTCTGCTTCAGGCCAAGCTCCTCCGCCTTGCGGTTCATCAGGTAGACGAAGCCTTCAATCGAACCTCCGACATGCTCGGCGATCGCGGTCGCCGCATCATTGCCGGAACGAAGCATGAGACCATAGAGCAAATCCGATAGCTTCATCTTCTCTCCTGCCTTCAAATACAGCGAGGACCCTTCCTTGCCGGCGGCGCGGCTGCTAACCGTTACCATATCGTCGAGCCGTCCATTCTCGATCGCGACGATCGCGGTCATGATCTTCGTCAGGCTGGCGATCCGCATCTGCTTGTCGCCATTGCTGCTATAGAGCAAGCGTCCGGAGGTAACATCAATTAAGGCAGCCGCTAAGGCATGCGTGCCGGGCCCGCGCTCCGCGGCCTCGGGCGGCCGCTTTGAAGCGGAGGCGAGCGCCCCGGCCGGCCAGACTAGAACAGTAACCAGAATGAACGATGCTGCAATCCTGATCAGGCGATGAGCGGCACGTTGTCGATTGCGGTAGTTGCGGTTCATCTGCGGGCTTATCCTCCTGTCGGTTCTTAGAAGCCGTCGGCGCATCGTTTCTTACTACAATTTATGTAGGCGTGTCCCAAATGATTCAATCGAATTGCATCCATCTGTACGACTCGGTCTTGGATCGTCGGAATGCCGAGCGACGCTTGCGCCCGTCTTTCTTCGGGATATAATGGCTGCTTGCTTCGCTGGGCACGCCCAAAATAAAAACCGGCCGTCTCGGCCGGTATGCGGAGGTCTTCCGCGGACTGTACTTCACATGAGCTTGTCGGAAGAAGACGGTCGGATCGCATGCGTCTGATCGCCGGTATCGGAGCGGCTGAACATCGATTGAAGCCGGTCCACCCATTGCGGCGCGGCGTCAATTAACCGCTCGAACAGATGCGTCTGATTATCCAGCGGCACGACCTTCACGCCTTGGGCTCCTACGACCAGGAATGCGATCGGGGTAATGGACACGCCGCCGCCGCTGCCGCCGCCGAACGGAAGCTGAACGGAAGCATTGTGCGCATTCTTGGAGCGGTGAGTTGAATCCGACGAGGAAGAATCGTCATGGGATCGGTCACTGGCGTATTTGTCGCCGGAGGATCGATTCCCTCCCTGCTCCTCCGTGCCCAAGAACTCGCTGCCGCCAGCCGCGAAGCCGAAGCCAACCTTGGAGATCGGCATAATGACGCTTCCGTCAGGGGTTTGAACAGGCTCGCCGACGATCGTATTGACGTCGACCATTTCCTTGATATTTTCCATTGCGGTCTGCATTAGGCCTTGAATCGGGTGTTCGGACATTGTGAAGACCTCCTTTCCCCGATAGATTGCCTTCACCGCCGCGCTTTTATGCGCTTGAAGCAAGCTGCTGCGGATGCCGATCACGCCGTCTTCGGCTTGGCCGTCAAGCTTCTAACCGCTTTGTACGCCTTAATTGGACTAACCGTTCGGGTCATCAGGCGAATGCCTGCCGATGCCAGCGTACTGAGCCGAATGCGGAAGTCCGCTTCGCAGACGACGGACAATTCCGCGTGCGCGAAGTTCGGCTTCACCTCGCCATGAGGATGCGTTCGCATCCTCATGAATCGGCTGGTCGCGGCGACCGCGCAGCCGAGCACTGTCCAGAACAATCCGGCGGCTGCGCTGGTGAGCGCCGCGTCACCGGTCCCGACGGTGATGTCCATGCGCCAGCGCGTGCACTCCACCTTCTTCATCGTCGCCAGCAGCCACAGCCGGAAGCGGCGCGTCGACAATTCCAGGCGACGAATCGCGCGCCCATACCGGCGAACGGAGCCGCGGTTCAAGCTTCGGCGATCGTCCTTCGGCTTGCCCATGCTGCTTGAATTCAGTTGGTCGTAGACGATGCCGCAGCTGCGGACGATGATGGAAGGGACTATCGCGCGGAACCGGACCAGTCCATATAGCGCCTTGACGATCACAATCAACTGGTCGAATTGACCGCTGTGCGAATATCGGACGCGTACCCGCACCGATGAGAGCAGCGCCAGGATGATCGCCGCGGCAACGGCGGCCGCAACCGCCGGCCATAACCAAAAAGCCATACGTTTCCCGCCTTTCGCTAAGGAATAGTATGGCCTTCTTCAATTCAAATTCATTCGGTTGGCATTGCTTCAATTCATATCCAAGGCGCGCAGATCGTCCAGCGACAGCTGGCGCCCTTCGATGCGCTCGAACAGCATCTTCGTCCGCTCTTCCAATTCGTCATCCGACTCGCTAACCAGAGGATCCGGCAATTGATCGATGCCGGCCAGTCCGAAATAATCCAGGAACGTCTTGGTCGTGCCGTACAGAATCGGCCGTCCGAGCGCCTCCGCCCTTCCGACCTCTTCGATCAAATCCTTGGACAGCAGCGTATGTAACGCGCGGTCCGCCTTCACGCCGCGAATCTCCTCGATCTCAATACGCGTGATCGGCTGCCGGTAGGCGACGATCGACAGCGTCTCGAGCGCCGCTTGGGACAGGGAAGAACGCGCAGGCGAATAAGCCAGCTTCTCGAAGTATGGCGCATGGTCCGGAGCTGTCGTCAGGCGGAAGCCGCCGGCGACTTCGGCGATGCGGATGCCTCGCTCGTCCCGCACGAAGTCGCTCTGCAGATCCCGCAGCACGTCGCGCACGACGTCGATGTCCATCTCCACCACGTCGGCGATCGCCTTCGCGCTCAAGCCTTCTTCGCCCGCTACGAAGAGCAGCCCTTCAAGTATCGATTTCAATCTCGAATAATCCATCCTCCGCGTCCTCCTTCCCAGTCCAAGTGAGTACAATCTCGTCGAAAAGCTGATTCTGGTAGCAGGCGATAATCCGCCGCTTCATCAGCTCCAATATCGCCAGGAAGGTAACGACGACCTCCTGACGGTCCATCTGCTCGCCGATCAGCTGGGAGAACAGCACTTGGCCTTCGCCGAACTCGGCCTTCGCCTTTAGCGCGTCTACGATCTCGCGAATGCGGTCCTTAATCGAGATCTCATCTCGCTGAATCGCGGCGATCCGGTTGCGTCCCGCGACGCGCCTCATCGCTTTGGAGAAGGCGCGAACGAGATCGTCGACATGCAGGCCCGGAGGCAGGCTGTCCTTCTTGACCTCAGGGACGAACGGCGACAAATCCGCCGGGTCTCGCGTGAAGACCAGACTGCGTTCGTACTCCTGCTCGCGAAGCTGGCTGGCGATCGCCTTGAACTTGCGGTACTCGATCAGCTTGCGAATGAGCTCTTCGCGAGGGTCTTCGCCTTCCTCTTCATCGAAGCTGACCCAAGGCTCGTCCGTGACCGGAGGCTTCGGCAGCAGCTGCCGGCTCTTCATTGACAGCAGCGTCGCCGCCATGACGAGGAATTCGCTCGTCACATCGAGCTCCAGCTGTTGCATCGCTGCCAGATATTCGATGTATTGATCGGTAATCTCGCTGATGGAGATATCCTGGATGTCGATCTCCGCTTTGTCGATCAAGTGGAGCAGCAAGTCCAGCGGTCCCTCGAACGATTCGAGCTTATATAACACCGTCACGACGGTAAGTCACCTTCCCCTGCTAAACCTGTCCGCCTATTCTATCCTCGTGAAAAAAGCAAGTTCGGACGCCGCCAAGATCCGGCGAATCCTTGCCTTAGCCCTTCAGCGCCTTCGTCAGGTTGGCCATCTCAATCGCGGTCACAGCGGCCTCCCAGCCTTTGTTGCCCGCCTTCGTGCCGGCGCGCTCAACCGCTTGCTCAATGCTGTCGGTCGTCAGCACGCCGAAGATCGTCGGCACGCCTGTCTTCAGCGAGATCGCCGATACGCCCTTCGACACTTCGCTGCAGACATAGTCGAAGTGCGGCGTGGAGCCGCGAATGACGGCGCCCAGCGTTACGACCGCGTCATACTTGCCGCTCTCCGCCATCTTCTGAGCGATTAGCGGAATCTCGAAGGCGCCCGGTACCCAAGCGACTTCGACTTCGTTCTCCTCGGCGCCGTGGCGCTTAAAGGCGTCGAGTGCGCCCGATAGCAGCCGGGAGGAGATAAATTCGTTGAACCGTCCGACGACGACGCCATATTTTAACCCTTGCGAGATGAGATTGCCTTCGTATACTACTGCCATTGTTAGTCATCCTCTCTTGGCTGTGCGCCTCAATGTTCTAAATGTTCAATGTTCGTTCTGTTCGATGTTATCTAGAGCGGCTACCGGCTCCTTGTCGTCTGCGAACGACAGCATGTGCCCGAGCTTCGCTCTCTTCGTGTGAAGGTAACGGGTGTTGTCCTCGTTCTCCGGCATCTGGATCGGAACCCGCTCGACGACGTTCAAGCCGTAGCCTTCGAGCCCTTTGATCTTGCGCGGGTTGTTCGTCATCAGCCGCATGTCCCTTACGCCAAGATCCTTCAAGATCTGCGCCCCGATGCCGTATTCGCGCAGATCGGGAGCGAATCCAAGTTTAATATTCGCGTCGACCGTGTCCAATCCCTGCTCTTGCAGCTCGTAGGCGCGCAATTTGTTGATAAGGCCGATTCCCCGCCCTTCTTGCCTCATATACAATAACACGCCGACGCCCGCTTCGTCGATCTGGCGCAGCGCCGCCGCCAGCTGGGGGCCGCAATCGCAGCGATGCGAGTGGAACACGTCGCCGGTCAGACATTCGGAATGCACGCGGACGAGCACCGGCTTCGAAGGATCGATCGTCCCTTTGACGAAGGCGACGTGCTCCTTGGAGTCGACGTCGTTCGTGTAAGCCACCGCATGGAATTCGCCGAAGTCGGTCGGCATTCGCACGTCCACCTCGCGGCGGACGAGCTTCTCCTTCGCATTGCGGTACCGAATCAGGTCGCGGATCGTAATCAGCTTCAGGCCGTGCTGCTTGGTGAAGCCTGCCAGATCGGGCAGACGGGCCATCGTGCCGTCTTCCTTAATGATCTCGCAGATAACCGCCGCAGGCGTTGCGCCGCACAAGTTCGCCAGGTCGATGGCCGCTTCGGTGTGGCCCGCGCGCCGGAGCACGCCGCCCTTCTTGGCGATCAGCGGGAAAATGTGTCCCGGGCGCCGGAAGTCGGACGGCTTGGCGCCCGGATCGATGAGGCCGCGGACGGTGCTCGCCCGCTCGAAGGCGGAGATGCCGGTCGACGTCGACACGTGGTCTACCGAGACCGTGAAGGCGGTGCCGTGATAATCCGTGTTGTGGCTGACCATCGGCGGCAGGTCGAGCTGCTCTGCGCGCTCCTGCGTGATCGGCACGCAGACGAGCCCCCGTCCTTCCGTGATCATGAAGTTGATCATCTCGGGCGTTGCCTTGTCTGCCAGCACGATCAGATCGCCTTCGTTCTCGCGGTCCTCATCGTCCACGACTACGATCGCTTTGCCCGCCTTCAAATCTTCCAGCGCCTCCTCGATGCTATGGATGCGCAGATCGTTCAAATGATCATTCGTTGGTGCGTTATCGTTCGCATTAACGTTTCCGTTCGCGTCGTTCATGTCATCAATCTCCCTTCCGGCTTAAAATCCATTCTCGCGAAGCAGCGCCTCTGTCAATCCGCCGCCGCTGCGGCCGGCTTGAGCCGCCGCATGGGGCTGTGATATGCCGCGCTGGCTGAGCAGGTGGTCGATATACTTGCCGAGGATGTCGCATTCGATATTGATCGAATCGCCAGGCCGCTTGTGCTGAAGCGCCGTCTCCTTCAGGGTGTGCGGTATGATGGACACGGTCAGCGCGCCCGCGTCCCGCTCGACCGAGACGACAGTCAGGCTGATGCCGTCCACCGTCACCGAGCCTTGTGGAACGACATGCCTGAGCAGCGCCGGGTCATCCGGCTTAATCTCGAACACAACCGCGTTAGCGTCGGCGGTGCGCCCGGCGATAGTGCCGATGCCGTCCACGTGTCCCTGCACGATATGGCCGCCGAACCGACCGCCGGCCATCATCGCCCTCTCCAGGTTCACCGGGCTGCCCGGCTTCAGCTCGCTTAAGTTCGTATGCCGGAACGTCTGCGGCATCACGTCGACGGAGAAGGAGCTGCCGTCGAAGGAGATGACGGTTAAGCATACGCCGTTGACGGAGATACTGTCGCCGAGCTTCACGTCGTCCAATATTTTCGAAGCGGAGAGCGTTAATACCATCGCTTCTCCACGGCGCTGCACCTTGCGAAGCACGCCTACTTCTTCGATAAGTCCTGTGAACATATCGTTCTATCCCTCCCTGCCTGCCGCCGGATATCCAGTTACGCACCAATCGCCGCCGTAACGCTCGATCGTTACGTTCTCAAGCTGAAGCGCACCCGACATCGCCTCGGGACCGTCAAACTCGAACCCTGACGGAGCGGCGCCTCCGACCAGCTTCGGCGCGTAGAACAGCATGAGCTTGTCGACTAGTCCGGCCTTAAGCAGCGAACCGTTCAGCACGCCGCCGCCTTCTACGAGCACCGAACCGATCTCCCGCTTGCCCAGTTCTTCCAACGCCGCTCTCAGATCGACGCGCGGCCCGTCGCCGCAGACGATCACTTCCGCGCCTGCTGCTTGAACCGCTTCGATTCGCGCAGCCTGCGCTTGTGCCGTCGTCAGCACGATCGTTCGCGCTTCGCCGTTCAGCACTCGGGCGTGATCGGGAATGCGAAGCATCGAATCGACAACGACGCGAACCGGGTGAAGTCCCGGTACGGACAAGCGGGTCGTCAGTTCCGGATCGTCTGCCAGCACCGTCCCGACGCCGACCATAATAGCGTTGTGACGGTGGCGCAGCGTATGCACTGCCTCCCGGGCGGCTGGTCCGGTAATCCACTTGCTGCTGCCAGTCTTGGTCGCAATGCGGCCGTCCAGCGTAAGCGCCGTCTTAATCGTCACGAACGGAATCCCCGTCACGATATATTTGTTGAACGCTTCGTTCAGCTTGCGCGATTGCTCGCCCAGCAGCCCGACCTCAACGTCGATACCCGCCGCGCGAAGCTTCTCTAAGCCTCTGCCCGCCACGGCCGGATTGGGGTCCATCGCCGCCACGACGACGCGCTTCACGCCTTCGCGAATCAGCCGGTCGCTGCAAGGCGGCGTGCGTCCGTGATGGCTGCAAGGCTCCAGCGTCACATATGCGGCAGCGCCTCTCGCGTTGTCGCCTGCCATGTTCAGCGCATGCACCTCAGCGTGCCCTTCGCCGCGCTTAAGATGGGCCCCGATGCCGACGATGCGGCCATCGTTCACGACGACGCAGCCCACCATCGGGTTAATGCCCGTCTGTCCTGCCGCTCCAGCCGCCGCATTCAACGCAAGGCGCATGTAGAATTCGTCGTTCAGCAGTTCCATTCGCCATCCACTCCCATTACTTGCAGCAAGAAAACCCCCGAGGCTCATCCCCGGGGGTGTGTTGGTCACACAGCGTTAAATAGACCCTGTCTTCCGCATCGATCGAACCTGCCAATCGACATGCGACTGCAGTTGCGGCTGAACAGACACCAAGAACCGCAATCGCAGGTTGTGAAAAATGGAACATACTGTCCCGATCACACATGCGATTCGGCTTGGACGCCGTCAGACGGCTTATCCGATTGACGCGGCATGGCCGCGCTGCGCTTCCTTCTCCCATCCAGACTGTTACTGTCGGTCCCGGAGTTGCACCAGGTCCACCGCATCGCATTCGCCGGTAACCGGCGAATGCGATGACGGGTCACGGACTGACGGCGGCGCCTGCCTCGCTTATTCGCGATTACTGCTGACCGCCGATCACCGCCGGTGAGGAATTGCACCTCGCCCCGAAGGTAAGTCGCTTATTCATGTCATGATAAATCCCGTTATCAACGAGCCTAGCGCTCGCAATCTAACGTTGATTGGAATTGTACCTCTCCGCCATCAAATTTGCAAGGATATTCATGGCATTAATCAGCTCGGCCGAGATGACAGCGTTATCGGGTTTATCGGGGCATCTCGCCTCCGCAGTCCCCTCGTTAGCGTCGGCTTGTCCGGTCCAACAACTAATCGATCACAACGCGTTGTCCAGTTTTCTCGAGCCCCAATCGTCCGCTCACGGCGCCTGCAAGAACGAAAAAAAGCGCGACCGCCCCGCCTGGGGACGATCGCGCCAATCCAGATTAGCTGCTTCGCTGACGCATTAGCCTGCTTCGCTGACGCGAACGGTCTCCATGCGGTCGCGGCCTTGGAACTCGTCTACGTGCTCCATGCCGGAGATGACTTTGCCGAATACGGTGTGCAGACCGTCCAGATGCGGCTGCGGCGCATACGTAATGTAGAACTGGCTTCCGCCCGTGTTCGGACCGCGGTGAGCCATTGCCAAGGCGCCGCGCTCGTGCTTGTTCGGGTTGATCTCGCAAGGAATCTCATAGCCCGGTCCGCCGGTGCCGTTGCCGTTCGGGCAGCCGCCTTGCGCGACGAAGCCCGGAATAACGCGGTGGAACGTAAGTCCGTCGTAGAAGCCGGAGTTCGCCAGCTTCTCAAAGTTCGCCACCGTGCCCGGTGCGTCCTTCTCGAACAGCTCGATCTTCACTTCGTTGCCGTCCGCCATCTTGATTACTGCTTGCTTGCTCATCTAACCTTCATCCTCTCTGATTTCGCGGCTTTATTGCGCCACTGCCTGCTTGCGAAGGCGCTGCGGAATAATGTCGTTGCCGACGATATTGTCGTACGACTCGCGCGCTACGACCAGATCGGCCTGTCCATCCCGCACGAACACAACGGCTGGACGGCGGATCCGATTGTAATTGCTCGCCATGGCATAATTGTACGCGCCCGTGCAGAAGACCGCAAGCAGATCGCCGGTCTGCGATGCCGGCAGCTTCAAATCCCAGATCAGCATGTCGCCGCTCTCGCAGCATTTGCCCGCGATGGAGACGAGCTCCGTCGCTTCTTCGTTCGCGCGGTTCGCCAGCACGGCTTCATACTTGGACTCGTACAGCGCAGGCCGAGGATTGTCCGTCATGCCGCCGTCGACAGCCACATACTTGCGAACGCCCGGAATGTCTTTGCTTGTCCCGATCGTATACAGCGTCGTGCCGGCGTCGCCGACGATGCTGCGGCCCGGCTCGACCCAGATCTCCGGCAGCGGATATTCGGCCGCCGTGAACTCGGAGATGATGGCATCGGTGATTGCCTTCACATAGGTGCCAACCGGCAGCGGTGTGTCGCCTTCGACATAACGGATGCCGAAGCCGCCGCCAAGGTTAATGACAGAGAACGTCACCTCCAGTTTGGAACGGACTTCGATGGCGAACGCGGCAACCTTCTCGACTGCCATGCGGAAGCCTTCGACTTCAAAGATCTGCGAGCCGATATGCGAATGGACGCCCAGCAGCTTCAACTGCGGCTGCGCAGCAGCCGCTTCGACGGCCTTAAACGCCGTACCGTTGCCGATATCGAAGCCGAACTTCGAATCCTGCTGGCCCGTCGAGATATAATCGTGCGTATGCGCTTCGACACCCGGCGTTACCCGCAGAAGCACATTAACAGTCTTGCCTTGCTCCGCAGCGAGAGCGTTCAGCATGTGCAGCTCGACGAAGTTGTCAACGACGAAGCAGCCGATGTTCGCCTTCAGCGCCATCTCGATCTCCTGCGGCGTCTTGTTGTTGCCGTGGAAGTGAATCCGCTCCGGCGGGAAGCCCGCCTGAAGCGCGGTGTACAGCTCGCCGTCGGAGACGACGTCAAGGCTCATGCCCTCTTCTTCGGCGACGCGGCACATCGCCATGACGCAGAACGCTTTGGATGCGTACGCGACTTGGAAGCGAAGACCCGTCTGGCGGAACGCTTCGACATATTCGCGGGCGCGCTGGCGAACGAGCTCCTCGTCCACGATATAGAGCGGCGTGCCGAATTCTTGAGCCAAATCCGTTACGTCGCAGCCTCCGATCTCAAGATGGCCTTTATCATTGATGCGGCTAGTTCCATGCAGATACATTCGCTATTTCCCCTTTGGCAATGAATTCGGATTCGGGTCGCGCGCAGCCGCGTGACATCCGCTTTGTTTGCACTATTACCCTGAGTATATCCGAATGGACCCTCGCGGGAAATGGAGAATTTGCCGGAACATTTGCATTAATATTCGATGGCAGACTCGGCACCGCTGACCGCACCCGCACGGAAGAACTCTCTGCCGCTTCAGCCGACCGGCTGCTTCCGCATCTTTTTGGACCGGTTGATCGATGGCCTCGACACCGCTCTTGGCTGCGGCATGCGCAGGAGGATCGACATGAGCGCCTTGGCATTAAACGGAATGAACGGCCACATGTAGGGGGCGTTGAACGAGCGCACCAGCGTCAACCCGATGAAGATGGCCGTCGCGCAGATAACGAATCCAGGCACCTGATACAGGAATACGGCTACCAGCAGCGCCAACCGGACGATCCGGTTCGCCAGACTGAGCTCGTAGCTTGGCGTCGCGAACATGCCGATGGCCGACACCGCCATATAGAGTATGACCTCGTTGATGAAAAGGCCGGTCTTCACCGCGATGTCCCCGACAAGTATCGCGGATACGAGCGACATAGCCGTCACGAGAGGCGTCGGCGTATGGACGGCCGCGAGCCGCATGAGGTCGATGCCGACTTCCACGAGCAGGAATTGCAGGATCAGCGGCAGCTCGCCTGTCTTCTCCGCTCCGAGGAACGCCAGCCAATCCGGCCGAAGCCAAGGGTTCTGGGCGAACAAATACCAGATCGGGAGCAGGAACACCGAAGAGAGAATGCCGAAGAACCGAACCCAGCGCAAATACGTGCCGATGAAGGGGCTTTGGCGATTCTCTTCCGCATGCTGGACTAGATCGAAATACGTCGTCGGCAGCAGCATGACGCTTGGCGATGTATCGACGATGACCACGATGCTGCCATTCAGCAGATGCTCCGCCACGACATCCGGCCGCTCCGAATATCGGACAAGCGGATAAGGATTCCAGCCCGACTTGACCGTCATCTCCTCCAACTGCTTGTCGCCAAGCGGAATGCCGTCGATATTGACCGCTTGAATCTTGTCCCTTAGCGATTCAAGCAGCTCGGGATTCGCGATGTCTTCGATATAGCCAATGGCGACATCCGTCTGGGTCCTTGTCCCGACCTTGGCCATCTCGAAGCGCAGCCGCGGATCCCGAATGCGCCGTCTCACTAGCGCCACGTTCATCAGCAGCGTCTCGGTGAAGCCGTCTTTGCTGCCCCTCACCACCTTCTCGAGCACCGGCTCATCCGGCGTCCGGCTTGGGAATTGCTTCGCATCGATCAGCAGAACTTCCCGTTCGCCTTCCACATACAAGACCGTATTGCCGATCAGCATATCCTCGACCATCTTAGTAAAGGAACGCGTTCGCTGAACTTGGTTCGCCGGCAAGTAAAATTTGAAAATCGCTTCGAGCGCATCCTGATCCATCACGGAGCTGGGATCGACGTAAGTCAGCCGTTTGATAATCTCGGTTACAGCCGTATCCTTCGTGAATGTGCTCAGGAAGAGCAGGCCGACGCGCTTGTCCGCGAACGTCATCTGCCGCACTTGAACGTCGAAGCTGTCTTGATAACCCGCACGCTTGTGGAGCTGCTCCAGCCAGTCCTCCATCCGAACGGCGATCCGATCTTCCGGATCCGGCTCTGGCACATCCGAACCTCCGCCTCCAGCCTTGCGCGAGCCTTCGCCGCGGCGGCTGTCCCGGCCCTCGGATGGCCGGTCGCTTCGATGCCCGACGATCGTCCCCCGAGCCGATTCGGAACGAACGTAACGCCCTATCGGCTTCGGCAGAATCATGCGGGCGCTTCCCTCAACTTCCCGATCGCCCGGGTCTTCGCGACGCATGCCGGCTGGCGGACGCTCATGTGTCAGATCCATGCTTCCGTGTTCGTTCTGTTCCATCCGAATCATCTCCTGTTCCGATTATGCGGTCGATTATTGCGGTTGCAGCAAGAGCCAATCGACGAGGGACCCGGCCACTTTGCCGAGCACCATCGCGAGCAGCAGCGCGAATAAGTAAGGCTGCAGCTTCAGCCGCTTCGTCAAGATTGGAATGACGTTCAACACTTCCGTCAATGCCGCCGCCATCATGCCGACGAACACCCCCTGGAACACGGCGGGCACGAGCAGTATAGGAAGCGGAAGCGGAAGCACCCAATGGAAGAAGTCTGCGCAGCACCAATACAAAGCGCCGAGCAGCAGTGCGGATTCGAAGATGCTGGAGCGGCGATGGGCGCGGGTCAGCTGTACAAGCCTCGGTATCAGGTCGAGCACGATGAGAAGCGCGATGAAGGCGCTGCCGACGGCGAACCCCGCTGCAAGCCCTACTGCGATAACAAACAAACCGTGCAGCGCTTCAATCATTCGGATTCTCCCTGTCCTGCTCATGCTTCTTGCGGTAATCGTCCGTAATGACGTAGTGGTTGACGTTCTCTTGGTACATGAACATCTCCACCTCTAGCGGATTCGGTTCGTCCGCCGATCGGCGGCGGAACAGCCGATTGAAGAACAGCAGCATGCCGAGGCCGACGCCGAGCGAATACGGAATTTGGAACAGCCAAGGATGCCAATCCGGGTCCCCAGTCAGCAGCCGGGTCACTCTGCGCTGCACGGCCGGCATATTGACGTCCGCATGGAAGTTGATCAGCGCCATGCCCGAGCCGAAGAACAGCAGCAGCCAGGCGAGCGCGAGCACGATCGGCCTTGGCTTAACGACGCCGCCGCTGGAGACTTCGACGAGGACGTGGGGCTCGCCGAATGTCTCGATGACGATGCCGGGTACCGCCTGGCTGATCATGCGGACGATGTGCAGCATGTCGATGACGAGCAGACTGCCATCCTCCGGACGTATCCGCTGCAGCTCCAGATTCAGCAGCGAACGCTCCACTTCAGGTTCCGCGACGATGCGGGCTACGTCCCTCAACCGGATCTGCGACGCAGGCGGCACAACGATTCGGCGGCGAAGCCGCACATAGACGGTCGTCTCCATGCGTTCCCCTCCTCGCGTTCGTTCGGCGAAGACAGGCTAGAGACGCCGGATTCGCCCAACGTTTCCTTTAGTATGAAACAAACGGGCGGGCTGTACTCAACTGCCATGGCAAATAAAAAAAGAGCCGCCGGAGATGAAGGCGAACGCGGCCCTCATGTCCTGCGGCTGTTACTGCGCAATCTGATCCTTGATATTCTGCAAAATTTTCTTCTCCAGCCGGCTGACCTGCACCTGGGAGATCCCGAGACGGCTCGCCACCTCGGACTGCGTCTGGTCGCGGAAATATCGCAAGTACACGATCAATCGCTCCCGATCGCTTAAGCCCTGAATCGCTTGCGTCAGCGCGAGCTTGTCGAACCACTTCTCCTGCGAATCGTCTGCGATCTGGTCCATCAACGTTATCGGATCGCCGTCGTTCTCGAACACCGTCTCGTGTATCGAAGTCGGCGGCTTGTTCGCTTCCTGCGCGAATACGATCTCTTCCGGCGTCACGCCGAGCTCGTCGGCCACCTCGGTAATCGTCGGCTGCCGGCCGAACCGCTTGGACAGCTCGTCCTTCGTCTTGCGCACGCGGCCCGCCATCTCCTTCAGCGAACGGCTCACCTTCAGCGTCCCATCGTCCCGCAGGAACCGCTGGATCTCGCCAATGATCATTGGAACCGCATAGGTCGAAAATTTAACGTCGTAGCTCAGATCGAACTTGTCGACCGATTTGAGCAGCCCAATGCAGCCGATCTGGAACAGATCCTCCGAATCGTAACCCCGGCCCGCGAACCTCTGAACGACGGACCATACCAGCCGAATATTGTTCGATACCAGCGTCTCGCGCGCCGTATTGTCCCCGGATTGGCTGAGCGCAATCAAGCGCTTCACTTCCGCGTCATCCAGATACCCGGCCGGCGATGAACGCTTCCATTCGTTATCCATGCCTCCAACCCCTGCCGCGCGGTTAATTGAACAGCGCCTTCTTGGATTCAATCCGCTTCTTCATGCGCAGACGCGTTCCTCTCTCCGGCTCGCTCGTCACTTCCAGCTCGTCCATGAAGTTCTCGATGATCGTGAAGCCCATCCCGGACCTCTCCAGCTCCGGCCGAGACGTGAAGAGCGGCTGCCGCGCCAGATCGACGTCCTCGATGCCGCGGCCTTCGTCGCTCACCATGATCGACACCGTATCTCCTTCGATCACAGCTTCCAGGTGAACGACGCCATCCGGCGAATTCTCGTAGCCGTGAATGATCGCATTGGTAACCGCTTCGGAGACAACCGTCTTAATGTCATTGATCTGCTCCAGCGTCGGATCGAGCTGCGAGACGAACGCGGCGACGGTGACGCGGGCGAACGATTCATTCTCGGAACGGCTGGCGAACGACAGCTTCATGAAATTAGACGCGCTCATGATACGACCTCCAGACTGGCAAGCGCCGAGCGCTCCGATTCGTAACAAGACAGAATCTTGAACATGCCGGATAGCTCAAACAATCGCTTCACGCTCGCGTGAATGTCGCAGACGACCATCTTGCCGCCGCGGCTCTTGATGAGCTTATAGCGTCCGAGAATAACGCCGAGTCCCGAGCTGTCCATGAACTGCAATTCTTTTAAGCTGAGCACGACGTGCTCGCATCTCCCTCGCAGGATCGCGTCTTCCATCTTGAACCGGACGACTTCCGCGGTATGGTGATCCAATTCCCCTCTCAAGCGGACGATCAGCACATTGCGATGCTGTTCGAGCTCCACCTGCAAACTCATGCCGTTTCCCCTCCCCATCAGGCGCGCGAGCCGGCCAAGCCGACTCTATCAGAACACATTCTACGAGCCTTGAAGCCTTTCCTGCCCCCCGACAAAACTAGAACCTACCCTCGTATTCGCGACAAAATGCAGCAAAGAGGCGATTGGCGAATGTCGCCATGCCTCAAGGAATGCCGCCTTCACCGCGGAGGATGAAGGCGGACTTCGGACGTCGGCTGCCGCGGCAGCGCAGTCAGCCGTTCATAAACAATTTACCTGCGGAGCGCTTGAACAGCGTCCACCAGCCAGCGCGTTCGACAGATGCCGGCGCCTCGATCGGGAACTCCGTCAGCACGTCGTTGCCCCGGTAGACGATCAGCTTGCCGACTTGCTGCCCTGCTTTGACCGGTGCGGTCACTTTGCTGTCCAGCACCAGGTCGTGGCGGATTTGATTCTTGGCGTCGCCTTTGCGAACGAGCACGCTGTACGAATGCTTCGCCACGATCGGCAGCTTGGCGACGGCGCCCTTCTCGACCTTCAGCGTTCCGATCGGGTCTCCAGTGCGATAGATCGGCACGTTCGTGAACTGCGCGAAGGCGTAGTCGAACAGCTTGGACACTTCAGCGTTGCGCGTCTTCGTATTCGGCTCGCCCATGACGACTGCGATGAGGCGCAGATTGTCGCGCTTCGCCGTTGCGGACAAGCAGAACTTCGCTTCGCCGGTGAATCCCGTCTTAAGGCCGTCGGCGCCGTGATAGAACCGAACGAGCTTGTTCGTGTTAACGAGCCAGAACGGCTTCGGCTGATCCTTGCGCAGGTAATCCTGATACAGCCCCGTATACTTCGTAATCTCTTCATGCTTCAGCAGCTCGCGCGACATCATCGCGATATCATAGGCGGAAGAGAGATGGGACGGCGCCGGCAACCCATTGCAATTGACGAAGCGCGTATTCTTCATACCGAGCTGCTCCGCTCTCTCGTTCATAAGCTTCACGAATTCTTCCTCGCTGCCGGCCAGCTTCTCGGCGAGCGCGACCGAGGCGTCGTTGCCCGAGGCGAGCGCGACGCCTTTGAGCATGTCGTCGACCGTCATCTCCTCGCCCGGCTCCAGGAAGATCTGCGAGCCGCCCATCGATGCCGCGTATTCGCTCGTCTGCACTTTGTCCGTCAGCTTCAGCTTCCCTTCGTCAAGCGCCTCCATGACGAGCAGCATCGTCATGATCTTCGTAATGCTCGCTGGCGGGAGCTGAACGTGGCTGTTCTTCTCATAGATGATCGTGCCGCTGTCCGCATCCATCAGGATGGCTGATTTGGCGTTGGAAGCGAGGTCCGTGGCCGGACCCTGCTGCTTCGCGCCGCCCTTCTCCTCGGCCATAGCCGAGGCCGGCACGGAAGCCGCAGCCAACAGAGTCGTTAAAGCTAGAATCGCGAATACACGTGTCTTGGTCCGAATGCGATAGAAGCGCATGATTGGTCGGTGTCCCCTCCAGTTGCCCGTAATGCAAGCGATGTTTGTTCTTCCATCCAGTGTGCCCTTGGAGGGGACAAAATATTCCAGCCGGAAGAAGGCGACAGGCAGCCGCGATCTTGGTTCCGCTCATGTAGTCGATCTG
>NZ_JACJVN010000034.1:0-23492 GCF_014212015.1 Cohnella lubricantis | reverse complement strand
GTCGATCTGATCGACTTCTTTGACTAGATTTATTTCTCGCCAGCAAAAAGAGCCGTTCCTCGTGGGAACGGCTCACGAATTAACTTTCCACCTTTACCGCCGCACGCCGTCCTTGCTGACGACGGCATGGATCAGCGGCGTCGCCTCCGGCGGCTCGCTCTCGATCGCGTAGGCGGCCAGCACTTGCTCGCGCGCGGATGCGGCCGTCTCGTCGTCGGCCCGCGCATGCAGAATGGCGAGCGTGTCGCCCTGGCCTACGCGATCGCCGCGCTTGGCGACGAGCTCAAGCCCGACTGCGAAGTCGATCTTGTCCTCCTTCGCGGCGCGCCCGGCGCCAAGCCGCATCGCCGCGACGCCGATCTCCTCGGCGTCGATGCCGTGCACATAGCCGTCGCGGCTAGAGACGACGCGCACCTGTGCCGCCGCTCGCGGCAGCAGCTCCGGCTGCTCCGCGACAGCCGGATCGCCGCCCTGCGCGGCGATTAACTGCGCGAGCTTGCGCAGCGCAGCGCCGGAAGCGATCGCCTGCTCCAGCATCGCGCGCGCGTCGGCTTCGCCGGCGGATTTGCCGCCGAGCACTAACATATGGCTGCCCAGCGCGAGGCACAGCTCGCGCAGATCGCTCGGCCCTTCGCCGCGCAGCACGTCGATCGCCTCCCGCACTTCCAGCGCGTTGCCAATATTGCGGCCAAGCGGCTGATCCATATCGGTGATGGCCGCAATCGTGTTGCGGCCGACCTCTGTGCCGATCGCGACCATCGCTTCCGCGAGCGCGATCGCATCCTCCGCCGTCTTCATGAACGCGCCGCTGCCGAACTTCACGTCGAGCAGAATGGCGTCCGCGCCGGCAGCGATCTTCTTGCTCATGACGGAGCTGGCGATCAGCGGGATTGAATCGACCGTGCCGGTGACGTCGCGCAGCGCATACAGCTTCTTGTCGGCAGGCGCGATATTGCCGCTCTGCCCGATAACCGCCGCGCCGATCTCATTCACCTGCGAGAAGAATTCCTCTCGGCTCAGCTCCGTGCGGAAGCCCGCGATCGACTCCAGCTTGTCGATCGTCCCGCCCGTGTGGCCGAGACCGCGGCCGCTCATCTTCGCGATCGGCACGCCGCAAGAGGCGACGAGCGGCGCGAGAATGAGCGTCGTCTTGTCGCCGACGCCGCCCGTGCTGTGCTTGTCAACCTTCACGCCGCGAATGCCGGACAAGTCGACGAGATCGCCTGACTCAGCCATCGCCATCGTCAGGCTCGCCGTCTCTCTCGCGGTCATGCCCGTGAAGCATACCGCCATCGCCCATGCAGCCGCCTGGTAATCCGGAATCGTCCCCTTGACGACTCCATCGACGAGGAAGCGGATCTCTGCATCCGTCATCTCCTCGCCGATTCTTTTCTTCCGAATCATGTCTACTGCCCGCATAGGGTTCTTCCTCCCGGACGCTAGTCCTTATCTATCTATTGTTGTCTGAACGTCCTCTTACAGCTTCGGCAGCAGCGCGAGCACCAGCGAGACGAACTCCGACTTGACGCGTTCGGTCGTCTCCATCACTTCTTCGTGCGAGAGCGGCTGGTCGAGAATACCGGCTGCCATGTTCGTGATGCAGGAGATGCCGACGACCTCCATGCCCGCATGGCGCGCCACGATCACTTCCGGCACCGTCGACATGCCAACGGCGTCGCCGCCGAGAACTCGCAGCATCCGAATCTCCGCCGGCGTCTCGTAGTTCGGTCCGAGCAGCCCGACATAGACGCCTTCCTGGAGCCCAATGCCAAGCTCGGCCGCCGTCTCCTTCGCGATCGCGCGCAGCCTGCGGGTATAAGCGTCCGACATGTCCGGGAAGCGGGCGCCGAGCGCATTGTCGTTCGGCCCGACGAGCGGATTGCGGCCGGACAGGTTAATATGGTCGGAGATGAGCATCAGATTGCCCGATGCGAAGTTCAAGTTAATGCCGCCGGCCGCGTTCGTCACGAGCAGCGACTTCGCGCCGAGGCGCTTCATGACGCGAACGGGCATCGCTGTCCTCTCCGGCTCATAGCCCTCATACATATGGAACCGTCCGCGCATTAGCACGATGACGCGTCCTTGCAGACGGCCGATCACCAGCTCGCCGGCATGGCCTTCCACCGTGGAGATTGGGAAATGAGGAATGTCCGCATAAGGAATCGTAACGCTCTCTTCCACCTCGTCGCCGATCACCCCGAGTCCCGATCCCAGAATAAGGCCGATCTCCGGCGTTAAGGCCGTCTTGGTCTCGATATAGGCTGCTGCTTCTTCAATCATTTGCTGCGTCAAATTAGCCATCTTGTCTCTCTCCTTCAAAGGAGCTGTCGCTCCCTGTTCTAACGTATACGTATCCATTGCTCCGATCTACCGCAGTTCCTGCAAGAAGCTCTTGCCGTTGCCCGTTCCCTTCACGCCGAAATTGTCGGCGATTGTCGCCGCCAGGTCCGCGTACGTCTCCCGTACGCCGAGCGAACCGCTGCCCGAGAACGACGGGCTGTAGGCGAGAATCGGCACATACTCCCGCGTGTGATCGGTTCCCGCATGAACGGGATCGTTGCCGTGGTCTGCGGTGATGATCAGCAGGTCGTCCGGTCCGAGCCGCTCCAGCAGCGCCGGCACCGCGTAATCGAACTCTTCTAGCGCCCCGGCATAGCCGAGAGGATCGCGGCGATGGCCGAACAACGAATCGAAGTCGACGAGATTGGTGAACAGCAGCCCTTCGAACGAACCGCCAAGCTCCTCGACCGTCACTTCAATTCCGTGCGCATTGCTCTTCGTCGGAATTGCGCGGGTAACCCCTTGTCCGTTGAAAATATCGTTGATCTTGCCGACCGCAACGACCTCTCGGCCGCTCTCCTTCAGCGCGTTCAACACCGTCGGCTCCGGCGGATTAAGCGCGTAGTCATGCCTGTTCGGCGTCCGCTTGAAGTCCCCCGGCTTGCCGACATATGGACGCGCGATGACCCGCCCGACAGCGAATTCGTCCTTGAGCGTCAATTCGCGCGCAATCCGGCAAGCCTCGTATAGCTCTTCCAGCGAAATGATCTCTTCGTGCGCGGCAATCTGGAACACGCTGTCTGCGGACGTATAGACGATCCAAGCGCCGGTGCGCATCTGCTCTTCCCCTAGCTCATCCAAGATCTCCGTACCTGAAGCCGGCTTGTTGCCGATAACGGCGCGTCCCGTTCTCGCTTCGAATTCAGCGATGAGCTCCTTCGGGAAGCCGTCCGGGAAGGTGCGGAACGGCGTCATCACCTTCAGCCCCATCAATTCCCAATGGCCGGTCATCGTATCCTTGCCGGCCGATACCTCCGCCATTTTGCCGAAGTAGGCCCTGAGTTCCTTCTCTTCTTCCCAAGCGCCCAGCTTCGCGATGTTGCCTAAACCGAGCTTGCGCATATTCGGCAATTGCATGTCCGGCTTCGAAGCCAGAATATGCCCAAGCGTATGCGCGCCAATGTCGCCGTATCGTTCGGCGTCCGGCAGCTCCCCGATGCCGACGCTGTCCAGTACGATGACGGTAATCCGTCGAAATGCCATGCTGGTGTCCTCCTAATGGTCTCTGCCCGATCTGGGATGAGCGCGTTCGTATACTTCCTTTAAGCGAGCTTTAACGGCAGGCTGATAGAACTGCGTCGAAGCGGACACCGCGTGCCCCATCATCTCCTGGACCGAATGCAAATCCGCGCCGCGGGCCAGCAGATGGGAGGCGAACGATATCCGCAGCGTATGCGGCGTGATCTCCGCGTCCACTCCCGCTTCCGCCGCAATCTGCTTCAGCCGCTTCCAGAAGCCTTGGCGGGTCATGCGGCTGCCGAGATGATTGAGGAACAACGCACTCTGCGGCTTGTCCTGCCGCAATAGCTTGGGCCTTGCTTCCCGCACATATTTTAACATCCACTCCGCACAGACGGAACTAATCGGCACCATCCGCTCTTTGCCGCCAGGCCCTGTGCAGACGAGCAAGCCGAGCTCGACCCGAACATGGCTGGTATCTAGCGCCAGCAGCTCCGACACGCGAACGCCCGACGCATAGAGCGTCTCCAGCATCGTCCGATCGCGAATGCCTGCGGGCGTATCCGCCGAAGCCGACTCCAACAGCTTCACGGCCTCATCCTCCGAGAGAACGCGCGGAGGCTGCCGTGCGTTGCGGGGCGCCTCAATAGACATCGCCGGGTTGACGGCGACGAGCCCTTGATCAGCCAAGTAACGGAAGAACGTTCGAATGCTGACCGCCCTTCGCTGCACGGTCGCATTGGAGCGCGCCTTGCCTCGGAGCTGAGCCATATACGCTGACAGATGATGCGGCCTCACTTCGCTTAGTTCTGAGATCCCCATCTGCTGCAGACAGCGGATCAGGTCGGCCAGATCGCGACGGTAGCCATCCATCGTATTCGGTGCCAGCCGCTTGCGCGATCCCAGCTGTTCCAAGTATGCAGTTAGAATCTGTTCCATATCGTCCGCCTGTTCTTCTGCTAAGATTCGTATTGTATTCTCCGTCCGATGCGACAAATCCTGCCCTTCTATTCGCCAAGCCAGAGGAAGAGCTTAAGCCGATCCCCCCAATCGATTACGCCGCCGGTCTCGCCTTCTGATTGGAATACCTTCTCCGCGCTGCCTTCCGGCACTTTGTACGGATCGAAAGGCTGTATCCAGCTCTGCATCCAGCTGAATCCGTGATGCACCATCACCGTCAATACGAGGAATAGAAGCGTGAACTGCAGCCTGTCCAGCCACTTGCCGCCGCCGGATGGTCTCATGGCCTGTCCTCCGTTCGAACATCGTCTTAGTACACCTTATGTGGACATCAGACCGTTCATGCAACGGCGGCCAGCGCCTAGCCCTTGACACGCATCCGTTATATTATACGATTGGGAAAAGGTAGCAGAGCGGCTAAGGAGTGATGAACATGAGCATCTACGAGATTGAAGTCACCGATATTCGCGGCAACACGACGAATCTGTCCGCCTACCGCGGCAAGCCGATGCTGATCGTTAATACCGCAACTCTCTGCGGGTTCGCGCCGCAATTCAATGGGCTTCAGCAGCTTCATGAGCGGTATGCCGGCGAAGGCCTTGCGGTGCTCGGCTTCCCCAGCAATCAATTCGCGAACCAAGAGCCTGCAGACAACGAAGAGATCTTGCAAGCGTGCGAATTGAACCACGGCGTCACCTTCCCGCTCTTCGCCAAGATCGACGTCAAGGGACGGGACGCCCATCCCCTGTTTAAGCATCTGACGAAGGAAGCGCCCGGCTTCCTCGGCACGAAGCGCATCAAATGGAACTTCACGAAGTTCCTGATCGACCGCAGCGGGCGCGTCGTCAGACGGTTCTCTCCGACCGTCGTTCCAGAGCGAATCGAACCGTGGATTCGCAAGCTATTATAATTTAGAGTCTCCCGAATATGGATTAAGGGATGCCGCAGCAGCTCTAGCGAGCTTCCACGGCATCCCTCTTCCATTCGGAATTCTATTCAGCGTTCTCTCCGGAGCTTCTCGCCGCTTCCGCGGCTTTGGCGTTGCACTTGGCGCACACGCCCTGGAAGTCCAGCCTATGATCGACTACGGTGAATCCGTACTCCCGCGCAAGCCTCTCCTCGAGCGGAATGAGCCAATCTTCCATGATCTCCGACATGGAACCGCAATGAACGCATATCAGATGATGATGATGGTGTTTGTTGTTGTCCTGCCGCAGATCGTACCGAGCGACGCCGTCGCCGAAATTCAGCTTCTCGACAATGTGCATCTCGCTCAGCAGCTCCAGCGTCCGATAGACGGTCGCTAAGCCAATCTCCGGCGCGATATCCTTCACGAGCATAAAGACGTCTTCGGCGCTAAGATGATCCTCTTCGTTCTCCAAGAGCACCCGTACCGTCGCTTCCCGCTGCGGAGTCAATTTGTAGCCCTGGGATTGCAATTGCTGTTTGATTTTCTCGATTCGGGCTTCCATCTGCTTCCCCCTCCGACCGTTCGGCGCACTTGCTACCATTATAGGGGGATGCCGTTTCGGAAGTCAAACCTTACGTGAACAAGGCTGATAGAGCGGCCGCCGCTTGAGGGGCGAATCGCTCCAGCAGATAAGGCGCCGCATACGCTTCATATAGCGCCGCGCAGAGGAGGATGGCCAGCATCGCGAGAGCTACGGCGGAATGCGCCAGGAACGGCGGCAGCAGTCTGCCCTTGCGGCGGAACAGGCGCTCCCGGACAATATAGTAGGCGAACCGCGCGCCTGATGCGCTGGCAATGGTCAGAGCCGGAATCACGATCGCGTTCTGAGGCGCAATCGCCGCAATGGACAGCCCGACGCCTCGCCAAGCCAGCTCTCGAATGATGAGGCCGACCGTGAAGCCGAGCAGCACGCCTTTGAGAAAATCCAGTGCAAGCATTAGAGGCAATCCGATGACGGATATACCGAGCAGCCAGATGAGCCCGATCCACTTCGCGTACAGCAGGAACCGGTCCCAGAACGCTGCTCCCGCATTCAAGCTCGAAGGCTCCGCGAACGTCGTCCAATACGCCTTCAGCTCGTCCGCCAGCTCCTGCTGCTGATCAAGCGTCAGCGCATTCACGAGCAGAAAGCCGAAGACAGCTCCGGAGAGCAGCAGCACTCCAATGAACAGGTACAGATTCAAATTGCTGCGAGTCGACAGATTCCACGGTCTCATGTTCACGGCGACGCTGCCCCCTTGTCCGCATAGGTTGTCCGGTGCCTATAAATATGCTGGACAAGCCGCCGTTATGCGCCGCTCTACTGATCGCCTCTAATTCTGCCGTAAGTCCCCCCGCTGCCGGACTCCAGTTCCAGCTTGCCTTCCCGCGCAGCCAAGATCTGCTTGGCCAGCTTCTCGCCCGCGACCGCGGCGATCGCCTCAATCGGCAGCCGATGCAGAATATCCATCTCTGTGCCGAGTCCGGCCAGCAGTCGATCAAGCAGCTTCGGCCCGACGCCGGGGAAGAACTTCAGCGGCACCTGCTGCCGATACGGCGGACGCTTGGGCGGATGCTTGGGCGGATGAGACTGTTGCGGTGAATGAGGCGGATTCGCCGATGGCGGCAATTGCGCCGATGGCGATACTACCGAGACATCGCCTTCGCCCGCTCCGCGGTCGGCGAGCTGCTCGATCCGTCCGGCGACGCCTCGAACGAGCCGCTGGCTGCCGCAACGCGGACAGACCGCCTCCGTATCCGCTTCCTCGCCCACCGCCTGCTTGCAGGAAGCGCAGTACGTCGTATGGTATTTGCCCAGCTTCGGATGAAGGCCGATGTTCGCGGCGATTCCCCGCCCGTCTCGGCCTTCGAGCGCGAGAACCCATTCCTCGAACGTAGGCTCGGCCATCACCAGCTCGTTGCACTCCCGGCCGATCATCCCGGTCGAGTGGGCGTCCGAGTTGGTCAGGAACGGATATCGGTCCAGCTGCGACAGCCGCGAAGCCATCGCTGTATCGGCGCTTAAGCCGAGCTCCACGGCCGCGATGCCTTCAAGCTCAAGCCTGTCGGACAACCGGTCGGCAGAGCAGCCGAGCAAGCCGCGGTGCGGGGTGAAGATATGCGCAGGCACAAGCTTGCCGCCCCGCGCCAGCAGCTCCGTCTGCACCTCGCGCGCCGTCGTCCGCAGACGCTGGGAGCTTAAGTTGACGTTCTTCATGCGCGGCGCCATCCACGCCGTCCAGCCCTGCATCGCCTCGAACGTCGGCAGATAGGCGAGCAGATGGTACGGCCCGCCGCCCGGCTCCATCACTTCAAGCTCGCAGCCGAGCAGAATGACCGTGTCCCGGTAACGAATGCCTCCGCCTTCCGCTTCCTCCATCTCGCCGGAATCGAGGCAATCCTGAATATCCCGCTGCACGGCAGGGGAGTGGCAATCGATGACGCCGACGAGCCCGACGCCCTTGCGTTCGGACGCCTCATGTGCGATCGAACGGAACGTCAGGCTGCGGCTGGCGCTGATCTTGACCGGCTCATCCCGAGAGGTACGGCCAATGTGCACGTGAAGATCGGCGAAGATCGAGCGAAGCGGCTGTCCCGCAGATGGATTCGGAGCTATATCCGCAGCTGTCCCTCTCTCCATAGCCATCCTCAGAACTGCCCCGTCCGCACGAACTGCTTCCACATGTAGACGGCCAGCACCGTTTTCGCATCGAAAATCTTGCCTTCCTCCATGAAGCGCTCCGCCTGCTCCAGCGTGATCGCTTCGCAAGTCAGGAACTCATCCTCATCCAGATGGACTTCGGTCGGCTCGAGGTCGTCCGCGGCATACAGATGGATGACCTCTTCCGCGAAGCCCGGCGATGTCGAGAACGACCGCAGATGGCGGATGGAGCGAGCCTTGTAGCCTGTCTCCTCCTCCAATTCGCGCAGCGCCGCTTCCTGCGGATCCTCGCCGGGCTCCAGCTTGCCCGCCGGAATCTCCACCTGCATCCGTTCGAGCGGCTTGCGGTATTGCTCAACGACGAGCAGCCGGCCTTCCAGCAGCGCCAGCACCGCGACTGCTCCCGGATGGCGCACGATCTCCCGCGTCGACGTCCCGCCGTTCGGCAGGCGAACCGTATCGACCTGCACCGATATGACACGGCCTTGGAAGATCTGCTTCGTCTCCAGCGTCGGCTCGTTCATTGGGAACGGCGCAGCCGGTCGTCCGCCTTGGCAATTATCGCTCATATGATCTCATCTCTCCTGTCATGATTTAACCCAATCTCTCATAAGTAACGATATAGGCTTGTCCAGCCGATTGCAACAGCCGAGGGCTGACAGCCGCTCATCGACAGGAGGCAGACCTAATGTTGAAAAGCTACATAACGCCAGACCGAATCCAATGGGTCGGCAAAGCATGGGAAATTCGCTATGCCCTTCGCCAAGCGCAGCGTCAGAAGGGCGGGGAAGCGCGGCTCGCCGACCTGCTGCCTCCCGCCATGCCGGCTCCGCCGAGAAAGTAGTCCCCGGCCCAACCTCACTTATTCTGCATATTCTGCATATCCCGCAACTCACGCAGCAGCAGCAAGGCAGCCGTGCGCGGCGATGTCGGATGGTCGCTGCCGCCCTTCGGTTCAATCGTCAGCTCGAGCGAGTCCCACAGCTCGGGCTGTACGTCCGCGGCGTATAGGTGCGCTTGCCCCTGATGGAATTGGAGCAGGCCGAGGTTCGCGTCGCGGTCGCCATAGGATGCCCACGCTTGAACGTCGCGCTGTTCGGACGGCAGCATGCCTTCCAATAGCAGGAACACTTCATGCGTTCGGACATTGATCCATACCGTCTGCTTCGTCGGCGCCGACAGTCCCCCCTCCAACGGCCCCTCGCCGCCATGCGACATTGAATAGACGACCGTATCCGGCCGGCTCATGATCTCGGCGCCTTGCGGCTCGTGCAGCTCGGCATACCGCTTAGGCGCAAGCGCCGCGTCGCTCTCCTGATTGACGTTGCCGTTGAGCAAGCCAATGAATGTGAATAGCGCCAGCGCGCAGCCGGCGATCGCGATTCCTCCCGGCCGCCTCATCGCAGATATGGCGGCGCGCGCGGTTCTGCGGTAGAAGCTTTGCTTGCTCGCTTCCCGGCGAAGTCTCTCCTTGCGGCGGTGCGACAAACCGCCGCCGCTGACTTCCGCATATTCCGGCGCCGTCCCAAGCAGTTCAGCCCACTGCTTGCTCGTCTCGGAGCAGGCAGAACATGTCTCGCGGTGGCGCAGCAGCGAATCCGCCTCAAGCGGATGAAGCCGCCCGAGCAGCAGGTCGATCCACCTCTCCTCGGCAACTCCGCAAGTGCGGTTAACCACGGCTGTCCCCTCCTTCCGCTTCCGCCCAGCCCAACCTCTCAAGCGATTTTCTCAAATGATGGAGCCCATATCTAATCCGCGACTTGACGGTGCCAAGCGGCACCTGCCATTCCTCCGCCAGCTCGCGCTGGCTGCGGGAGGAGTAATACGCTTCCGCCAGCGTCCGCCGGTGAAGCCCCGGCAAGTCCCGCAGCGCCTGTCGCACAGCCTCCACTTCCAGCTTGTCGAGAGCCGCTTCCTCCGTCCGAACCGGCGCTTGGACCCGCTCGCCTTCGCTTGGCTCCGCCGCTTCCTGCAGCACAATGCGGCTCCGCTTGCGCAGGCGGTCCAGGCAGCGGCTGCGCAGCTGCACCGCCAGCCAAGCCTCGACCGTTCCGCGCGAACGGTCGTAGCGCTCCGGATGGCGAATAACCGCCAGCAGCACATCGTGGATGGCGTCCTCGGCTTCCATCCGGTCGCCGAGCAGCTGGCATGCGATCGGCAGCAGCCATGGCACGGCCTGCTCATACAGCCGGTCGAACGCTTCCGCCGAGCCCTCCTCGATTTCTTTTACCCATCTTGCCATGTCCTCGTTGTGGTTTCTCGCCATCGCATTCATGACGTTCCTCCGCCTAAGAAGATTAGGTCTCACTACTCTATTCATAGCAGATAGTCAGCCGGTGCGAAACGTTCCGAGCTCCTTTTTTAAGTTCCGTTAAGGTTTCTTTAAGCTATTTTTTATCTCAAAATCGGCGGTTCGGTTAAATCCATTCGCTCCTCTCCCTCGTAGTCCATATGAATCAAACCTACTACCTCGGGAGGGGTCAATCGTCATGTTCAAGTCATCTCGAAAGATCATTGCAGCTGTAGCCGCGGCGGCGCTCTTCAGCCTGACGGCATTGGCGTCGACATCGTCTGCAGCCACGGGCGTCAAGCTGTATACGCCTTACATGAGCCTGTCCGCCGCGCCTGGCGAAGACCTGTCGTACTCGATCGATCTGATCAACGACACCGACAGCGTTCAGACCGCCGATCTTAGCTACAGCGGACTGAGCTCCGACTGGAAGCCGGAGCTGACCGCGGGCGGGCATCCGATCAAGCAGCTCTCCGTGAAGCCGAACGACTCGCAGATAGTCAACCTGTCGGTGCAGGTTCCGTACGAAGTGGCCAAAGGCGATTACGCGCTGAACGTGAACGCCGGCTCCTTCGGCTCGCTCGCGCTGAAGATTAACATTGCCGAACAGGGCACGTTCAAGACCGAGCTGACGGCGGAGCAGCCGAACATGCAAGGCCACAGCGACTCGAAGTTCACGTACAATCTGACGCTGAGCAACCATACCGCTGGCAAGCAGCAGTATTCGCTGGCGGCGGAAGTGCCTACGGGATGGGACGCGACATTCTCCTCCGGCGGCACTAACGTGACGGCCGTCGACATCGATCCGAACGGCTCCAGCTCCATTACGCTGACGGTAACCCCTGCGGAGAACGCCAAGGCCGATACGTACCAAATTCCGGTCCATGCCTCCAACAGCAGCACGTCGGCCGATGCCACGATGGAAGCGGTCATTACGGGAACGTACGGCATCAGCCTGACGACAAGCGATCAGCGGCTCAGCACGAACGTGACGGCTGGCGGTACGAAGAATCTGGAGCTGGTCGTTCAGAATACCGGCAGCGCCGATCTGACCAACGTCAGCTTGACGGCTACGACGCCGACCGATTGGGAAGTGACGTACGAGCCGAAGACGATCGCCTCGATCAAGGCGGGGCAGTCCGTTCCGGTCACGGCGACGATCAAGTCGACCAGCAAGGCGCTGTCCGGCGACTATGTCGTCGGCATGACAGCCCAGGCTTCGGAGAAGTCGGCTGACGCCGCCATCCGCGTGACGGTCAAATCTTCGGTGCTGTGGGGCTGGATCGGGGTGCTGATCATCGTCGCGGTGCTGGCAGGCGTCTACGGTCTGTTCCGCAAATACGGGAGGCGGTAACCGATGGAGCAAGCGGTTATCGAACTGAAGCGGCTGACCAAGCAATACGGGGAGTTCACCGCCGTAGCTGGTCTTAACCTGGCGATCCGGCCCGGGGAGATCTTCGGTCTGCTCGGCCCGAACGGCGCCGGCAAGACAACCACGATTCTGATGATGCTCGGGCTCACGGAGCCGACATCCGGCACGGCCGAGGTGTGCGGCATCGACGCGACGCGCAATCCAATGCAGGTGAAGCGGCGCGTCGGCTATATGCCGGACGACGTCGGCTTCTACGAGGACCGGTCGGGACTCGACAATCTGGTGTATACCGCCAGGCTCAACGGCATTCCGGCGAAGGATGCGCGGGAGCGCGCGGCCGAATTGCTGGAGAGGGTCGGACTTGCAGACGCGGCGGGGAAGAAGACAGGCGCCTATTCGCGCGGCATGCGGCAGCGGCTCGGGCTCGCGGACGTGCTCATCAAGCGTCCCGAGGTCATCATTCTTGACGAGCCGACGCTCGGCATCGACCCGGAAGGGGTGCGCGAGCTGCTCGCGCTCATCCGCGATCTAAGCCGCAACGAAGGCTTGACGGTGCTGCTGTCGTCGCACCATCTGCATCAGGTGCAGCAGATCTGCGACCGCGTCGGCTTGTTCGTCGGCGGCAAGCTGATTGCCTGCGGGGATCTCGATACGCTGTCACGCGAGCTGGACGGCGGTCCGTCGCATGCCGTCGAGCTCGACGTGACGGGCTGGAACGCCGAGCTGGCGAGCAGCCTGGCAGCTCTGCCCGAGGTGAACTCCGTAGAGGCGGCCGATTCCGATGCGCTCGTCGGCGGCGGCGCTGGCGCGAAGGGCCGCGGCATCGTCACCGTTCGCGTCACGAGCACCTCCGACGTCACGCCGCTTCTGGCTGCTCGCGTGATCGAACAAGGCGCTTCGCTCGTCGGCCTGAGGCCGCTCCGGTACGGGCTCGACGACATCTACCACCGTTATTTTGAAGGAGGCGATTCCGGTGAACGCGTTCATTGAGAAGCTTCGTCTGCGGATGCCGAGACCGGAAGCAAGCCGCGCGGAACGGTCCAGTTCGCCGTTCTGGGTCATGGTCCAGAAGGAATTCGGCGATCATATTCGCAGCTGGCGGTTCATCATCCTGCTGGCGATCGTGACGCTAGCCTGCATCGGCTCCATCTATACAGCAGTGACTGCGATCAAGGAAGGCCAGGCGGGCGACACGTCGTTCCTGTTCCTGCAGATGTTCACCATCAGCAACGGAGCGCTGCCGAACTTCCTGACATTCCTCTCGTTCCTGGCGCCGCTTATCGGGATCGCTATCGGCTTCGACGGCGTCAACTCCGAGCGGAACAAAGGCACGCTCAGCCGCGTCATGTCGCAGCCCGTCTACCGCGACGACTTCCTCAACGCCAAGTTCGTCGCCGGCCTGCTGCTCATCGCCGTCGTCGTGTTCTCGCTCGGCTTCCTCGTCATGGGCGTCGGCTTGTTCACGATCGGCTACCCGCCGACGCCGGAGGAATTCTGGCGCGTCATCGCCTCCCTGCTCATTACCGTCATCTACGTGGGGCTGTGGCTGAACTTGTCGCTGCTGTTCTCGGTCCGCTTCCGCCAAGCGGCGACTTCGGCGCTGAGCGGAATCGCGATCTGGATCTTCTTCCTCGTGTTCTACGGGATGATCGTCAACCTCGTCGGAAGCGCGACGATGCCGAGCAATCCGATGAACACCGACGCGATCCTGCGCCAGCAAGACTGGATGATGCTGCTCGAACGAATCTCCCCCGCTTATCTGTTCCAGGAAGCCGCATCGACGCTGCTGCTTCCCGATACGCGGACGCTGAATCCGTTCATCACGCAGGACCAAGCTTACTTGGCGATCGACGCGCCGTTGTCGTTCGGCCAGAGCCTGCTGCTCGTCTGGCCGCAGGTCGTCGCCATCATCGCCGAGACGGTGCTTTCGTTCGCCGCCTCCTATGTGGCATTCATGCGTCAGGAGATCCGCTCGCGGTCGTAGCATTCGTATCCTGATCGCACACATCACATTCCCGGTCCGTAGAGGCCGGGATTTTTTTGATCCTATATATTGACTCGATATATATCACACTGATATATTAACCTAAAGATCATTACAGTTGCTTCCAGGAGGAACCTATGAACAGTCAGGATGTCATCTTAGGCTTGCTGCTTAACCGTCCGCGATCCGGCTATGAGATCAAATCGGCGTTCGAGGCGCCGCTCGCCTATTTCTTCGACGCCAGCTTCGGTACGATCTATCCGACGCTCGCCAAGCTGGAGAAGCTCGGCTACATCGAGAAGGAGAACGTCGTTCAGGACAATCGTCCGAACAAGAACGTCTACTCGATCACGGATTCGGGGCGCGAACGCTTCATGGCGTACATGAATTCTCCGCTTGATGTAGAGACGTACCGCTCCGACTTCATGGTGCGGCTGTTCTTCGGCGAGCATCAGAGCCGCGAGAAGCTGATCGAGTGGATTCGCAGAGGAATTGAGCAAGCCAAGCGGGAAGTTAGCAAGCTTCGCGAGGAACGGAAGCGATGGGACGCTGGGATGTCGCCAAGCCAGCGAATATGCGCGGACCTCGGCGTTGAGCTGAACGAGAGCAAGATTCGCGTGTTAGAAGAAGGGCTGCGGCAATTCGAAGAGCAGCTGCAGTAGACAAGGAAGGAGCGGAGAGAATCTATGGCAAAGGCAGCGCAACGTACGGGTCTGATCATTCTGGCGATGGCGCTGGGGCTGTTAATGGCGTCGCTGGACAACACGATCGTGTCCGCCTGCATCAACAAGGTCATTCAAGACATCGGCGGCTTCGAGAGCTTCAACTGGGTATTTACCGCTTATATGCTCGCCGCGACGAGCACGATGCTCATCTTCGGCAAGCTGTCCGATCTGTTCGGTCGCAAAAGGTTTTACCTGATCGGCATCGGCCTGTTCCTCGTCGGATCGGCGCTGTGCGGCATGGCTGAGAATATCCAGCAATTGATCCTCTTCCGGGTCATTCAAGGGATCGGGTCCGGATCTGTGTTCCCGATCTCGTTCTCGATTATTTTCACCCTATTCGCCGATCCGAAGCATGCCGCCAAGCTGTCCGGCGTCATGGGCGCGGTGTTCGGGCTCTCTTCCGTCGCAGGCCCGCAGCTCGGCACGCTCATCTCCGATCACTTAAGCTGGCGCTGGTGCTTCTATGTGAACTTGCCGATCGGCATCGCCTCGATGCTCGTGCTGCTGTTCGCCTTGAAAGAATCGCGCTCAGACGGCAAGCCGTCCATTGACTTCGCCGGCGCGGCGCTGCTGATCGTCTCCACCGTCTCGCTCATGCTGGCGCTGGAGCTCGGCGGCAAAGATTACGGCTGGGGCTCCTGGCAAATCATCGGCCTGTTCATCCTGGCCGCGGCCGGTACAGCCGCCTTTCTCTTCGTTGAAGCCCGCGCGAGGGAGCCGATGCTGCCGCTGCCGATCTTCCGCGACCGGCTCGTGCTCGGCACCAGCTTCCTCTGCTTCTGCCAAGGCGTCATCATGTTCTCGGCCATTACGTATTTGCCGATCTACTCCGTAGCCGTTCTCGGCCGCGCCAATTCCAACGGCCTGCTCACGCCCATGATGGCCTCCTTGATCTGCGGAGCAATTCTGGCAGGCTTCCTGTCCACGTACATCCGGCTGCGCACGCTTATGTTCGCCAACATGGCGCTCGGCATTGCCGCCGCTTGGCTCCTCTACTCCATGACGCCAACGATGTCCTACGGCAATGTCGTCGCGATCATGATTCTGCTCGGTCTCGGCGTCGTCGGCCCGCTCATGAGCATGGCGCAGAGCGCGGTGGCGATGAGCGTGCCGGAGAAGTATATCGGCATCTCCTCCTCCGTCGTCGGCTTCTGGCGCAACATCGGCGGCATTATGGGCGCGTCGATCATGGCTGTCATCGTGAATCGCCATCTGCGGGATTCCGTTGCGGAAGCCGGCGCCAAGTTCCGCATTCCGCCTGACCAGCTCAAGCAGCTCGCCGACCCGGAGAACGTCATCCGCTCCTCCAATCAGATGTCTCCCGATCTGCTCGCTTATATGCGCGAAGTGATCGGTTCCGCCATCAATGACGGCTTTATATTAGCCTTCTGCGTCATGATCGCCGGCGCCATCATCGCGCTTACGGTTGGCCGCGCCAAGCTGCAGGCGAGGCAGCAACAATCCGAGCCTCCGGCTGCCGTATCCGAAGGCGCATAGAAAGAAGGGGTCCTCCAGGTGAGAACCCCTTTTGCATTGCCAGAACCCCGCAAGGGCTTACGGACGTTACTCCTTCGCTTGCCGCCAGCTCAGGCCAGCTTTAGCGTCTGGCCGATAATGGCCAGCACAACCTCGCTCAGCGTGACCAGATGCTCCGCCTTGATGCGCTCCTGCGTCGTGTGGATCTCCTCGTAGCCGACCGCCAGATTGACCGTCGGCACGCCGTGGCCGCCCAACACATTCGCGTCGCTGCCCCCGCCGGTGTGGAACGGGCGCGGCGTCAGGCCGAGGCTGGCGAGCGCGTCCTTCGCGATCCGAACGACTTCGTCGCTCTCGTCGAAGCAGAAGGACGGGTACGCGATGTAGCTGTCGAAGTCTGCTTGCGGCGCGCCGCAATCCCGCGCCGCCGTCTCGACCGCCTCACGCATGGCGGTCAGCTGCCGATCCAGCTTCTCCATGTTCAGGCTGCGCGCTTCCGCCAAGATCGAGACGGCATCGACGACGATGTTCGTCTGCTCGCCGCCGCCGTGAATGTTGCCGATGTTCGCGGTGGTCTCGTGATCGATGCGGCCGAGCGGCATGAGCGAGATCGCCTTCGCGGCGACTTGAATGGCGCTGACGCCCTTCTCCGGGGCGACGCCCGCATGCGCGGACTTGCCGCGGAAGGTGATCTTGATCTTCGCTTGGGACGGCGCGGCGATCGCGATGTCGCCCATCTCGCCGCTCGAATCGAGCGCGAAGCCGTACTTCGCCCGCAGACGGCTCGCATCCATCGCGCGGGAGCCGATCAGTCCCGATTCCTCACCGACCGTGATCACGAACTGAATCGGCCCATGCGGCACGTTCTCCTCGCGAATGACCCGCAACGCTTCGAACATGGCGGCGAGGCCGGCCTTGTCGTCGCTGCCGAGAATCGTCGTACCGTCGCTGCGGATATAGCCGTCTTCGCCAAGCTGCGGCTTGATTCCCTTGCCCGGCGTAACGGTATCCATATGAGAAGTGAACAGAATCGGCAGCACGTCTTCATGCCCTTCCGACGCCGGGAGCCAAGCGAATAGATTGCCGGCTCCATGACCTGTTTTCACAGCGGCATCGTCCTCCGTCACTTCCAATCCGAGCGCTTCGAACTTCTGGCGGAGAACGGGGCTGATCGCTTGCTCACACATCGTCTCGCTGTCTATCTTCACCAATTCCATGAACTCGTCGATTACACGCTGCTTCTGCGCCATTCGATTTCTCTCCTTCGTCCAAATGCGTTACAATAGAATCGCAGTCTGTCCATCTTCAATTTATGTACAAAGGAATGAATGATACGATGAACAACCGTCTTTTCAAGATTGTGGTCTATATCATGCTGTTCGCCTTGCTGGCGACTACCGCGCTTGCCTCGATCGGATCTCTGATTGAGTAGCCGTCTTCTCATAGCCGAACACCCGAACGAAGTGCGGCAGCAGCCGATCGGCGATCTCTTCGACGCTCTGGTCGCTGCCGGTCAGCTTCTCCAGCGAGGTCACGCCGTATTCGGTAATGCCGCAAGGAATGATGCCTCGAAAACCTTCCTGCTCGACGTTCCGCTTCACGTTCAGCGCAAAGCCGTGGCTCGTCACGAAGCCTTTGCGCGTACGCGCCCGATTGAACTTCACGCCGATGGCGGCGATCTTCTCGTCGTCTACCCATACGCCTGTATATTCGGGTTTGCGCCCGCCCACAATGCCGAATTCAGCCAGCAGGCTGATAATCGCTTCTTCCAACGAACGCAAATAAGCGTGCAGATCCAATCCTTCCGCCGCAAGATAAATCAGCGGATAGCCGACTAGCTGGCCTGGACCGTGATACGTAATGTCGCCCCCCCGGTCGATCTGGAACACTTGAATCCCCCGCCGCCGAAGCTCCTCCGGTCCATAGAGCAAATGCTCCGGGTGGCGGTCCGTCCCGATTGTATATGTAGGCGGGTGCTCCAGCAGCAGAAGCGAATCCGGACGCTCCTCACGATCGATCTCCTGCACCAGTTGCTTCTGGAGCTCCCACGCTTCGCCGTAATCCACCCGTGACATGTACGCTGTCTCCAATAGGCGCATCGCTAGCTCCCCCTCTCCGAATGTACGCTTCCTCATATTGCCTTCTTATTGTAGCTTATCACACGCGGGACCCGCAAACCTCCTCAACCCTCCTCCGGGTAAGGCGCAGCCCGTTCAGTTCGCTTCTGCAGAAGAAGACGCAGAAGGAGCATGAGCAGCGGAAGCCCGGCCGCGACTGGAAGCGCTATCCACGGCCAGATGTTCTCCAGGAAGCGAATCGCCCGGAAGTGGTCCTCGACGATCCAATAACCGAATGCTCCGAGCGCGATCGCAGAGGGAAGGATGGCGGCTTTATCGCTCTTCAGATGGAACAGCCGGGTACTGCAAGCCGATACTGCATAGAGCGTGAACATGATCTCGAACAGAACCGGCACCGAATAGAGAGCGATCATAATCATCTCATAGCGCTGAAGGAAGGTACCGACGTGCGCGTTGCGCGCCAGCTTCATGCACGAGACCGTGTACTGGCTGCTCACCTCCGCCGACAACACAGCAGGCTCCAAGATCGACCAGATCATAATCGCGACACCTCCCGCTGCGATGCCAGCCGCTCCGAATCGCCCGCCGCGCACGAGGCCGTCTTGGGCATGCGGAAGCACCAGCGCCGCCATCATCGCCGCCAGCGCCCAATCCGCGTCGAAGTGGACGCTGGCGAACAGCGCATTCGGCAAGCCATGCTCCAATACAGGCAGCATATTTAGAATGTCAAATTCATCGATCGACCCGATGACGATAAGCAGATTAAGCAAGAAGATAAACAAGATGCCCAGAAGCGCTAATCGCCCCATCACTTCCAAGCCGTAATAGCAGCCGATCGCGCCGACGGCCAAGCCGGAGACAATAAAGATGGCCAGCGGTACCTCGGGTAGGAAATAATCCTTCAAATGATACACGAACGTGATCATGATCGGACCGAATCCCGCCAGGAAGAATCCGACGAGGATCAGCGCCGTGAGATGCCCGAACCAGCGGCCCAGCAGGGCGTCGCCAAGCGAAGGCAAGTCGGTAATCCGGCGGCCGGGAAGGCGGCGCATAGCCCAATGGAGGACATAGATGATGAGCAGACCTTGCAGCGTCCCGAGCAGCGTCGCGATCCACATGTCCTGTCCGATGAGACGCGATATCGTTCCTTGAGTAACGCCAATTGCTTTGGCGTAGATCATATTCACGATCATCGCCATGAACATGCCGTTCGATAGTCGGATTCTATTCAATGGATATCCCTTCTCGACGTTCGCAGCGCCGTGCTCTTGATCGTTGTCTTGACCTCGACCTTCATCTCCGCTTCCGAGAACGCATCGGTCCAGCGGCCCCGCAGCCGGCTCCATTCGATCGGATAGCGGTTGCGCAGCCGATCGCCCAGCTTCAAAATATCGGTGCGATAGTCCTTCTGAGCCTTCTTCAGGACCGCAACGATCTTCGCCCGCAGCGCGTCCGACAATTCGCCTTCCAGCTCCCGCCGGTACGCCGCAAGCGAGATGCCGCAGCCATTCTCCACGATGTCCGCTTCAGTCGAGAGCCGGATTCGGAACTCTGGTTCCTTGTCACGGACGGATGGATATACGCTTAAGCGCGCTTGCTTGAATTCGAGCGTCGCCATGCTGCCGTTATTCGGACAAGAGACCGGCTCGACGCCGCTAAGGTAATCATGCACGAAGAACAGCAATCCGCGCGTCTCTTCCGGAGAGAGCCAGCCGACCATGCGGTCCTCCCGGAATGCGGCTGCCCCTGTCAGTTCAACCTGCTTAAGCGAGCCGTGCTCCTCCGGCTTCTTGTTAGAGATGCCTCGCGGCATAAGCTGCAGCTTCGCGATGACCGGCTGGGCAGATGAGCTTAAGAATTGCTCCTCCAGATTCATCATGTTGCTGCCGACCGCTAATCCCGTCACCATGTTGTAGCGGAACAGCCGATCCACCGCTTCGCCCGGCACGACTTCAATGCCGGTAATGGTCGAGATCAGCTCGTCCGGCGAATCCGGGGTGACCGCCACCCATGTGTTCATTCTCAGCTCGCGGTTGCGGGTGAAGAAGTCCACCATGTCCCCGATGCCTCTTCTAGCGTAATTCTCGTGCATGACGATGAGGAAATTGTGAGCCCAATAGACGCGCCTGGAAGTGAACCGCCCCAAGTTGCGAATCGCATCGAAGATGCTGTCGCCTTCAGCGCTGACCGAATAGATCGGCTCGCCAGTGCCGCCGGACGGCGCGCCGGTCTGCCCGCGCACATCCGCAGGCCGCATAATCTGCGCGGACAGCTTCACGCTGCCGGGCTTCTCGCCGACATCGAGCCCTACCGCCGACACGATGGCAAGCTCGTTGATTTGCCGCAGACCCATACACGAGGAAGTCGTCGCCGCCAGCAGCGACAACATGATGAACAGAGCGAAGTTGCGCATGATCCTTATCCTTTCTCCGTTGGCGTCGGCGGCTTCGGCCGCTGACGTCCGCCGATGCGGTCTTCGTCTTGAGCGAAGTTCGGCCGTCCATCCAGCATCCACATCGGCATCCGCAGCACCATGTCGCGCTGGTCGCGGGCGCGGAACGGACTGGCTGGCGCCAGATAGGATTCGCCGAATGACCGGATCGAGAGCGCGTGCAGCATCAAAGCGAAGAATACCGTGGCGAAGCCGAGAAGCCCGAGCGTGCCGGAAGCGATCAGCAGCGGGAACCGGATGATTCGAATCGCGAGCGAGGAAGAATAGCTCGGAATCGCGAACGAAGAGATGCCGGTGATCGCTACGATAATGACCATGAAAGGCGACACGATGCCGGCTTGAACGGCCGCTTGCCCGATGATGAGCGAGCCGACGATGCTAACCGCTTGCCCAATCGGCTTCGGCATCCGAATCCCCGCTTCCCGCATCAGCTCGAACGCCAATTCCATCAGCAGCGCTTCGAGCAGAACGGGGAAGGGTACGACTTCCCGTCCGGAGGCAATCGTTAACGCGAGAGAGGTCGGAATCATCTCGTGGTGGAACGAGATGAGCATGACATAGATCGAAGGCAGCACCAAGCTGATGATAAGGGCAACATAACGTACGATGCGGTAGAACGTCCCGACCCAGTAATGGTTGTAATAATCGTCAGACGCCTGAATGTACTGCCAGAAGAACGTCGGAACCAGAAGTACGGACGGCGTGTTGTCGATGAAGATCGCCACCCGCCCCTCCAGAAGCGCAGAGGCGACCTTGTCGGGCCGTTCCGTGTTCTGCACCGTGTTCAACGGGGATAACGGCTCGTCCTCGATCAACTCTTCGATATAGCTGCTCTCGAGTACCGCATCGATCCGGATGCGGCCGATCCGCCGCTTCACCTCTTCGACGAGCCCCTCCTTCACGAGGTCCTCAATATAAGCGATGTTGACGTCCGTCTTCGACCGCTCGCCGACGACCATCTCGTCGAACCGAAGCCGAGGGTCCCGCAGGCGCCGGCGGACATGCGCCGTATTGGTGCGAATGCTCTCGGTGAATCCGTCGCGCGGCCCCCGGACGTTATTCTCAGCGACCGGCTCCTCAATGCTTCGGTCCTCCCAGCCTCTGGAGACGACAACGATCGCTTCGCCTACCCCTTCGATCATAACGAGCGTATCGCCGGTCAAGACGCTCGTGATCGCTTCTTCCGCTTTGGAGCAGGACTTGGCAGACGCATTCGAGAGCAACCCCGTCACGATGTCGTCGGCCGTCTCCGGTCCTTCCTTCTCCCGATGCGACTCCCGATATTGCACGACTAACGCCCGAAGAATCAGCTCCACGACTTTCGAATCGGCCAGCCCCGCGACGTAATAGAGCAAGCCGGAGACAGCCGTGTCGCCGCCAAGCGCGAACTTGCGCTTCTTCAAGTCCGCGCTGGAGCCCAATATAGCGTCAACGAGAGCCTCATTGTCCTTCAAGCTTGGCTGGAAGGCTTCCAGCAACAGTTCCCGGATAGCCGGCATGGCGTCTCCCCCTCTCTTCGTATAGACCGGCAAGCAGCGGATACTCTATCTATCTGTCAGGGTATCAAAGCGAACGGAGGCGGCAGCGTGATTTTCTATCATTCCTGGCTGTATAGATCCATTCTCAACACCGAGTGGTTCATGTGGACGATGGTCTACCTCGTACTCGGGGGCAATCTGCTCGCGCCGATCGTCGCCTGGTTCTATGCGGTCATGAGACGACGGAGGAAGACCAAGCGGGAGACTCATGCGCGAATGCCCCATCGCACGTCCTAGTGTCCCGCTGCGATTCCAATTTTATCCGCGGCTGCCGTTCGTTCGCCGAATCGGCCGAAAGACAAAAAAACCGCACGGCGCAAGACGCCGGACGGGGGTTCTGACAGGGCAGCTAGTATCCTCTTAGGAATCAATAAACCTTCGTATCGAGATTGTAGCTCTCCAAATTCTCCTTGACGCGCTGCAGGAATCGCCCGCAGATGACGCCGTCGAGAATGCGGTGGTCGAGCGACAAGCAAATGTTGACCATCGAACGGACGCCGATCATGTCGTTGATGACGACCGGCTTCTTCACGATTGACTCGAATGTCATGATTGCCGCCTGCGGATAATTGATAATCGGCTGCGACAGGATGGAACCGAACGCACCTGTGTTATTCACGGTGAACGTGCCGCCCTGCAAGTCGTTCAGCTTGATCTTGCCTTCGCGCGTGCGGGTTGCCAGATCGTGAATCTCATGAGCGAGGCCGGCGATGTTCTTCTGGTCCGCGTTGCGGATGACCGGCGTGATGACGGACTCCTCCGTGCCGACGGCGAGCGAGAGATTGATATCGCGCTTCACGATGATCTTATCGGTCGCCCAGACGGAGTTCATGATCGGGTAATCCTTGATGGCATTCACGGTAGCCTTGCATAGGAACGGCATATAGGTCAGGTTGATGCCTTCCTGCTTCATGAATTCGTCCTTCAGCTTGTTGCGCAGCAGAACAAGATTCGTCACGTCGACCTCGATCATCATCCAGCCATGCGGAATCTCCGTGGAGCTGAGGCGCATCTTCGAAGCGATCGTGTTGCGCACAGGCGTCACGTCGATGAAGTATTCGCCGCGTCCCGGCAATTCATGGCCTTCCGACTCGACAGTCGGAATCCGCGGCGTCTCGGACAGGTGCAAGCCGCTCGTGCGAACGGGCACCTTCGGGTCCATCGGCGCTTTGACCGGCTCTTGCGCCTGTGCCTGTGCCGCTGCCGGCGCGATCGCAGCAGCGAAGCCTGCGGTTCCGGCTTGCGCCGCGGCCAGCACGTCCTTGCGGGTGATGCGGCCGCCCATGCCGGTGCCCTGCACGCGGCTTAGGTCGATGCTGTGCTCGTCGGCGAGCTTCTGCACCGCCGGCGAATGGCGATGGCGCATCGGCGCGTTCGGATCGAACGCGGCCGGCATGATCGGGGCTGCCGGCGCGCGGCCGGCAGCGGCTGCGGACGAAGCCGCGCTTGCGGCTGCGTAGCCGCCCTCCGCTGCAGCGGAGGCA